>CAYWGN010000026.1:0-28629 GCA_964457495.1 uncultured Desulfobacula sp.
GGCAATGGCTTCAAGCTCTGCTTTTTTCAGGGCAAATGATATCCAGTCTGAATATCGGCTGCTTTTAGTAGGCAGCTGTTCTTCCAGAAGTTCAAGAAGACGTGAAAAGCGGCCTTGCTTATCCGCTTCATCATCAAGGGAAACACCACTTTTGATCCAGGTGGTGAGGTCCAGCTTTTTGCTGTTATCAGCTATGGGCGTAAGTTTTCTTTCAACAAAAAGGTTATCCATATAAACAAGAATGTCCTGATGGTCAAAGGGTAATATTTCAGGCCCTTTGAATTTCAGACCATACTTGCTGAAATCTTCATCAATTTGATCTGGCAAAGTTTTTAAAGAATCCAGAAAAACTGGCCATCTTTCCTGTAAAAATGCAAGAAAGGCCTTTTCATCTCTTATGATTGTTTCCAAAGGCCATTCATGAAATTCGGCTTGGGATTGGAGCACCTCTGTCAGCCAGCTTGATAGTGTCCCCGGCAGTTCAAGATGGCTGTAATGCAATCGCAGTAACACCCGAAGAAGGTCAATTTTTGTACTGATAAGCTCTGCTGTAATTTTAAAAACATGACGGAGAACAAAATCTTTGGTTGCATTGTCACCCATGCGGTCGGGCTTGTTTTTTTTCTGGGCAGAAAATAAATCATCCAGGTAACTTCGATCCAACTGCTCAACTATTGGATAGCTCAGGTTAGGGAAAATTTCCCATAGGCTGAAATGCATTTTTCTTCCGGTTTTCAGCAGATCATAGGGAAGCTTTTCCAATTGAGCCTGCCTGGCACTCAGTACCATTACAAGATCACTATCGATACTCGGATTCTGTCTGTAATGGGATTCATAGAAAAATCTGAATTCAATGGTATCATTAAATTCAATGCGCTTAAATCCGATTTCTGTAAGATTGATGACCAGTTTTTCTTCGGTGAAAAGATGGTCAGGATCGGCCACCATCGTTAATTTGCTGACACCGGGGATAAATTGAGCAAGAATCATGTCTCTCCAGTTATCCATGGGCTCCTTCCTTTTCAATATTCAGCAATAAAATCGGTCTTATCTCAGGGATGATCCGGGCAGCTGCAGTCAAGTCCTTTTGCCAGACAGATTTTTCCCGGGTCAGATTTTTGATCCTGAATTGCCTTACCTCTTGCAGGCCGACCAGTTCAATGGCCTTTTGTCGGGAGTTAAAAAAGTATTCCCCCCTTTCCTTTTCAAGAGCATTGATATGATCCTGGCGTAATGTATTGAAGAGTTCCTGTCCATATGTTTCAGTGATTTTTTCAAGCTGTTCAAATGCATCCATGGAAGATTCAGAGGGCATCACCCCCTTGAAAATGGGTGTTTCCTGTGACAATGCCTCCCAGATATGTCTTGCTGTCGGTAGATACACCTTTGCCTCAGGGGTTGAAAAGACGCTGATAAATCCCTTGCGAATGGTCGGGATCCTTAACTGGGAATGTTGAGAAAAGGCGAGCGCTACAATCCTGATTTCAAAAAGCCCCCAAATCCCTTCAAGATCCTTTGGCAGGCTTTCAATACAGACACAGGCTATGGGTGACGATTTTACAACCTGGGGGATCTGCAGGGCAATGCCTTTGACTTTTGGATCTTCAAGATTTAAAAGCTCTGTTCCGGAATATGTGAGGGCATCCTTTGAATGAAATACCCCTTTTTTATGTTCCGACTTATCCGGCCAGGTAAGTTCCCACCAGGACCGCTTCCTGATGGATGCTCCACCATTGGCCGCAAGATATGACAAAACCATTTTTTCAATCCAGAAAGGAAGCGGATGGCCTCGTAACCGCTGGGCAGCATGGATATCAACTTGTTCTGAAATGGAGTAAATGGCGGATGCTTCCCGGATTTCATCCATCTGATCCTTCATCTTTGCCAGGGTCTGGTCAATGGTCACATCAATGGCATCCGGGTCGAGAATGGCAGCGGTGAAAATATCTTCGAAGATCTCTCCGGCTTTGGCCGAATCCAGAATATCCCCGATTTTGTCGATCCCCAGCTCTTTATAAATGATGGACAGTTTCTCTTCCAGGACTTCACGTACCCGGAACTCCACAGATTCTTCAAATACAAAATTTATGGCCCTGACGGTTTTTGACTGGCCGATGCGGTCGACCCTTCCGATCCGCTGCTCGATCTTCATTGGATTCCATGGCAGGTCATAATTAATAATCACATGACAGAACTGGAGATTCAACCCTTCACCACCGGCATCTGTGGACACCAGAACCCGGGTGTTGTCCTTGAAATCTTCCTGGGCCTGTTTCCACAACCCCATATCCATGGAGCCGTTCAAAAGGCTCACCGATATGCCGCGATCTTCCAGGAATTCCTTGAGCATCATCTGTGTCTGGATGAACTCTGTAAATATCAGGAGTTTCAGATCGGATTCGTTTTCCTCTGACTGAAGCTGATAGATCCAATCCATAAGGCTTTCTGCCTTGGCATCGGGTCCTGACAGTTCAGATTCCCGGGCAGCTTTCAACAGGAGGGTAACCTGGTCGGTTTCATTCTCAAGGGCCGTCATTCGGCTTGAAATCAATTCGTCCAAAAGTTCCTGGGCATCCATATCATAGATGGTTTCAGAATCCATATCCGGGAAACCGGGCTTGTCCAGGCTTTCAAGGGTGGTCACCCGGTCCTGAATTACGGCAAGCCTTTTCTCCAGGGTGCTGCTAATGGCCCGGGTGCTGGACACCACCAAACGCTGCATCAGGATCATGAGAAACCCGATATGCCGGTTTTTTTCCAGGATGGCCTGGTTGTATCCTTCCCGGACATAATCGGTTACAGCCTCATACAGCTGTTGCTGCAGACCATGACGGCTTTCCCATCGAACTGGAAACATCCGGGTCTGTCGCGGTTTGAAAAGAGAATGCCCATTGGCATCCACGGCATTTCGTTTTTCCGTCCGGATAACAAAAGGGGCGACCCGCTCACGGGTCACGCTGTCAATATCCGGGAAACTTGTTTCATCCAGCAGACCGATAAGCCTGTGAAAGGCGTCTGTCTTTCCCTGGTGCGGGGTGGCAGACAGCAGCAGCAAGTAGGGTGCTGCCTCTGAAAGCCCCTTTCCCAGTTTATACCGGGCCACCTGATCCGTACTGCCGCCCAGGCGGTGGGCTTCATCCACAATGACCAGATCCCACCCGGCAGTGATAAGATCTTCAAACCGGCTGCTGTTATAGGCTTCTATTTTTTCTTTTGACCACCCCTGGCGCCGGTCCATGGGTTTTACTGAATCCAGGGAGACCACCACCTGGTCAAACAAGGTCCAGGGCGTTGCAGCAATGAATGTTTCTTGAGAGGTTTTCGAATTTAAAATCCTCTGAAGGGTTTTTAAATCCTCACCCAGGATCATTTCAAACCGTTCATTAAAATGGGTCTGCATCTCACTGACCCATTGGGTGGCGATTCCTTTGGGAGACACCACAAGGGTTCGCCGGACAAGCCCTCTTAATTTCAGTTCCCGAAGGATCAATCCAGCTTCAATGGTCTTTCCAAGTCCCACCTCATCTGCCAGAAGATATCTCACCCTGTCATTAATGATGGCCCTGGATAGGGCATGGATCTGGTGGGGAAGGGGTATGACTTTTGAATCCATAGGCGCCAGAAGAACTGACCCATCTCCCCTGGCAACGGAATTTTCCAGAACATCTGCTACCCTTGCAGCCGATGCAACGTAGCCGATTCTGGCCATTTCAATCTCAGGATCAAGATCAAAGGCAATTGGTTTCAAACTCTCTCTGGGCACTTTTACAACCGCATCGCTGGATTGCAGCCAGACCCTGCAGACAGCTTTGCCCCACAATACCTGATCTTCGATCACTTTGCAGGTCGTGTTATGAATGGTGCTGTGTTGCCAGGAACCTTTCATACCCGATACCCTTTAAAGGGTTTGCTGCACCCGTACAGCAGGCATGATTCGTGTTCGAATCTCATTATAGATTTCAATATCTACACCTTCAGCAACTTCTAACGAGACGACCAAACCGTAAGGAACAGCATTTTCTATCTTTGCTGCATCTTTCCTGCAATTTACTTTTATTGGGAGTGAATCACCATCATCCAAAGGAACAGCCCGTTCACCCTGGAATATTTCATGCTGAACAGTCCCCCTTCTTACCGATCTCCATTCAGCATCTGTCCTTGATGCTGCAAGCATATCATTCTCTACCTCAAACCACAGACTTGAAATTCTGTATTTTTGTGTGCTGGGGGCTATCGGTGAAAGCCAGGCTAATGTTACTGTTAACCTTCTTAATTCTCTTTTTGCGTTTAATGAAGGTGGCATGGGTAAATTGAAAACATGGGCTTCGCCATCATTGAGTTGACCAAAACCCAATAAAGTTGCTCTTTGATCAGTACAGTCAAGAACTTTTTCTATTTCAGGAACACCATACCCCAACCACCGGCTGATATAATTTTTTAATTGGCGGCTATTATCCGGGGTTCGCAGAATGGATTCGAGACGGGAACCTGCTTCATTCCATTTGCATCCATGAACAAGCATTGCTTTCAAAAGAGGAGATGCAAGAGATTTATAATCCTGATCCGGTGCCTGATTTTCAAAAATTTCAATGAGCGAATCATAACACAAGCCTGCAGAACGGCTTATTAAAGCAGCAGAATTGCTTGTGCCGCTGTAAAAGGCAGTACTGTCAAGCGATCCGTATCCTCTGCCTGGACTTGCCACTTGATTGCCCGGTGCTGAGCGAAAAAAGGTAGGCTCTAAACAAAGTGTTTCTCCCCTTAATAATGGTTTTTTATAAAGAAGTTTCCCTCCTGGGTAAGTTAGATCAGGTTTTAAAGAACGCCTGTATCCACTTCCAAATGATGATACAGGACTTGGGAAGAATTCGTCGTAAATATCAATTCGATCCCCTAAATAGTCCACACTGGCATTATCGCTGTGAATAGCGCCCACAGTAATTACATTGATACTTTCAGCAGGAGAAAGCAACCTTCTGTTCCTTGCATCTTCATAAATCGATCTGATAATTGTCTTTTCACGTTCTTGCGATGCCAAGGCTTCAAAAGCATCTTCTGATATTCAAGTGTTGATAACACGTTTATGATTACCGGCACTAATGATAAAAAGAAGATTGTATCTATGACTTAACCAATCAATCAGTCGGCTTAATGGGCTCATGAGCTGAGTAAACTGACGGCTGGGATCGCCTATGGAAAGATTGATGATTTTAATATCTGAGGTGATGACGTCTTCATCATCGTTAAAAAGTTCTTTTACGCATCGATGGATCAAGTCGACAATTAAAATATTATTTGGAACCTGCTCAATACGCGAGTCCAACATCTGAAAAGGTTTCATTATCGGGCGAAGATAAACCGGCCGCCTTAAAGCATTTGTACCGTCGTTCAGATCACCATGTATGACAAGAGACCTCATAGCAGTTCCATGAATACGATCTGCAGCAGGATAATCTTCAGCCCAATTATCGGGGTCATCTAAAATCAATCGCCTTGAAAGCAGCTCATGATTCTGTAAAGGAAGACCGTCCAGTATGCATATTGTCGGATTTCCAGATGGCACAGGGATGTTCTGGCGGCTCATTTCAGAAAAATTCCCTTCAAACTGTTTTTTATCGGTTGCCATCTGGCCCACCGGCCTGAAAAACATGATGTTATCGCATTTAACCAATTCTGTTGCTGGATGATTTATCAGGTCCTGAATTGAATTTCTTGGTAATTCGGCAAGCAAAGAATGATAGGCAATTTCGCTAATAGCACATTGACTGAGGACTCGGCCGCCAAGCTCTTGTATCAATTCAGTTACCTGACTTTCACTTTGAGCCCGTCTATTGGTGCTTCCACGATACCAAAGTTCAGTTTCAAAACGGATCACTTCATTTTCTTCATATTTCAAGTCTTCCAGCCAGATATCCATGACTCCTGTTTCATACAGCCGATCCTGAATACCCCAACGGCGGATATCTTTTAAACAGAGGAACACATCTCTGAATTTTGTAAGTCCTCGCTGAAATTGCATATTCTGATCTGCCTGATATTGTGTCCACAAAGAGAGCATCTGATTCAGAGCGGTCTGGTTGGTCATTACCAGATAAAGCCTCCCGGACAAATCTTTTTCCGGGTCAGTTTCAATGAAAAAATCTTCATCCGGAGATATTTCATCTACTTCAATTTCCCCCATCCACTCAAGGCCATCTATTTTTTTTACTGCATTAGCAAAATTTTCAATGCTGCCAATTGTTTCTATTACCAATACCTGTTCAGGGTCTATCCCGGTGGTATTCTGCTGGATTTCAACCCTCCTGGCCTGAAATGCTGTTTGAAGTTGGGAAAATATAGGTGACAATCGATACCCTTGCCTGGAATGAGCTGGTTTATGAATTCTTCCAAAACCGGGTTTCTGCTTTGTACGATCGGCCATTTCAGGAATAGGAAACAGTAATAAAGGCCTCTCCGCCATTATTCAGTCCCTCCATTTTGTGGTTCAACTTTTACAGTGCGTACTTTCCAATGCTTTATAGTTCTGTTAACAATTGATTTCATATCAGCATCCGGTTGTTCAAGAACAAATTGCCTGTAAATAGTTGCCCCAAATTCCTCAGCTTCGGCATAATTCATACCGTATAATTTTTTTGCCAGGGTCCCGGGCGTTAGGCCCAACGGCGTTTTAATTCGTCGTTCAAATTTTTCAAACCATTCTTCCAGTCTGCCTCTCGTAGGTTCAGGCAATTGCATCCGGATCTGAAACCGTCTCCAAACAGCCCTATCCAGTAATTCCGGATGGTTTGTCGCGCCTATGACCACAACATGGGATGGAAGAGAATCGATCTGCATTAAAAGAGAGCTAACAACACGCTTGATTTCACCGGTTTCATGAGTATCTCCACGCTCTTTTCCAAGGGTTTCAAATTCATCAAAAAATAAAACACACTTACGGGTACAGCTGTACTCGATAAGACGTCGAAGCCGGTTGGCCGTCTCTCCAAGATATGTACCGACAACCCCTTCATAGCGGACAACAAGCAGCGGAATCATTAATGCTTCAGCCAGGGTTTCGGCAAGAGAGGTTTTCCCGTTTCCCGGTGGGCCGATTAAAAGAATTCTGTTCCGGGGCTCCAAATTATAAGAGCGGAGCAAATCAGATCTGTGATGTTCCCTTACAACTTCCCTACAGATTTGGTGCACTTCGCTGGGTAATATCAACTCATCCATCTTTTTTTGGGGTATGACTTCATGAACGAAATTTCCGATTCGCTGATCCATCATAGATACACCATTCGTCCCTGGCTTCTCTGTATTAGAAATCTGTAAAAGCACTTCAAGCTTTTCGGCGAGGACAGTATGCTGTTTTGCCCGCTCTTCAGCAATAATCGCTTCCACAACTTTTCTGAATTTAACCTTGTCGTTTTTAACACCAAATTTAACAAGGCTTGTTAATAAATCTGCTCTTGCCATATTATTCGTCTCCCATTCTTGTTACTGCCTGATCATACCACAAGAGAAGTTTTGGGTCTTCTTCTAATATGCTGTTTGGAATTTTTTGGGCCACATCGATAATGGTTTGATAGTTTTTTTCCAAATAGGCCTTTTTAAATCCAGTTCTCACAGCTTCCAGCCTGAAAATTTTCAATTTTTTGGTGGCCTGCCTGTATTGTTCAAAGTCTTTTAACAATGATTTTTCACGGACTTTTTCACGATCTTCTGCCTCGTTTGGATCTGGTGCATACCATCTGTTTTTTGCCTTAGCCATCAAGACTGGGTCATCTTTTTCAAGGTTGCGCATATCTTTAAAATTGGTAGAAAGATAGGAATGAATTTGAGCGGGAACACGTCCTTTGCCATCATAACAAAGAAAATTTTGATCCAGTAGGCCAGACAGCTCAACTTGCTGTTCACTTTTTTTCCAGGATCTTTGTGTTTTCTGAATGAATTGCGGATGGATATCCTGGGTTGACTGGGGTTTTTCTTTTAAAAGTATTCGTAGCCATTCAATAGCAGAGGATTCGTCAGATACAAAAATTTCAATCTGCTTATATTTCCCATTACCAGTCATTTTCTTTTTATCATACTCCGCCACTTGTTCGGATAAAAAATACATACCATCGCTTTCGGGAAACCTCTGCCCAAGACCAATCTGAAATTCCTTGCTGGAAAGAGGCACATGGAATCCCTTGCGGACATAATAAGAGACTACCTGATCAAAAAGGATCCTTGGATCACGTTCCGGGATAGCGATGAAATCCTGATTTAATTTTTTGATAACCGGTAAATATTTTAAATGCGTGCGAAGAAAGTCCCAAACACCTTCTTCAGATTCTGCTTCATTTATAAATCTCTTTTCAAAACCACCGTTGGGCTTATATGCGGATATGACAAGGTCCTGCTTGACTGATGTAGTGTTTGTTACAGCATTAAAGCTACCTTGCTTTTTATCGAGTGAGGATACATTAGCAACGATAAATCCTACTTCAGTCAAAGCGGTCTGAATGCTGTTCCAAACCGCAGCCTTAGTATTGGAAAATTCTATAGTAATCCAGCGACCAGGCTTGAGGGTTCGGTAAGCCTCTGAGAAACAGGCAGCCATCAATTGTCGATATTCAATACTTCTTTTCTTTTGTGTTCTATTCTCGATCGCTTCTTCTTTGTTGTTTGTCTTTACTCGAAGCCACGATTCCCAAAGAAAATTTAGTTCCGAATACATTATATTGGAACCAAATGGGGGATCGATAAACAGATAGTCGATACTATCCTCAAGCAAATTCAGCAATGATGAAAATGATCCTGTTTGGAGAGCATTAACACCTTTATTCAGGGACATAAAAACCTTAACTCTCCTCGCAATGTGCTGCCCAATGACTTTGGTTACAGGAATTTCCTTTGATAGAGATGGCACATACAATGTTCCATTCATGGGACCACCTCCGGCACCGATATTTCCACCTTGAGATCGAAATCGATATTGACGACTCAAAACAATTGCAGAGGATGTAAGGTTTACCAGAAGCCTATTATTCAGGCTTGTTCTCCTAGCCAAATCTGCATATTTTGATAAATTAAAAAGGCTTCTTTTAGTGTAAAACTCACTGGCTTTTTGAATCCCTACGCCACGGGGGTCAGACATTTTATCCCCGTCTGGCAGTCTGTCAGTGGGGTACCAATAAGGAATGATCGAGTTCGTAATTTTTTCTAGAACAAGAAGATCACCTTCGTCCGGTTTCTTTGTGAATGAGCTACTCGCAATTTTGTAGTGAATTAAAACTGGTATTTGCTTAGCGAGCTTTGCGACGTCAGCAGAAGCTTTGTCAAATTGGGAAACCCACGACCGTTCTAAATTTCGTTTTCCAAGCTGAATTCCACAAACAGAACATGAAAAGTGGTCATTTACTTGCCAAGTGCTTTTGTCGACGGCTACGTCCCAAAACACTATTTCAGATGCACATTCTGGACAGACAAAAACATCTGACCAAACTGTATAGTTGATTTTTCCTTTGCGGCCATCAGAATGATTAGTTTCATACATCCAACTACATTCTTTTTCAACTTCTTTTAGAATTCGATTTGCTTCACGCTCAAAGGCATGAACATCAAAAGGCGTATTATAATTATAAGCAATAAAAGTAGCAGCAGGAGAAAGGTCATTTAAAATAGTTTTTCGCGCACCGAGTTTTGAAAAAGGTGTCCAAGTTCTTTTCCCGTCTTCTGTTTCTTCCTGTTGAAGAATGGTGCCGTCAGATTTCACTTGATAACCAAGAGATTCAACAGTTGCTTGATCCCCACACATTTGTGCTGCTACCCCGGTCATGCCGGTACCACAAAAGCCATCAAAAACAATATCTCCAGGCTCGGTATAATGCAGGATATAACGCATAATTGCCTTATGGGGGACTTTTGTATGGTAAGAGTGGGCATTATAAATGGGATCGTTTTTACCTTCGCTCACATCGGCGGCAAAGGGTTCTCTGTGATATTGATAACCTTCCGGTTTTTTGGGTTTCTGGGCTTCCCATTCTTCGATAAAATCCTGGATCCATGGGTTAGGGCAGGCTGTATAATAGGGGGGATCTGACAGGGCCAGGATGTCCTCATCCTCGCCAAAGGGAAAGCCTTCAATTTTTCTAAATTCAGGATCCTTGAGTTGTTCTCGCAAAATATCTGTAAAATAAATTCTTCGGGCATCATCATTTTTAAACTCTATTCCCAGGCAGGTGACAGACCCCTGCTTTTTTTCAAATACTTCTTCAAACAGTTTGCCGGACCCCTCTTTGGCTTTTACAATTTTGGTTTTAAACAATTCAGGTTCTCTGGTGCCCATATGAACAATCCTTTATATTTCAGATCTGAGTATCAATGTTTCGTTTTTCGATAAGGTGTTTGCCTGTCTGTGTCAGCCGGTATTTTTGATTTTTGCTCCTCGGCCTCTCAGGAATCGTCATTTCGATATAATTTTTTGACAAAAGATTATATAAAGCCGCTTTATAGTTTCCCGTTCTTGAACGGTACCCCAGCAACTTTAATAATTCTTGTGTGCTTTTTGGGGCAATGCTGAATTTAAGAATCTGCAACTCTGTTTCAGTCAAATGATCATGGGCCTCATCATGGGCCTCATCATGGGCCCCTTTATTGTCAAGGGCGGGGCCATCATAATTTTTGAACCGTTCGTCCATGGCCGAAGATAGTGAAAATCTTCCCGGGGTTGTTTCTGAAAGGAGAACCTGGGTGATCAGTTTGTCTGCAATTTTTTGACTGTCGTTGAAAGATTTTCCTGAAATATTTCGAATATCCTGGAGGGTGATCTCTTTTTGTTTGCAGGCAAAGGCAAACACGGCAGCTTCATCCTTTGAAAGGTGGACCCCGACACTGGTTTGAAATTCAAGTTGATCAGTGGAAAGGAGAAGTTCTTTTTGCAGTATCAGTTCAAAGGTTTTTGCGGCCTTATTATTAATGATTTGCGGGGGGATATTCCCAAGTTCCCGCCAGTTTTTAAACACATCCTGCAATCCCCATCCTGCATTTTCACTGAATCCGATTCGCCTGAACGCGGTAACAATTCTGGGGTTTCTCACTTCCTTGGCACCGGGTGCCAGAAGATCATCCACATCTGTGAAAGCATCGCCCGGGTTCCAGAATTTTGTGAGATCCGTGAAATGAAGGATTTCAGCTTTTCTTGAATGGTCTGTGTAATCCTGGTGGATCAGCATATTGATGATGGCTTCGCGAAAGGCAATATAGTCCGGGGGTGTGTCTTTTCTTTGCATGGTTTTGGGATCCACCTCAAAGGGAATTTCGGCAAATTTCCAATACCATTCCAGGACAGAGCGAAGGCTTTGAATCAGATTATAATCACACAGGGTACGATCCAGCCAGCGTTCACCAGACGCATAGGCATCTGATTTAAACCCATACCGCTGACAGTCGATGACCGGCCGGGGGAGGATATCCCGCAGATATCCGTCTGTCCCGAACAGGAGGATGGACGCTATTGTGGGTTTTCGGCCTTTTTTTGTATCTCTGAGCAGCCCCAGCTGAAACAGGAACTCCAGGGAGTCTGCCTCTTCATACGATCGGTTCCCTTCCTTTTTTTCATATTGCTTTCGATACCAGTCTATATCTTTGGCATCAAAGCATTTGGATGGGTCAAGATCAAGGGGCTGACCATCAAATCGATCAATGGACGCATCATTGACAAACCGCATAAGTTCTGCAGGGGTGCATTTTACATCACAGGCGCCTTTTCTAATGAAAGCCCTGTTGGGGGTATTGTTTAAAAATACGGGTTTGTCCTTTCTGGCTGCTTCCGGGATATAAAAAACCAGGATGTCCTGGCCGTCGATGGTATGAAGGGATTCCTTGATATTCAATTCCACGTTGATTTTATCTTTTTGTCTTACGGTGGTTAAGAAATCATTTTGTATCTGGTCTACCTCCTGAATGCCGACGAGATTAAACTGGGTTTCTTTTTTTTGAATGCCAAAAACCAGATGTCCCCCTTTTGTATTGGCAAAGGCAGATACAGATTCATAGGAATCTCTGGGCACGCCTTTTTTGGCCTCTTTGAATTCTATATCATTCCATTCATGGGCCCTTAACAAAGACAACAATTTTTCCTGGCTGATGGTCATGGGATCTCCTATTCCAGAACAATTCTAACTTTTGCCGGGTCTTTGCCCTTTGTCAAGGTATCCACAAAATCCCCAAACCGTTTTTTCATCTCATCCGGGGTTGAAGGCCCCCCGGTTTTCTGCAAGATTGTTTGAAGATCTGTCATGGAGAGACTGACCCTGGCCAGCCCGGACAGGACCTGTTTAACCGCATGAATAAAATCGTTGTCCAGGGGATCTGGCAAACACCTGGTGCTCAGAAACGCATCAACACTCGTTTTTTCATCAATCTTCAATAAATCCAGATTATCCCTTGTAATCGGACCCTCCAGGTTGTCCAACAGGGTTTGGGTCCAGTTTGAAAGAATCGTATCAAGATCATCGTCCAATTTGTCCAGAACCAGGCTCCCGGCCCCCTTGGGTTGCTCAACAGATGGACGGAAATTGCAGTGAGGGCAGATGGGATATTTTTCAAGATCCTTTTCAGTCATTGCAAAACAACTTTTTAAAGGCGCGAGCTTATTGTGGAAATCATTGAGCTGCTGTCTGGGCATCAACTCAATCCCTGCAAGTTTTTGAAGGGATTGAATCCTCGAATCTGTCATCAATTTTGTCTTGCGCTTGTCATCATTGATTCCCAGCCGCGCTTTGGTGTGCAGATCCATGTAGATGGTCATGTATTCTTTTTTCAGCCCGGACAGTTTCTGGTGGAAAGCAGACGTGTTAATTTTTCCTTTTCCAAAATCCTGAGCCTGGATGTCATTGAGAATATCTTTTCGCAGGACTGTCATTCGGTCAGTCCAGTTATCCACCTTGGGGTCATGGTTTTCAGGCAGGACAGATCTGGCATTTGACAGCCAGGACGTCTGGTTTCCCATGTCTGAGATAAATTGCTGCATGGCAGCGATGGCATCAAGGGTCTTTATGGCGGTATTAAAGGATTCGACTTCCTGGGCAGTGTACTGGAAGTTCTTTAATTTTCCCGGGGTTGAATAGGCCTGAAGGGATTCAAAAAATGTTTTGGCAGATTCAAGAATTTTATTTTGTGCTGCGATTCTTGAATCTGTCATTAGGTCCTGTTCCCAGAAAACAAGGCCTTCCCGCATGGCCTGCTGTATGAGGACAATTTTTTTAACGGTTTCCCCGACCTCCTGCTGGAGCTGTGCTACAGGGGCATCATCGCCCTGGGTGATGGACAGCGCCATGCCGGGCGTCATCCCCAGAAGCTCGAAAAGTGCTTTTAAAGCCGGGATATTCCATTCCTTTGGCTGTTCCAGGTGCTTGAAATGAATGAGTTCATCCATGGTGGTACTGGCCAACTGTTTTAATCCGGTGGCATCAAATTTTTTCCCCGGGACTGCCAGGATCAGATCCCCTGAATAGACGAGGGCTGCAATCGTGACAATTGCCCAATCCGGTTCCAGCCTTGCAGATTGAGGGTCCATGTATTCGAGGCCATGATCCTCCTGGATAATTTCGCTGCGGTTGATGACCTGGCCATGACCTTTTAACTTTAAGCGGTCAAGAATAAAATTGGCATATCGTGATTTGTAAGGGTCTATCTTTTCTCCATCCAACAGCTCAAGGGCATCTAGAACGGCAGTGGCCTGTTTGGTTCTGCCCTGTCCGGCAAGAGCCCTTAATGCGTCCTGGGCTGCCTGGGATCGGTTTTTGCCGGTAATCATAATGGAAAAATAAGAATAATCCAATGCCTGGTTTTCAAAATAAGGGGACAGAATAATTCCGGAAACAATATTGATCAGATCCCTGAAGTTAATGGTTTCCTGGGGGGAAATGCCTGAAAGTTCCCGGATGGATTTTCCTTTTGTCCATGCGGTTAATGTTTTTGACTGCCCCTGATAGGTCACCTGAAATGAATCTGCCATATTTTTTTGCAACCATTGAACCAGTTTTCTTAGGAAACCATTTGCCTTGGATTCATAGGTGGCTTTTGCATTTCCTGAAGAGGTTGAGGCCAGGTCCAATGCCGCTGCATAGTTTTTCAAATCAGTCAGAAAGGGTTCATCCATTCCTGTCAGCTTAAAAAATACTTCGTCCGGCTTTTTGGCATCTTTAAATCGGGGTGGTTCGTTGGGCTGGATAAAATAGAGGTAAAAATCTCTCTGAGGGACAGCAGTTGACCGTTCGTTGGGGGCGCCAAAGAAAAGGTAGCCGGTGCGGGCTGCCCTGCGATCCTGCCATTCCAGCTCGTGTTCCCAGATTTTATATCCAGTGACATAGGTGTTGGTATTCTGGCACTCCATCACCCTTTTTAATGCTTCATAATAGAACCGGTCCAGCTTTGCCTCACCAAGGGTGGTTGCCTTGTTTTCGATAATGGCATCAAAGTCATCTGTTTTTTTCAGATCCAGATAATACTGATGGTTCTCCGGGTTGGAGGAAATAAACTGACCGCTCACGGTTTTATGGATTTCTCTTAAGACTGTTTCGACATGGGTGTGTAGATCTAGTTCCGGCTCTCCGCTGCCCATCTCTGCGATCATGGGGTCGTAAAGACAAAGGCTGTTCCGAAGCTCCACCGGTGTGGTGCCCATGCTTGAATAAATATCGCCTGTGGTCAATCGATGGATGGATAACGCACGGATCAGTCGTCGTGCCATGGGTTTGTATATGGGGCGTGTAAAAGCCTGTTCAATTCTTGATTCCAAAATCTGACTGCAGTCAATAACGGATCGTATCTCCGGAATGGTCCGAAAGGATGCATTCTGTCTTAACACTTCCCAATAGGAATCATATGCAATGAGTCCTGGATTATCTTCTGGAACATCTTGATCAAGGAGATTTTCCATGGCTTTAGAAAGGGTTTTCAGAATCTCTCGTTTTTCAGCTATGGTGACCCGTTCAAATGTATCAATATAATCGGGGTGAACCGGGAAAAGCCGGACAAATTCATCCATCCGTTCATTCATGTTGCTGTAATATTTTGCAAAAGGGGTGAGAAAATCCCTGATTTTTGTCTGCTGCTCAGCATTTTTCTTTAGTAGCCGTTCGGCCACGACAAATTTAATATCATTTCTGGCAATCAATACCTGCTCAAATCTGTCTTTTACCCTTCGAATGCTGTCGGCAACAAAACTGAACCGCGGGCTGTCAAAGATTGCTTCCTGGACCCCTGCAATGAAACGGAATCGAAGGTCTTTGCAGACTTCTCCGATTTCACGCAAAAAATTCAAATCAAGAATCAGCCCCTGATCTTTCCGGGTTTGGAGAAAATCTAAGAGTTCATCAACCACCAATAACAGTCCCTGATCCGGGAAGACCTTGTAAAACGCATCCATCATATCTTCAAAGGCATGCTTGTGACTGGAGATGGTATCGAATTTCGGAAAGACATAGTCAACACCAAGACTGTCCAAAAATTCCTCAAGTTTTAGAATAAGAATATCTCTCAAGGACATGGTTGTTGCACCGATTTCGGTTCGGACGACCTTGAAACGGCCTGCTATCTGTTTGACCGCTGCCCTTGCGCCCTCATGGTTCAAGATGTCGAGCATGGATCTGTCTTCTGCAAGGCTTGATATAACAGACATCAAATGAGATTTACCGGTTCCATAGTTACCCACGACCAGAAATCCCTTGTTATCCATGGGAGTGTCAAATTGTAACTGGGGAATAATCAGAGAAACCAGCCTTTCAGCCATTTCATCTGAAATGACATAAGTGCTGACCAATTTTTTTGCAGCGGCACTTTTATTGGCATCAACAAGCTGGACAACGGTTTCAATGGGATCAAACTGTATCAAATCTGAATATTTCATAATTTTACCCTATATCAATGAACTTATCTAATGGTCTGTATCCATACTGACAATTTGTATATCAGTTGTGTTGTATGTTCTGTACTCCGTATGTCCAGCCTCTGCATAAACAAGTTTTCCATTTTCTATTGTTCCATTCCAGGAAGCAATGATCGTTCTGTTCCGGGAAACTTTCTTTAAAAGAGCCAAAGGATCCTGTTTAAGGCTTACATCAAACAGTATTTCAATCGAATCAAGTATGGCCATTTCGTTGTGAGGACTAAGAATTTCATCCAGTATTTCAGGTGTCTTTAAAAGCCGTTTTTTATTTGTCATTTCAATGAGGCGTTGGGATAAATCAAGATTGATATTGATGATGGGTCGGCCCATCTCTTCAGCCATTTCATTCAATATTGCAATTTTATCACTGTTTGAATGCCCAACAAACAAAACAAGGCTGTGATATAGGTCTTTTGCTTCACGAGCTGAATCTATCAGTTTGTCTTTGATCGCTTTTGCCATAATCTTTTAAAGAGTTGAAATCCTTTTGAAATCATGCTTAAAAATATTGAAAAACAATCCTGTTCGAAATTCTTGCTTCGTTATTCCTTACTTTAAATATAACGATCAATATTCACCCCAACATATATATAGCCAAGTTTTTAAATGCAACACCTTATTATAAATATGTGTTCTACTCTCAAAAGAAATGTGAGGACACATTTCCTAAGCTGGTTTTCTCAATTTCCATAATTTCTCATACATTTTCGGACTGATATTTTCAAATAAGAATAATGCCTTTTATTTTTATAGAAAATTTCAATGTAATCAAAGATGATCCTCCCACAGATAACCGGAAACAAGGCTAAACCATTTTCTTAATAAATATTAGGAAAAAATATTTTATCATTGGTCGTCTAAAGGCGAGCCCTATGTCTAAGCGAAACGCCTCATGGGTCATTCATTTGGGTGCTTACTTCTTTTGTTGATGACTGGGTTATCATTTCAAACGTCGGAAGATTGCGATGAGGATTTCGATATTTAAAGCCCTAAATTATAGAATCCAGCAGTTAAGTATTATCCTATTCTTGAGTACCGGAAAGCGTTTTATTGTCAATGATACCACTACCTAAAAAAACTTTAAATGATTCGGCCCGATCATAAGATGTTGTGGTTGTGAATCCACACGTTTGATTCAGCTATGTTTGAAACTAAAAATCATCAAGCAGAATCCTGCTTCGAAAATCTTTATACATCACAAAATATCTTCCAGCCTCGATTCTTTTTTATGAATTCAGATAATACAATTTAATAGTGGTGAAAATTTATCGATATTGCCAATCTTGGCATTTCCGATAATTTCAGATATTCGGCTTTGACTCAACCCCACCTTTTCTGTAATTTTTTCCTAAGACCATCCAGGCCGCCTCAACAGGTTAATAATGCTGTCTCTGTTTGTTTTATGGTTTTCGTCTAAATCAATTACCCTGTATTTTTTTGTGGATACTTTTTTCTTTTACATGCGATTGCCCTGATCTTGTATCTGTTGACATACTGACCGGCCTTCGATATAAAAACCGGCAGAAAAATTATCTTTAAAACCCTCCAGGATGAAGAGATTGAAAAGCTTTGCCAAAAAGGGGGAATACACAGGAGAAGAAGAATATGAAGGAAATAAATATTTTTTGTGAGGCCATAAAAGATGTGTCCGTTGTTGCTTCCAAAATCAAAGCAGGCCAGAAAAAAATTATTGGTTACCTTTGCTCCTATGCACCAGAGGAATTGATATATGCAGCTGGTTTTCATCCCATGCGGCTGTTTTCCTCGAAATCAGATATTGTGATGGCAGAACAACACCTTCAGGCCTATTGCTGTTCTCTGGTCCGTGGCGTGCTGGAGGACAGCCTGTCCGGACGGCTTGATTTTATTGATGGAGCTGTATTCCCCCATACCTGTGATTCCATCCAGCGTTTGAGTGACATCTGGCGGATGAATGGGAAATATGAATTTTTTGCAGATGTGGTCCTGCCTGCCAAACTCAACACCCAAAGTGCAAGAACCTATATGAAGGATGTTTTGACCAAATTTAAAAAAGACCTTGAAGCCGCTGTGGGAAAAGAAATCACCAATGCAGATCTTGAAGGCTCCATTAAAAAATTCAATTTCATCAGAAAAAATCTATCAAAAATTTATGAACTTCAATCTCAAACGCCCGGGATCATAAAAGGCGCTGACCTTTATGCCATTGTAAAAGGATCCATGGTGATGGACAGAGATGAGGTGGCTGACCTTCTGCCTGCCATTGTGGCCAATCTTGAAAAAGTTGATGTTCCCCAAAAAAGTGTAAAACGAATCGTTGTGTCTGGTTCCATCTGTGATTCTCCTGATATTTATACAGCCATGGAAGCAGCCGGAGGTGTTATTGTGGGAGATGATCTTTGCACAGGCCAGCGATGGTTTGAAGGTGAAATTCTGGATGATGAAAATCCCATAAATGCCATTGCCACAAGATTACTGGATCGCATAATCTGTCCTGCAAAACATTCAACACCAACTGCCCGCGGCGAGAATATGGTTTCACTTGCAAAAAAGAACAGGGCCGACGGTGTTATTTTCATGCTGCTTAAATTCTGTGATCCCCATGCATTTGATTATCCTTATTTAAAAGAATTCCTTGACAAAGAAGGCATAAAGAACATGCTTATTGAAATGGATGACCAGCAGCAAAACTCAGGGCAGTTAGCCACACGTTTTGAAACCTTTATTCATATGATTTAAAAAGGATTTACCATATGTCAGAAACGCTTTCAGAAAAAAGAAAAATAAAATCCGGGAAAAAAATGCGGGATATCATGACCACCTATTATCTTGATGCCATGACTGCAGGACAGAACAACAAACAAGTTGCCTGGATCACTTCAGGAGGTCCTGTAGAGCCTTTGGTGGCAATGGATATCATCCCCATTTATCCTGAAAACCATGGTGCCATGATCGGTGCATCCAAAATGGGAGAAGATCTATGCATTAAAGCTGAAGATATGGGCTACAGCTCTGATCTGTGTTCCTATGCAAGGGCAGATATCTCATGCTCAATTGTCAAAGGCGGGCCTATCGGAGGATTGCCTAAACCCGATATGCTCATCTGCTGCAATAATATCTGCGGCACTGTTCTAAAATGGTATGAAGTCCAGGCAAGGTATTATAAGGTACCGCTGTTTATTCTGGATACCCCTGTCTGCCATACCCGATATTCCCCTGAAATAGCCAGGTATGTCCGGACCCAGATTGATGAATATATTGCCTTTCTTGAAACAATGACAAAAAGAAAATTTGATTATGAAAAAATGGCACGGGTGGGCAAACTTGCCTACGAGGCCCAGCAGCTCTGGCAAAAAGTCCTCAACACCACTGCCCACAAGCCATCGCCCATGTCTGCCTTTGATGCATTCTTTTTCCTTGCCCTGATTGTCACATTGCGGGGCACTCAAATCGCTGTTGATTTTTATAAAGAACTGCTGAAAGAAATGGAGCAGCGGATAAAGGATGGCATCAGCATGGTTCCCGATGAAAAATACAGGCTTTTATGGGATAATCTGCCCGTGTGGTACAGGCTCAAATGGCTGTCCCAAAAATTTTCCGACCACAATGCCTGTCTTGTGGCAGACACGTACACATCTGCCTGGTGCGGTGCCATAAAATATACAGATGAAAACAATTTTTTAGATTCCATGGCCGAAGCCTACACCATGATCTATCTGAATATCGGTGTTGACCAGATGGCAGACCAGGTGCTTGACATGATAAAATTTTATGATGCCGATGGTTTTGTGATGCATTCAAATCGCTCCTGCAAGCCTTACTCTTTCGGACAGATGGATATTATGCGAATCGTCCGGGAAAAGACAAATATTCCTGTTCTCATGATAGAGGCGGACATGGTGGATCCCAGAAGTTTTTCACAATCCCAGATAGAAACCCGGATTGATGCTTTCATGGAAATCATCAAACAAAGGAACAATTGATATGAACGTTTATCTTAAAGATTTTGATCTTAAAATTAAGGAGTGTCTCGTTACCGGCCAGACATTTATGGTAGATGGCGGAGCAACAGCCATATGATTTATGCAGGTATTGATATTGGTTCAATTACAGCCAAGGCAGCCTTGATAAAAGACAATCAGCTTTTGGGTACCCATGTCATAGCGACAGGGTATGACCCCATCAATGCAGGGATCAAGGTGTTTGATGCCCTGTTAAAAAAAAGCAAACTGTCAAAAAACCAAATATCAGCCATTATTTCCACGGGCTATGGCCGTGCCAGTGTAAGTTTTGCAGACAAGACCCTTACGGAAATCATCTGTCATGGAACGGGTGCCCATTTTATTAACCCTGAAATCCGTGGGATCATTGATGTCGGTGGTCAGGACAGCAAAGCCATTTTTCTGAATAACAGCGGCCAGGTGGAGAACTTTGCAATGAATGACAAATGTGCCGCAGGCACAGGACGATTTCTTGAAGTCATGGCAAAGGCCCTGGAAGTTGACCTGGAACAATTGGGTGACTTCAGCCTCAAAGCAGACAAACCTTTGAAAATAAGCAGTATCTGTACAGTATTTGCAGAATCAGAGGTCATTTCCATGATTGCAGGACAGGAAAAAAGAGAAAACATCATTGCAGGCATTCATGAGTCTGCAGCTGCCCGGGTTGCCATTCTTGCCAGTAAAATTAAAATCAAAGAACCTGTAATGATGACCGGGGGGGTGGCAAAGAATAAAGGTATGGTCAAGGCCCTTGAAAAGCGCCTTGGATTTAACCTCATTGTGGGGGGACTGGCCCAGGAAAATGGCGCCATTGGTGCTGCCGTCCTGGCATCAAGGCTGTAATATTTTGAGGTATATTTTGATTTTATTAAATATCATCAGGCGTTATTGGTGCATCAGCATCATTTTTTATCTTTTATTTTTTTCAACCAGTGCATGGTCCAAAGATCCCTCTGAACTTCAGACTGTTCAGCTTTTCTTTGAAAATGACCTTTTCGGGGACACGGATAAATATTATACCAATGCCGTCCAGATTACCTGGCTTTCCAATGATCTGAAGCAATACAGGGATGACGTGCGCCTGCCTGAATGGTCCATACCCATAATCCATTCCATCATCAAGGCCTTCCCCTTTTCAAGCGAGCCGGGAAGTGTTCATAATGTCGGCATTTTACTGGGACAACAAATCTATACTCCTTCTGATATCCAGACAATGACATTGATAGAAGCAGAAAGGCCCTATGCCGGATTCCTGTATGGCGGGCTGGCCCTTCACAGCAAAACCGATGCCATCCTTGACACCCTTGAAATAGTCCTGGGTGTTGTGGGCCCTGCTGCCAAAGCTGAATTAGCACAGAACACCGTACATGATTTAAGGGACATCCCCACAGCAAAAGGATGGGGCAACCAGCTTCAAAATGAACCAGCAGTCAGGTTTTCCTGGCAGCGCAAATGGCGGCTGCACAGCATGGAATTATTGGATATCCTTGATTATGATTTAATTTCTCATTCTGGGTTAGCCCTGGGTAATGTTAGAACATCGGTCAACGCGGGAGGTGAAATCCGTTTCGGGTATAATATACCAAAGGATTTCGGGTCTGATGTGATCCGGGCCGGTGCAGGAATCAGCGCACCTGTCAGTGCAGGTTCAAAACAAGACAAAACTTCATGGGGCATGCATGTATTTGCCAGCTCCCAGGTTGAAGGCGTAATTCATGACATCTTTCTTGATGGCAACACCTGGGAACATAGCCACAGTGTTGAAAAAAAACGACTGACGGCCAACCTTTCTCTGGGGTTGGCATTTAACTTTGACATGTTCAAACTGACCTACCGGCATCTTTTCAGTACCAAACAATTTAACAACCAGAAACAGGGTCATATCATCGGATCACTGACGTTGACTCTCTCGTTTTAGCTGCTCTATTTTAAATTTACTGATCTTTTGTCCTGATTTTGATATCTATTTTTGTTTTTTCATCCGCTGAACCAGGGCATCCATCGATTCCCCGTTGGGAGCCATGGCCATGGGATTTTGTTCAACAAGCTCTTCCCATGCCCTTATACCGCCGGGAACATCGTTCAAATCGTGCAATAGTACAACTCCCTTATTAAACCTTGCAGTTTCAAAGGAAGGATCAATTGAAATAGCTTTATCAAATGCCTGGATGGCCTTTTCAGGTTGACCATCCCTCCGGTACATGACACCCAGATCAGTTAGAACCCCTGTTTTTCCAGGCTCAATTACCAGAGATTTTTCATATGCTTCAATGGCATTTTTTACCTGATTTGAATCAAAGAAAAGGTGTCCCAACTGAGCCCATGCCTCTGCATCCATGGAATTTTGCTCTAAATATTGTTCAAGCTGTAAAACTTTTGCAGAAAATTCGATTGAATCATCCTGCTGGGTCCCTGTCGGAATTTTATTTGGAGTTGCATTGCTCTGTACCTGAACCTGTTTATCGGCGGCGAGTTTAAATGAGGAATATATAGTCCCACCGATGAATCCAATGAACAAGGATACCACAACCGCAATAATAAGGGTCTTGTTTTGTACATAGTCTTTGTTTTGGCTTTCTGTATTTTGCGCCATGTTTAAACCTTTTATTTTGATTGTTATGAAGTCTTGACATAATCACAAAAGCTAAGACCTCAATTGTTTTTATAAAAATAGTTCCTGATTGATATGATGTCAATACATCTATTGGAATACCAGTTGACAGGTCGCAGGTTTAAAACTGTTTATGAATAACTCAACTGCTCTTTCAGAGTTGCCAGATTTGAGTAGGAACAGGCTTACATTATTACATTTTTTTTGTTGATTTATTGATAAAAACGCAATAAAACAAACCTGACCTCATAAACAAGGACTTAAACCCGAAAGTTGAGTCATTAATAATAAAAAGGAATGATCAATGACAGTAACCATCATCAAACTTGGAAATAAGAAACAAAAAAGTATTTTTTTAGATAAAGTCAAAGCATTGTTGCCGGAAGGCGGCAATTTAAACGCATGTTTAACATGCGGCGCATGCGCTTCAGGATGTCCTGCCACAGGACTTGACAATATGGATCCCAGAAAATTTCTTCGTATGGCTGCCTTAGGTATGGATGAAGAAATTGCAAAATCCAACTGGCCCTGGATGTGTACAATGTGCCAGCGTTGCATTTATGTATGTCCCATGAAGATTGATATCCCCCAACTGGTCTTTAATGCAAGGCAGTTGCGCCCCAGAGAAGAAAGACCCTCGGGCATCCTTGGATCCTGTGACATGGCCCTGAGGAACGCAAGTACCAGTGCCATGGGGGCATCTCCGGAAGATTTTGAATTTGTTGTGGGGGATGTATTGGAAGAATACCAGGAAGCCCAGCCGGAATTTGCAGATATGCAGGCTCCCATTGATAAGGAAGGGGCTGAATTTTTTCTGAACCAGAATTCCAGGGAACCTGTAACAGAGCCGGATGAACTTGTACCTTTATGGAAAATACTCCACCTGGCCGGGGTTGACTGGACCTATGGCAGCAGTGGCTGGGCAGCTGAAAACTATTGCATGTTCCTGGCAGATGATGACGCATGGAAACATATAACAAAAACATCGGCAAACCAGGCTGATAAGCTTGGCTGTAAGACTTTCCTCAACACCGAGTGAGGTCACGTAACTTTCTCAGTCCTGGCAGGACTGAAAAAATTCAATATCGAGCATAACTTTGTAGTTAAAAATATATATGAATATTATGCAAAATGGATTCGTGAAGGTAAATTAAAGGTCAATTCCGATTGGAATAAAGATCTTAAAATAAAATTCACAGTACAAGACCCCTGTCAAATTGTAAGGAAAACTTTTGGCGATCCCATTGCCGAAGATTTACGATTTGTTGTCAAATCAGTTGTTGGTGAAGAAAATTTCATCGATATGCAGCCAAATAGATCCAATAATTATTGCTGCGGCGGCGGCGGCGGTTTCCTTCAATCAGGATTTAAAGCCGAGCGCCTGGAATACGGGAAAATAAAAGACGCACAGATTAAGGCCACAGGAGCTGATTATTGTATTGCCGGCTGTCATAACTGCCATGCCCAGATCCATGAACTCAGCTCGCATTATGGTGGAAATTATCCTGTTGTACATATGTGGACCTTGATTTGCCTGTCATTAGGGATATTAGGGCCCAATGAACGGGAGTACCTGGGCGATGACTTAAAAGAACTCAACGTATTTCACCCGGAAATGGCTCTCTAACATATAAAACCGGCTGGAGAATGCATCATTCTCCAGCCGCACGGAAAAACCTTTAAGGTCTTTATCATTTTCCTGACATGTCAGGGCAGACTTTAAAATCTTTCCCAAAAGGGAATGCTGCAAACCCTGCAATTCTGAATGCTGCAATCCCAAATGGAATGCCGATTATGGTGATGTAAAGCAGACAGCCCAGCAGAACCCATAAAATCCAGGCCAGAAGGCCGCCACCAAAAATAAACCATAGAATATTCAATATTAATGCCATTTTTTACTCCTTCCTTAAAATCAAATCTCTTTATATGCTGATCTCCTATGGCACTGCAAGTTTATCTTTAATTCAAAAAAGTTGACAACCAGTAAACAAATAATTTATTAATTCTCATGTTGAACCTTAATCTCATTACAAAAAAAATGCTATTGAATTCAACTTCATTATATTTGTATCTATAATTTTAAGGAAACCTTTTTATGCTGGACACCCAAGTAAAAAACCAATTAATTAAAATCGTCGGTATAGACAGATATCTTGACCGGCTCGAAGAGCTATCCTGTTATGCCTATGATGCATTTGTAGAAGAGGCCCTTCCTGATGCTGTAATTTTTCCAGAAACGACGGCAGAAGTATCAGAGCTGTTGAAAATAGCTTCCAAATATAAGATACCCGTCACAGGCCGTGGTGCCGGCACAAGTCTCTGCGGTGCGTCTATTCCCATAAGACACGGGGTTGTTCTTTGTTTTTCAAAAATGGATAAAATCATTGAAGTTAACACCAGTGACCGGTATATCATTGTACAACCCGGAGTTGTCAATGGCGACGTCCAAAAAGCCCTGGAACCATTTGGATTCTTTTATCCGCCTGACCCGGGCTCCATGAACACCTCCACCATTGGTGGAAATATTGCCATGAATGCTGGCGGCCCCAGGTGCTTAAAATATGGTGTCACAGCTGATTATGTAATGGGGATGGAAGTGGTTCTGGCATCGGGGAAGGTCATCCGGTTTGGCAGTAAAAATATCAAAGACGTCACAGGCTACAAACTATCTTCGCTTTTCTGCGGATCAGAGGGAACACTGGGAATCATCACAGAGGCGATCTTAAAAGTTGTGCCAATGCCTGAGGCTGTAAAAACCCTGATGGTGACCTTTGATAATCTTGATAACACGGCAAAGGCTGTAACCGATATTATTGGTTCCGGCATCATACCCGTTGCCATGGAGCTCATGGACAAACTGACCCTGAATGCCATTGAAGATGTGGCAAACCTGGGACTGGACAGAGAGGCACAAGGATCACTTTTGATTGAAATTGACGGGGTGAAAGAAGCTTGTGAAAAAGAGATGAAACGCATCATTGAAAAGGTCCGGGAAAATGGTGCCACCCATATCCAGGAAGCGACAAATGAACTTGAAAGGGAAAAACTCTGGAAGGCAAGGCGGTCTGCCTATGGTATATTTGCCAAGCTTGCTCCTGATATTGTTACTGAAGATGTGACCGTTCCTGTGAGCAAAGTGCCTCTAATGATCCATAAGATTGTTGAAATTACAAAAAAATATGACTTAAAAATGGGTGTTCTGGCCCATGCCGGGGATGGTAATATGCACCCCATGATTCCAGCAGATAGATCTAACAAAGAAGAATGGGGAAAAGTTGAAGCTGCATTTGCTGAAATTTTTCAAGCTGCAGCAGAACTTGATGGGACATTGTCTGGCGAACACGGGATCGGGCTTGGTAAATCTGCCTATCTTCCCCTTGTGATGAATAAGGATACCATTGAATTCATGAAAACAATAAAACAGGCTGTTGACCCTGATTTGATTCTTAATCCCGGAAAATTTGTATGATAGAAAATACGCTTCAAAATTGTGGCAAATGCGGGCTTTGCCTGAGTGTCTGCCCCGTATATAAAATATTAAAACAAGAACAGGCATCCCCACGAGCCAAGCTTCAATTGATTAAGGCCTATGATAATGACACCCTTGTATCTTCTCCCTTATTAAAGGAAATCGTATCAAAGTGCCTGATGTGCGGATCATGTGCTGCCAATTGCCCTTCCGGGATAAATCACTATTCAAAATTCATGGAAATGAGAAAAAAAATGGTGGAGGCCCAGGGTGAGACTCCAGCCATCAAAAGTCTGATTTATCTTTTGGCCCGTGAATATCGATTAAAATTTGGTGCCGACCTTGCCAGGACCGGACAAAAATTTGTGCCTGACAGCTTTGCCAAATCTATTAAACTTGGCAACATCCCCTTAAAAAATTTTCCAAAACTAAATTCCATACCATTCCGAAAAGCCAATGATGAAATTATCTTTCCTTATAAGAAACAAATTGGAATAGTGGTCTACTTTACCGGATGTGCCACCAACTATTTATATGATGATACAGGATTTGCCTTTATTGAAATCTTAAAACATATGGGATATAAAATTATTATCCCCAAAGACCAGACCTGCTGTTCCATCCCATTATTGTTTCATGGAGCGGCAGATAAAGCCTTTAAAAATATCACAACCAATATCAATGCATTAAAAAACCATGATGCAGATGCCGTTGTTGTGGACTGTTCCACCTGCGGAGAAGCATTAAAAAATGAATATCCACGTGTGTTTGAAAACAATGGTCAAGATCCTTTTGAAGCAAACAAAATTGCCTCAAAGGTTATGGATGCTCTCTCATTTATTGATCAGAATTTTGACAGTCTTGAATTTGATCCCAATGTCAAGGACAAAATATCTGTCACCTATCATGCCCCCTGCCACACAAGAAATAGTTTTGGATCAAACACATTTGCTGAAAAAATATTATCAAAACTGCCCTTTATAAATTACAAAAAAGCACCAGATGTTGATGAATGCTGCGGTGGCGGCGGCACTTTTTTTTATGAATATCCTGAAATTTCTAAAAAAATGGTTGACAAAAAAATTGAAAACGCGAAAGCTGTTCAAGCATCACTATGGCTCACAGATTGCCCGGTGTGCAGGATGAACCTTGCCGGCAATCTGGATATGGATGACAGATTGCAGGTTCTGCACCCTTTAACCCTTATTCATTCGGCATTGAAGCAAATATGAAAATTAAATTGGAAAAAGGCCCGGCCTCGCTTGATATTGATATCCCTGATGATAAGGTATTTGACATCATTATTGGAAAAGATGTTCCTGGAACCAGCCATGACCAAATCAAACACATCATTTCAAAAGGAATAAAAACCCACGCTCCAAAAGGAATCATTCATAA
Organism: uncultured Desulfobacula sp.; assembly: GCA_964457495.1. Taxonomy (GTDB): domain Bacteria; phylum Desulfobacterota; class Desulfobacteria; order Desulfobacterales; family Desulfobacteraceae; genus Desulfobacula. The sequence continues at coordinate 27,375 of CAYWGN010000026.1, forward strand.
AAAAATCGCTGTCATCATCCCGGATGACACAAGACTCTGGGCCAGGGGAGATATTTTTGTCCCTCAAATTATAAAAACACTTTTAGACCTGGGCGTTTCAACGGATAATATTAAGATTATCATTGCCCTTGGAACCCATGATGATATAGATAAGGAGCTATTTCCCCAACTTGCCGGTTTCTTTTGCTCTCAAAGAGTTGAAATACTAAATTCTGCAAATAAGAATCAAGACCGCCTTGTTCATATCGGTGAAACCCATAAAAAAACCCAACTCTATATCACAAAAGAAGCAGTTGAAGCAGACCATATAATCATCTTCGGCGGTATCCTACACCATATGGCAGCCGGGTTCGGCGGCGGCAGAAAATATATATTGCCGGGAATTGCAGGGTATGACTCTATCCAGCAGAATCACTCTCTTGCCATGAGAAAAGATGGTTCAGCCCACCCCATGGTCAGGCAGGCAAAACTCCGGGGAAACCCAATTAATGAGGACCTGAACGAGGCAGCAGATATGTTTTTAAAAAATAAAACCTGCACCTATGTTGCCATTGCAGCAAATGGGACGGGTGATATTTTTCATGCCGATGTGGGCCCATTGCACAAAACATTTATAGACGGCTGTAAAAAGCTTGACCAGGCCTGTTGCATCCATGTTCCTCAAAAAGGAGATTTCGCTCTGATTTCTGCCGGGGGTCACAGAACGGACGGACAATTGTATCAATCCACCAAAGCCCTTTTCAATTCAGTCAATATTGTCAAAGAAGGTGGCAACATTCTCTTTGTTGCAGGATGCTCACAGGGCGTGGGGAATGAGACCTTTTCATCTGTTCTATATACCTTTAAAAATGATCCCCAGAAACTTGGCAAAGACCTGGCACAAAATTTTAATATGCCCTCCTATATCGCCTTCAGGGTGATGGATATCCTTAAGCGGTTTAATGTGACACTTGTTTCAGATTTTTCAAAATCCCAGACTGAAGCATTAGGGTTTAAATATACTTACACCATCGAAACCTATATTAAAAATTTAAAGGGGAAAGGCTATATTATACCATTTGCTGAAAATATTCTGCCTGTTTTAGAGGCTTCATAATTAAAGGCTTCAAAAAAGTATTATTGATGTATTATTGATGTATTACCGGGGATAAATTTAAAATTGCTCCCCATAAAAAAAAGTCCCATTTAATTCATAATAATCTTAAAGGAGGTATCATGGAAAGACGGACATTTTTAAAAAAAGCAGGTATCGGAA
>CAYWGN010000026.1:28729-33013 GCA_964457495.1 uncultured Desulfobacula sp.
CTTAAAGGAGGTATCATGGAAAGACGGACATTTTTAAAAAAAGCAGGTATCGGAACAGCAGTAGCAGCAACTGCATTAACTGTCGGAGCACCTGCAGTTATTGCATCTCCGAAAATTCAATGGACTGCCACATCATTCTGGAATCCAAAAGTAAGAATCATGTTCGACATGGTAAAGAACTTTTGCGAGAATGTAAAAGAAATGACTGATGGCCAGTTTGAAATCAAGCTCTATGGCGGTGGTGAACTGGTACCCCCTCCTGGTGCGTTTGATGCCGTGTCCAAGGGAACAGTTCAGATGGGAACCGGATCTCCATACTTCTGGGCAGGAAAATCAACAGCATTTAACTGGTTTGGCTCTATCCCCTTTGGAATGAATGCCCAGTCAGTCAACTCCTGGTTCTATGAGGGCAATGGCCAGACCCTGATGAATGAATTGTATGACCGGTTTGATCTTGTCCCCCGGGTTATTGGAAATTCAGGTATGCAGATGGGTGGCTGGTACATGAAGAAAATCAATTCTCTGGAAGATTTTAAGGGCTTGAAAATGCGCATCGGCAGCATTGCCGGCAAGGTTCTCTCTGAAGTAGGCGTAACCACCGTGTTTGTACCGCCGGGTGAAATCTTCCCAGCCCTGGAAAGAGGCGTTGTTGATGCGGCTGAATTTGTAGGCCCGGTTCATGATATATTGCTCGGGCTCTATAAGGTTGCCAAATATTACTACACACCGGGATGGCATGAACAAGGCCCCACACTGGATGTCTTCTTCAACAAAAAAGCATACAATGATCTGCCAAAACATTTTCAGCGCATCCTTGATATTGCAGCCGCTGATATTAATATCAGAACCCTGGCTGCATTTGATGCCCAGAGCGGTGCAGCCCTGGACACGCTGGTAAAGGAGCACCATGTGGATGTACAGGTTTATCCTGAAGATATACTGAAAAAATTAAAAATCATATCCAAAGAGGTGATTGAAGAAGAAGCCCAGAAAGACCCGTTTGCCTTAAAAGTGCATCAAGATTATATGGCCTTCCAGGCAAAAACAGCTGTCTGGGGAAAGATGTCTGAAAAGGTCTACTGGAATACAATGGCTTAAATTTATGGAAACCGTTAAAAAAGCAGTCCTTTTTTGTGATAAAATCAATGAGTGGATCGGCAGTGTTATTGTTACGTCTGCGGTTTTTATCTTCATTCTGGTCATCTTTTCAAATGTGATTCTGCGTTATGTTTTTAATACCAGCTTTGTGTTTATGGCTGAACTGGAATGGCATGTGTTTGCCTTTATTTTTCTGATGGGTGCAGGCTATACACTGCTGCATGAGGGACATGTCCGGGTGGATATTTTTTATTCAATTATGGATAGGAAAAAACAGGCTTTAATTAATTTATTCGGAGTCCTGTTTTTATTGATTCCCTCCTGCTATATAGTCCTGACTACAACCATTCCATGGGTTATTGTCGCATATCAAATAGGAGAAGTTTCCATTAATCCCGGCGGCATTCCTGCAAGATTTTTATTAAAGGCAACATTGCCGGTAGGTTATTTTTTATTATTGATTCAAGGACTTCTGCTTGGTGTAAGAAGCGCTTTTACCCTTTTGGGAAAACCCTTGGAAGATTAATAATGCAGGTATTAAAGACTCATGTTAATAATGATTGTATCACCGACTGGAAGATCAAATGCTGATTGATTATTTACCGTTCTGGATTGCTGATTATCTGGCTGCGTGGCTTTTTCTGGTATTGACCATTGCCTTAATGGGAGGATTCCCCGTCACATTTACCATGATGGGGACTTCCTTCCTTTTTGGCCTTATCGGATTAAGCCCCAGCTTTTTTGACCTTTTGCCCCTGCGGATGTGGGGCATAATGAATAATACCATGTTAATGGCTGTCCCATTGTTTATCTTTATGGGCCTTGCGCTTGAGAGGTCAGGGCTTGCAAAAGCATTGCTGGAAACCATGGAGGAACTTTTCCAGAATGTGCGGGGGGGCCTTGCCATTTCAGTTATCATTGTGGGAGCACTATTGGGCGCATCTACCGGCATTGTCGGGGCAACTGTTGTGACAATGGGATTGATGTCTTTGCCCACCATGCTCAAGCACAAGTATTCAAAATCTTTTGCTGCAGGCACTGTTGCCGCCTCGGGAACACTGGGCCAGATAATCCCGCCCAGTATTGTTTTGCTGCTTTTGGGACCTGTGATGGAGGTGCCCATAGGCGATATGTTTATTGGCGCTGTGATACCAGGTATGATTCTGGTTTTTCTATATTGTCTGTATATATGGACAGCCACTTTTTTTGGAACAAAACATGTCCCTGCTGCCCATGCAAAACACGCTGATTTTGATAAAGCCTTTATATTAAAAATTTTTAAAGCCCTTATCCCTCCTTTATTTCTAATTCTTGCCGTGCTTGGAACAATTTTTGCCGGCATTGCCACTCCAACCGAATCCGGTGCCATGGGTGCAGTGGGTGCTGTTATTCTGACGGCAATGAATAAAAAGCTGTCCTTTAAATTATTGCATGAGGTTGCCAAGGGAACCATTAAAATGACCTGCATGGTGTTTATCATCATCATGGGAGCCACCTGTTTTGCCCTTGTTTTCCGTGGCCTTGGCGGTGATGATCTTCTCAGGGAATTTATCGCCAGTATGAATCTGAATGGATGGCAGCTGGTAACCATGGTCATGATTTTTATTTTTATTCTTGGTTTCTTTCTTGATTTTATTGAAATTACCTATATCCATATCCCCATCATAGCACCCATCGTGGTTGATTACGGGTATGATCCCCTATGGTTTGGCATCCTGTTTGCCGTAAACCTGCAAACATCGTTTATGACCCCGCCCTTTGGCCCTTCTCTGTTTTATCTTAAAGGAGTTTGCCCACCGGAAATCAAAACAACCGATGTGTACAAAGGCATTATTCCTTTTGTCCTTCTACAGCTTGTTGGATTAACCATAATCGCCATCTGGCCAAGCCTTGTGACCTGGCTTCCAAAAATTGTTTATGGCAATTAGGGAGGGCTTGCTTAAAAGGATAAACAAATGGACGAGAAAACAATATGTAAAAATATAAAAAAACTTCGCAAGCAAAATAATCTTACCCTGGAAAAACTGGCAGACTTAACAGGCCTTACAAAAGGATACCTGTCAAAGGTCGAACGATCCCAAAAAGCACCGCCCTACTCCACATTGAATAAAATTGCAGGCGCCCTGGGGCTTGAGGTGACAAGTATTTTTGAAAAAAATATTGAGCCGTTAAATGACATCAGAATAAGTTATCAAAAAAAAAATGAGAGCAAAATCATTAAAGCAACCTCCCAGCTTTCAGGTTATGACTATGAAATCCTTGGCGCAAACAAACCCGGCAAAAACATGGAGCCCTTTATTATCCATTCGCCCCATAAAATTACAAAAATGTATTGCCATGAGGGCGAAGAATTTATATATGTAATGGAAGGCCGTCTTGAATTTTTATATGGAGAAGACACCTATCTTTTAGAACGGGGAGACAATATTTATTTTGACTCCTGTGTCCCCCATTCAGGAAAAAGCCTTGGTGATAAAAAAGCCAGGCTTTTAGTGGTGATTTATTTTTATAAGAGAAATAGGCAATAAAAAAGGAGGCAACCTTGGGCAATAAAAAAACAATCATAGAAAAAGCCTGCAATAAAATAGTCAAGGATTTTGATGGCGTACTGGACTGGACATGGGACAACCGTTTTGGAACACTCATAGCTGAATTCACTATAGAATCTCAGGACAAAGTGATCTCTATACTCAGTAAACATCTTAAAATGAAATGGGATAAAAAAAGCATTAAAAAAGCACCCACAATTATCAAGACAAATACCGAACTTTTTGGAACTCTAAGGCGAGGCCAGCTTCTTTTTACAACAGACCCTGAAACCAGCGATCACATTGTTGCAGCTTGGTGGCCATGGGGCGATGGTCAGTCTATTTCCATAAGAATTGTAACACCGGATTAATACTTTATATCCACGCCCAACATGTTTTTGCAAAGGTCTTCATTCTCTTATGGAAGACATCTTGAACCTCTACTGGAAAATGTTAAAAAATACAGCAGGTGTGTCATTCAAACCTGTTTCCAGAACAGATGATGTGACCTTGATCCTCTTGCTGGCAACTGGTCTGAAGAGGATGAACGACAATTTAAACAACCCGTCGAATATTTTAATGAAATTGATCAGCGATAGTTTTGGCTATTATCGTGTATCTTCATGTATCCGTGCAATGATTTCTTTTAAGAGTTTTG
>CAYWGN010000027.1:0-32845 GCA_964457495.1 uncultured Desulfobacula sp.
GGAGCACCCTGCGCGCCCGTATGCGCAAGTTTAACATCACCAAACCCTAATTTTTTTAATTCTACCCCGCTATTTGCGACTCTTTTCCTGTTAGCCAAATGAATTAATGGGTCATATATGACCTATTGTTCGAATAAGACCCTTTTCCTGGTCTTTGCAGCATCGATTAATACGAATCCTACAATATTATTATGATGATAAATCAATATGTTAAGAAAAATAATTCCAAGACCACACTCCCGGCACAATGATTGCCTTATATGTTTAATAAATATAACAAGGAAGGAGAAAATTATGAAGCTAACCAAATCAGGTCTTGAATTAAAAACACTGGTTGAAAAGGAAAAAGAAAAAGCCAAAGCATGATAAAAAAAAATATTCTGCATTTAAAAAAATACATTCTGCATGGTGCTTTGGCTGTCGTACCTGTTGCATTGGTATTTATGCTCATCTATACTATCGGATTTGTAACCGGATCCATGGTGAATATCAATTCCGGTGAAAAACTGCTGAAAGTGTTCATACCGACACCTCCCAATCCCCTAAGCGGAACCATGATTATTTTAAAGGAACAACAGGTGATTGATCCGGGCTGGACAATTGATGAGGCAATCCGCACCGTCATTTCCGCAGGCATCATTGGCCCAAAACAAATTCAACTCCAAAAACCCGAATTAACAAAGCAGGATTGATGATTATATCATGAAAGAATCCTTTCGATTATTACTATATAATATCCGTTATGGAACCGGATCCGGATGGAAGTTTCATACACCGCTTCCCTTTAGCGGATACCTGAAAAAAACTCAAAAAAATACACAGGAGATCACCGAATTTATTAAATTTGTAAACCCTGATCTGGTAGGGTTAGTAGAGGTGGATGGCGGTTCAAGAAGAGCGGAAGGTGTAAGTCAGGCAAAACAGATTGCCAATGGTCTTGAACACTATTTTTCTTTTAAATCAAAATATAATAAAACCTTGCTTAGCCACATCCCTATTGTAAGAAAACAAGGCAATGCCTTTCTTGCAAAAAACAGGATAATCAGTCAGCGGTACCTCTATTTTGAAAGAGGAATCAAACGCCTGGTCATTGAAGTGGAATTGGATCATATGATTTTTTTTATTGTACATCTTTCCATCTTTGCCAAACGCCGTAAAGATCAGCTAATTGAGTTGGGAAACTTAGTGAACAACTGTAAAAAACCGGTAATAGTATGTGGTGATTTTAACGTGTTTTACGGGAGCCGGGAGTTGAATGAATTCCTTGCCATTACCCGGCTCAGGAGTGCCAACCTATCCAATGTATTCACCTTTCCCAGCAGGAAACCAATGTGGGAACTGGATTATATTTTTCACAGTACTAGTATCACGATCGACCACATGGAAGTACCACGCATCAGATTATCTGATCACCTTCCCCTGATCTGTGATTTTACATTAACAGGCAAAGGATAGAGTATGCAGCTATGGGAACCCATATTGATTGTCATGGTATATGCTTATCTCTGTGTTGTGATTGTTTATCTACTTTTGGAAAACAGGGAGACATCAACCACATTTTCATGGCTCCTGGTTTTTATTTTTATGCCGTTTGTAGGAATTGTGCTCTATTTTCTGTTTGGAAGGGGTATTAAGAAAAAGGTTAAAAAAAAATTGATCCGCCAGGACCTGGTGCATCGACTGTCAGATACCCATGATCAGCTGATCAAACAGCAGGAAAAGGCGATTGAAGCTCTGCAGCATCAATATGCTTCTTCTGAAAACAAAAAGTTGATACGGCTTCTGTATAAAAATTCGGATTCAATTCTGACGCGATTGAATACGCTACAGGTATTTTTCAGCGGGAAAGAAAAATTTGAGGCGTTGATTGATGACCTGAAAAACGCAAAAGACTATATCCATATGGAATACTTTATCTGGAAAGCTGATAACCTGACTGCTGAGAGGAATACATAACCGGTGGCAGGCGATTTCCGGCATGGCGCGATACCCATATCCGTATACAGGGAGAAGCTGTTGCGGTTTTACAGGGAATTTTTTCAGTTTCCTGGACAAACACCACAAAAGAAATCCTGGATATGAAAGTATATATACCGGCTCAATTTCCTCCTTGTGAAAATAAGCATATTCAAGTGACTGCATCAGGGCCTGATTCACAATGGGAGTCCATCAAGCAGCTCTATTTTTTGTTGATATCATCAGCAGAACGATCTGTTTTTGTCCAAACGCCTTATTTTATTCCTGATGCGAGCATTGTTATGGCACTTAAAACAGCCGCCTTAAGCGGCATTGATGTTCATATCATGCTCACCGGATGGATAGATAAACGTCTGCCTTACTGGGCAGCTTACACTTACATGAAAGACCTGCTGGAAGCAGGTGTCCGATTATTTTATTATACCGGAGGATTCATGCATGCCAAAACCATTGTCGTAGATTCTCAGATTTGTTCTATTGGAACTGCTAATATGGATCTTCGCAGCTTTACACTAAATTATGAAATCAATGCACTGATCTATGATGAAGCCACAGCTAAAATTATGGAAACACAGTTTATGATTGACATAGAATCCTCAAGAGAATTTACCCTGGACGACTATGGTCGTCTGCCTGGATTAAAGCAACTGAGAAATAGTTTTGCTAAGCTTTTTGCCCCCCTGTTGTAAACTTCTGAACCTATTAATACGATTCCTGTTCTGATCGCAAAAAAGGTCCAATATGACCGATTGGGCATATCAGACCTTTTTTTGATTTTAGGGAAGCCTTCAAAACACCGGTCACTTCATTCAAACATCCTTGAAAAATCAGGGTGATGGGTGATTCTGCCTTTCTTATTGCTCACTGGCACAATGATTGCCTTATAGATTGTTAATCAGGACTATCGCTGATGGTTCAAAAATATTGCCAGTTTAATCAAAAAGGGCCACATCATATTATGGGTGACAAGGGAAAAAGAGACAAAGGCAAATGATTGGAGCAGAAAAAAGAAAACCGTAATCAAAAAAAGCAAAAAAATATCTTCCAATAATTAATGAGGTGATTGTAATGATCGTTGTCAAAATAATTATAAACGTTCTTCCAGAAAAGCAAATGGAACTTTTACAGACACTTCTTTCGCTGATCGAACCGGTTCAAAAAGAAGAAGGCTGCAACAGCTATGCTATCTTTAGTGACATCAGTGACAAAAACAGCTTTTGTGTAATGGAAGAATGGACAAACCAAAAAGATTTGAACACCCATTTAAAGTCCCTTCGATTCGGAGTGCTGCTTGGAACAAAACCCCTTTTACTTGAACCGCCAATTATACAGATTCACACCGCTACCCATGTTCAAGGAATGGCAGCTGTTGAAGTAGCCAGAGCCCAAGGAAAAGAATAAAAAAGGAGTATCATCCCATGATAAACGACGAGCTAAATAACCTATCAATTTACATGAAGCGGTTTAAAGAGGAATTCGCCAAATTGCCGGCATTTCTTCATCCAGGAAAAGGCCTAAAGATTCTGCTTGTATTGGCTGCGATAGCATATCTGTGCTTTGCCTTTTTATTTGTTTATGTACAACCGGATGAATATGGAATTAAAGTGGTCCGGGTGGGCTTGACTCGCGGTGTTCAAAAGCAGATTTATCATGCCGGGCTTACTTTTGTCCTGCCCTTTGGACTGCAGCAGATGTATCGCCTGCCCAAGGGCATCCAGGTCCTGGAACTAACCAATTTTCCTGAAACTGCCGCAGGAGGCGCCAGAAAAGATCGGGCCGCACACATCCAGACCTCGGATGGTTTTTTTGTGGATGTGGATGTGTCCATGCTCTATCACATCAAGGACCCCTATCTTGTGTTTACCACCATAGGTCCAGGCAAGCTTTATGAAGATAACGGCATTATTCCCAAAGCCGAGCCTGCCTTGAAGGAGACCCTGGGAAAACTGACAACCGAAGAATTTTACAACAGCCCCATGCGAGTGAAAAAAGCGGAGGAAGCCAAGGAAAAACTCAACCGGGAATTAAATATAAAGGGGATTGAGGTTGACCAGGTGCTGGTGCGGTATTTTAAATACAGCCCGGAAATCCAGAAAAATATTGAAGCAAAAAAACTACAGGACCAGATGGTCTTTACCAACCAGGCAGCTGCCCGGGCAGCAAAGGAAGAAGCAGAGCTGAAAAAGATTGTCCAGGAAGGTATGGTGATTGCCGCAGTTGAAATGGAAAAGGGAAAGGCCTATGTTACCCGTAAAATTGCAGAAAAGGATCTTTATGTCCGCAGTATTAAGGCCAATGCCGACCTTCTGGTAAAGCTTGCCGAAGCAGAACGGGTGCGCCTTAAAAATGATGCCCTAAAAGGAATCGGTTCTGATCGTATGGTGGGATTGAAAATGGCAGAGGCATATAAGGGACTTGATTTGATTATCCTGCCCAGTGATGGAGCTCATGGGGTCAACCCTTTAGATTTAAATAATACCCTTCAATTATTCGATGTACGTCAGGGAGGTGAAAAATGAAGCGTTTATTCCTTCTGTCCATTTTGTTAATCTTTTTATTTGCATTAACCGGCTGTATTCCCCATACCACAGGAGAAACCGAAGTAGGGGTCAGGACCCGTAAAATTGGTCTATTTGCTCCCAAAGGCGTGGAAGACAGGGTATATGCCCAGGGTGCCACCTATTTCTTTTTGCCGTTTATCAATGATTGGCATACCTTTGATACCAAGCTTCAGAATCTGGAGATGACATTTTCCAAGACCCGAGGAGACCGCCGAAGTCAGGATGATCTGCTATTTAAAACAACCGACGGTAATGATATCAGCCTTGATGTGATCATTGCCTACCGAATTGATGCCTTAAAAGCCCCTTATATTCTTCAGTACGTAGCAAGAGACGATTCCACACTGCGGGAAACCATTGTCAGGACTGTTGCTAGAAGCAAACCAAGGGATATTTTCGGAGAGCTTAAAACGGAAGCCTTTTATGTTGCAGAGGAAAGAGAAACCCAGTCAAACAAGGCCAAAGCAGCATTAGACGACATCCTTGGACCCATGGGAATTGTTGTGGAAAAAGTGCTCACCAACGATTACCGGTTTAACGCGGAATACACAAAAGCAATTGAGGACAAGAAGGTTGCGGATCAGCAGGTGGAAAAAAATAAATCTGCCCAGCATGCCGCCCTAGAAGAATACAAGCGCAAACTGGAAGAAGCCCGGGGAGAGGTCAACAAAATGGTGGCAGATGCTGACGGTCAATACCTTAAGGACAAGATTGAGGCTGATGTTTATCAGGAGCAGCAGCAGCTTCTTGCCAAAGCCATAGAAGCAGAAGGGATTGCCGAAGCCAAAGGTATCCGGGAAATGAACAATGCCCTGGCAGGTTCAGGCGGTGAGACCATAGTAAAACTGAAAATTGCCGAAGCGCTTGAAGGAAAACGGATCATTCTGCTGCCGGTGTCCGAGGGGGGAATGAATCTTAAAACTACAGACATCAATCGGTTGATCGAAACATTGGGGGTAAAGGCATTGTCCAAAAGTTCAAAACTCGAATAGAGGGCAGTCTGCTAATACCTCACAATAGATATACCAAAGGAAATGACCATGAAAAACAAGCATATCTGGGAAATTATTAATCTATGCATCAGCATTAACCAAAAGGCCATTGAAACTTATGTCAAATTGTCTGAGGCTGAAACGATTGAAGCACTTAAAGTCATTTGGATTCAGATGGCAGATGAGGCACAAATTCATGCCGCCTTTTGGAATATAGCTAAAGAAAAAGCACATGAATACTGGCTCCCCACATTTTTTGATGATCCGCTGGCCACAAAAAATGAGCTGGAAGTCTTATTGCCGAAAATTGATGTGCTCTCAAATCGCTGGGCCGAAAACCAGATATTAGAAAATGCGCTGATCCTGGCATACCGTCTGGAGTACCATATGCTGAATCCGGCTTTTGAGCATCTTTTTCATGCATTAAAACCGCTGGCCGGTGACATCCACGCGTCTGACACCTATGATCGGCATATTAAACGATTCATAGACATGTTCATCCAATATGGTGACATAACGCCCGAACTGGAACTGCTGGGTGAAACGTTGCAGAGCCTCTGGCAAAGAAACAAGACTCTGGTGGAGATTTCGATAATTGACGGATTAACAGGGCTGTTGAATCGTCGCGGATTTTTAATCCTTGCCCTTGAGCTGTCCTATCTGGCCAAGAGAAAAAAAGAAAATATCGCTGTCTTTATGATCGATATTGATCATTTTAAAAAAATTAACGACCGATATGGTCACCCCAGAGGAGACAAGGTGTTAAAGGCAGTCGCTAAATCATTTAAAACCCATGTCAGGAAATCAGATGTCATCTGCAGATATGGCGGTGAAGAATTTATCATACTATTTCCCGATATTCTCCCGACCGCCTTGCCTCGCATAGCTGAGAAAATCAGAGAAGGTGTTGAAAGAACAAGGGTTGGTGATATCCGGGCGACCGTCAGTATCGGAATTGAGCATGGTGTCATTCAAGGTAATCCGGAGAAAACATTATTTTCCTTTATTTCAAAAGCAGATGAACGACTATACAAGGCCAAAGACAATGGCAGGAACTGCGTTGTCATGGAATCCTGAAAAAGGCGAACTCCATGTTGAAAAACTCTCAAAAAACCCCGATTAAAAGTATTAAAGACAGATTGTTAGATCTGTTTGGAATGGCCGGTACCTCTGATAAAAAAGATGTCACGGCTTCTCCAACCCGCTTCAGTGTCTGGCCGTTGATCCTCGGTTTTATTATTTTGAACTACGTTGGACAGCTGGTGTTGGCCCCGAAGATAAAAACCATTCCCTACAGTCAGTTCAAGCAAGCCATGGCTGACGGCAATGTCAGTGATATTACCATCGGCCCTGAGGCAATTAGAGGTACCATTAAAGGAACCCCGAGCAGTGAATTTGTATCGGTTCGGGTGATGGATCCGGATCTGGTGAAACAGATGGATGACCTCAATATCGGTTATTCAGGTCGCTCAGATAATAAATTTCTCGGCAATCTTTTGTCCTGGATTCTACCACTGGGCTTTATTTACCTGATTTGGCGGTTTACCACAAAAAGCATGAGCGCTGGTGCTGGCGGGGTCATGTCTTTTGGTAAGAGCAAGGCCAAAATTTTTGCTGAGAGCGACACAAAGGTCTCTTTTGAAGATGTAGCCGGAATCGATGAGGCCCAGGAAGAATTACAGGAAGTGGTTGATTTTTTAAGCACCCCTGAAAAATTTCAAAAACTGGGTGGCAGAATACCCAAAGGTGTTCTTCTGGTGGGACCACCTGGAACCGGAAAAACCCTTCTGGCAAGAGCAGTTGCCGGCGAGGCAAAAGTACCTTTTTTCAGCATCAGCGGATCAGAGTTTGTGGAAATGTTTGTGGGTGTAGGTGCAGCCCGTGTCCGCGACCTTTTCTCCCAGGCCGCAGCTCAAGCGCCTTGTATCATATTTATTGATGAGCTGGACGCCCTGGGAAAAGCCCGGGGAATGAATGTTATGGGCGGTCAGGATGAACGGGAGCAGACATTAAACCAGTTGCTGGTTGAGATGGACGGGTTTGACACCAACAAGGGGGTTATCATCATGGCAGCCACCAACCGGCCCGAGATCCTGGATCCGGCTTTGATGCGCCCGGGAAGGCTGGATCGGCAGGTATTGGTGGATCGTCCGGATATCAACGGACGAGAGGCCATATTAAAGATTCATTCCAAAAATGTCTTGTTAGACCCTGAAGTGGACCTGAGCAAGATTGCCGGTCGGACCCCGGGATTTGTGGGAGCTGATCTTGCCAATATCATCAATGAGGCGGCGCTGCTGGCTGCACGAAATGATAAGGAAAGGGTTGAATCATCAGACATTGATGAGGCCATTGACAGGGTGATTGGCGGACTTAAAAAAAAGAACCGGATGATGAATGCCAAAGAAAAAGAGATTGTGGCTTTTCATGAATCCGGCCATGCCATCGTTGCCGAATCTGTTGATTTTGCTGATCCCGTGCATAAAATTTCCGTTATACCCCGGGGGATAGCAGCCCTTGGATATACACAGCAGCAGCCCACGGAAGATCGGTACCTGATGACACGGTCAGAATTAATTGACCGTCTGGCTGTTCTTCTGGGTGGCAGGGTAGCAGAGGAGCTGGTCTTTAATGAGATTTCAACCGGTGCTCAGAACGATCTTCAACGGGCGACTGATATAGTCCGGTCTATGATCACCGAATACGGTATGAGCGATCGGCTGGGACTGGTAAGCTATGATCGTCCTCGTCAATCCATGTTCATGCCTGAAGGGTATTCACCGGCTAAAAGCTACAGTGAAGCAAAAGCAGCCGAAATTGACGAAGAGGTTTCCAGGCTGATGGAACAAGCCCATCAGCGTGTGCAAAAAATTCTGTCTGAGAAAAGAAGCATTCTTGATGAATTGGCAGCTCTTTTATCGGTACAGGAAACTGTCCTGGGTGATGAGCTCAGGAAGATGATGTTAAAAAATTAAAATTTTTTCAGGGGGACCGCCTTCAAGCTTTTCTTAAACTTACTATTATGTCAGATCGGATTTGTGGCATAGATCATTCATCCGATCTGAGAAAGCGGTTATGCGGAATGGGTTATGGTTACAACATATCAAGATTACTATAAAATGTTTGGGCTCAAGCGAAATGCAACAGCAGAGGATATTAAAAAAGCCTACCGGAAATTGGCTCGAAAATATCATCCAGATATTAACAAAGAGAAGACAGCTGAAGAGAATTTCAAAAAAGTTGCCGAAGCCTATGAAGTGTTGAAGGATCCTGAAAAGCGCAAACTTTATGATCAATTGGGGGATGAATGGAAAAATGGGCAGGATTTCAAGCCGCCGCCTGAATGGAAACATCAACAGTCTGATGCACAATCCGATCACAGAAAATTTTATAACAGCAAAGGGTTCAGTGATTTTTTTGAGGATTTATTTAGGGCTGACGCCGGGCAACACAAACAGTCAAATGATTCTGCGCATGGAAGTTGGAATTTTCCAGGGCAGGATCATGAAGCAAAAATAAAAATTAGTTTGGAGGAAGCTTATTCAGGTACGACTAAAAGTATCAGCTTGCAGAGCTTTGAAATCGATATTAAAGGACAGGCGACGCCGGTGACTCGGGACTACCAGGTTAAAATTCCAAAGGGAATAAACGACGGTACTAGAATCCGTATGACCGGAAAGGGAGGCCCCGGTGTGAACAGCGGACCTCCCGGTGATTTGTACTTAAAGGTCAATTTTATTCCCCATCCCCGATTTAAAGCGGTCGGGCATAATCTGAACATGGAAGTACCGATTACACCTTGGGAGGCTGCACTTGGGGCCACAATAATCGTCCGGCTGCTGGATGGACAGATAGATCTGAAAATCCCGGCTGGTATCCAATCCGGAAAAAAAATGCGTATCAAGGGAAAAGGCTTGCCCAAACGAATGAATGGCAATGGTGATCTTTATGCATGCATGACCATTTTAATGCCGAAAACATTGACTAAAAAACAAAAGGAGTTGTTTGCCGAACTATCCAAAATATCGGATTTCAATCCGCGTGATTCCTAATGGAGATTACAGATGGCAAGAAATTTTTATCATATTATTCATTACCAAAATGAACTTTACCCGACATCTTCCGAGCTTGTTTCGATAGATGAGCTGGCCAGGTTATCAAAACAGCACATCGATATGATCAATTTTATGGTGGATTGGGGACTAATCGAGCCTTCTATAAAGGATCCGCAACCTCTTTTCTATGAAGCTACGGTTCCAATAATCTGGAAAATTATGCGGTTACGAAAAGATTTGGGGGTAAACTGGTCCGGTATTGGCGTTATACTGACCCTTTTAGAACGAGTTGAAAGTCTGGAAAAAGAGGTTGTTCGACTGGAACAAAATTCCAATATCATCAAATAGGTTAGGATCGGAATAGTCCATTTTGATTTCCTATGATGTTTATCAGTGGCTTTATTAGTTTATTCAGAAGATGGCTGTGGCAATTCCATGTGAATGGAAGAACAATCCAATTAACCTATCACACAGGCTGGAGAAAAAGCACGCACAGAAAATTGATGTGCCTCAGATACAAGCTCCTGTTGATAGATTTTATAGTGAAGGTATGGATGAAATAATGTTTACTTATATGGGAGGAATTTAGATGAAATCAGGAATACTTAAATCGTTTGTTATACTTACGATATGTTTTTTATTTTTTGGTGCAGGGTTTGCATATACTCCGGAAGGTGAAATAAATGTCCGTGTGATTGGCCATGAAACCAAAATTACTTTTCAGGAAATTGATAAGAATAAAATTTTAGTTTCAGCCCTTGATGCTGAAAATAATCCAATTGAAGGGTTGATGCTGGATGATTTTAAGTTAGAAAAAGGCGGTATAAAAGCAAACATAATATCAGCTGAAGTCCTGAAAACCAGGAAAGATGTTCCCATAAATTATATTTTAATGGTGGACAACTCGCTTTCAATGAAGGACCGTAAAGCAGTACAACCTCTTTTGGATTCGCTGGACGAGTTTTTAAAAATTGTCAGGCCCATTGATGATGTCGATGTTGTGGTTTTTGATGGAAAAAAAATTTTTAGAGCCGATGGCCATAATTTAAGATTAAACACTTTTAGATCAAACAATACTGAAGCATTAAAAAGTTTTTTCCAAAAAAGCTTTAAAACCGGACTAAGTAGTGAGACTTTTTTGTATGAGGGGATTCTGGGCGGGTTACATCTTATTTCAAAAATGCCAGAAAAAAATAATAAATTTTTAGTAATCTTTACCGATGGTGAAGACTTAAATAGCAGTATAAAGAAAGACATAATAGGTCCAAAAGCGGAAGAATTAAAAAATTTCAGTGCTTATGCCATCGATTTTATGCCTTCCAAAGCAAAAAATGAATTTTTAGAAACTTTTTCTGAAAAAAATGGTGGAAAGTCCTGGAAAGCAACCTCAGCCTCAAATTTGCTGCCTATCTTTAAAGAAATGTCTACGACCTTACTGCATCAATATGTTGTTGAATATAATTTTATAAATCCTCCCCAGGGTTCGCTGGTTGTTAATCCAACAGAAATTACCATTGAGGATCTTACGATCATTGATAGCTCTCCTTTACTCAATTATATCTTTTTTGATACAGGACAAACCACAATTCCAGATCGGTATAAATTATTAGGGAGTCAGGCCGAGACAAAAACTTTTGATGAGAAGACGCTGCAAGAGACCATTACAAAATATTATAATTTACTGAATATAATTGGTAAGCGACTTTCAGACAATGCTGAAGCAAAAATTGAACTTGTAGGGTGTATCAGTGACAGGGATGAAGAAAAGAACAATATTTCACTTTCCCAGGCACGTGCTGAAAATGTAAGGTCATATTTTCGCTATATATGGAATATAGCTCCTGACAGGATAAAAGTCAGTGCCCGCAAATTACCTGAATTACCAAGTACCAGCAGTGTTGAAGAAGGAAGACTTGAAAATCAAAGAGTAGAGATTCATTCTGATTCTCCCCAAATCCTTGATTCTATAATAAGCAGGTTTACGTTTGAGGTTGCCGATTTTAATGAAATCAAGATTCAAGCTGATATCAAGATAGGGTATGATTTAAGGGATTGGAATATTGAGATTACGGGTGACGGGAAACGTTTAAAACTCATAGAAGGGATGGGAAATGATGTCTCTGATTATTCCTTCAGCCTTGTTGACTATGGACTTAGCAACATCAGCGCTATTAAAAATATTTCCACAACTGCAACGATGACCGATATTACGGGCCAGACATTAAAAACCCAGCCGGCAACCACTTCCATTAAGTATATTAAAAGAGTGGAGAATAAAGCACAGAAAGGTGAATATAAGGTACTGGAAAAATACGCATTAATCCTGTTTGATTATGACAGTTCCGAAATAAAGGAACGAAATAAAACAGTTATTGACCGAGTTGTAAAAAGAATTAGGGAGCTGCCTTCTGCCCGAGTGACGATTGTGGGGCAAACGGATACAATTGGTAAAGAAGATTACAATTTGGCTCTTTCACTGCGCAGGGCCAAAACTGTGTATCAAAATGTGATTGAAAGCGATATTTCCTCACCGGAGCGGGTAATTTTCAGAGGAGAGGGCCCTTACAATCCTCCCTATGATAATATTACAGCTGAAGGAAGGTCGTTTAACCGGACGGTCACCATTATGATAGAGTATGAGACGAATTGATGGATATTAAATTTATATAGAGGAGTAAACTTATGATATTAAAACGAAGAGAGTTGTTGAATGTTGGAATCGGAACAATGGCTGGTTTTTTATTCAGTCGGTTTGGGACAAGACCGTCTTATGCTGCAAAAAACTCAGGTGAACCGCTGAACTGGAAGCAGCCTAAAAAATTAAATATTGAACAGACTGCCGAAATCGCCTACCAAGGTTATAAAGACAGAAGTCTGGGATGCTGCCATGGAACGTTTAAAGGTCTTGTGAAGCCAATGCTTGATCAAATGGGCTCCCCATATGATTCTTTTCCCATTGAAATTATGCGTGCCGGCAAAAGCGGTGTTGCAGATTCCGGATCATTATGTGGCTCTTTACTGGGTGCGGCTTATGCATTCCATCTTTTTTTTGATGCAAAAATTGCTGATGAAATGCAAAAAGAACTGCATCGATGGTACTCCCAGTCAATGTTACCCAAATATATTCCACCAGTGAGCAATTTCAAGGATTATGCGGTTCCTCAAACAATGTCTATTCTCCCCGAGTGTCATGCCTCTGTGGACATCTGGATTAAAGCGACTGGCTTTGCTAAAGAAACCAATGAACGAAGAGAACGATGCGATCGAATAACCGCAGATGTTGCAATTAAAGCTGCCGAGATTTGGAACGCACAACTGGAAGGTCGCTCTTTCAGTCAAATACCTTATACTGAAAAACAGGTGAAATGTGGCAAATGTCATATTAAGGGTCTTACACCAGATAAGATTGATCCCAAAACCGATGAAGGAAAATATATCCGTGAAGTCAGTACAAACATGAGTTGTCCTTCCTGTCATCCTGGCTCTAAAAAGAATCATCCAAAATCAAAGTATAAAGAAGGAAAGAAGACAAAAATTTAAATTAAATTTTGACAGCATTTACTATAAATTGTTTATTCATTAAGGAATAAGAAGTATTTACACCCTTTTGAATTAAACATTATATTGAACGTCAAGACAGAGGAGAATATCATGGACAGACATTTTTTAATCGCTGTTTCAGGTCAGAAAAGCGCTATTTTCGGTGTTCGGTTCGTTGCTGATTTTTTTTCAGACAAACAGAATATTAAATCCACGCTGTTTTATTCAGCCCCGAAACCACCTGCTGTTTTTGAAAATGAACGAAGCCTTGAAGCCGATTCAAGGCAGAAAGAGCAGCACAGAAAGATTCTTGCCAAAGGGAAACTGGCTCTGGACCAGGCCGGTAAGGAAGCTTTGGGATTGGGTTTTCCTAAAGAAAACCTCATTCAAAAAATCCAGCCGCAGATCTTTTCTAAAACTGCAGATATTCTCCAGGAAAGTGAAAAAGGTGCATATGATGCAATTGTTTTAGGCACCCGAGGACTATCAATGCTGGAGGAAATATTTGAAGACAGTACCAGCCGCAGCCTCTTTAATGAAACCTTTACCTTTCCTCTTTGGCTGTGTCGATCATCAAATCCTTCCCGCAAAAATATCCTGTTTTATGCTGACGGGTCTGCTGCTTCTTTTCAAATGGCGGATCATATCGGTTTTATTGCAGGCTTTGAAAAAAAACACCGGGTAGATATTCTGGTACCAGACGTCATCGCCAAACAAGTGTCAGTGATGGATGAATATAAAAAGATCCTATTGAACCATGGGTTGCCGGCTGATATGATCCAGACACGTAAAATGGAGTCTGGCAATCCGGCAAAACAGATATTGAAAATAATAGAAAAAGAGTCTTATACAGCTGTTGCGCTGGGACGATCCAGCGTTGAAAGCAGTATGCTGTCCCGCCTGTTTAAGGGACCGGTCTGCTCGATCTTATTTCAGGAACTTAAAAATGCAGCGCTTTGGCTTTGTCCATGATGATTTTATTGAAAGTCATCAGATGTTTTAATGGGCTGTCGGGTGAACCGAAAAAACCAAGCCGTTTATCCTTTGGATTTTAATCTTGATAGGCAAAAAAATGCCACAGGTAATAAAAAAATTTCCTTCGTAAAATCATATGGTTTTAGAGAAGGAAACTCGGTTATTCGAATAAGGCAATATTAAGAACAGGAGAGAAATGATGAGCTGGTATAAACTTGAGGCACAAGAAGCCTTTGATAAATTACAGACCACTGAAAAAGGAATATCCCAGGATGCGGCTCAGAAACGCCTATTGGAATACGGCCCCAATGTATTCGCCCGAAAGGATAAAGTCAGCAAAATCAAAATTTTGCTGCATCAATTCTACAGCCCGCTTATTTTTATTCTTCTTGTTGCAGCCGTTATAACCTTTTTCCTTAATGAATATATTGATACCGGCGTAATCTTAGCCGTAGTCGTCCTCAATGCTGTCATCGGGTATGTCCAGGAATTTAAAGCAGAAGAAAGTATGCGGGCGCTTGAAAATATGGTTCTGCCCATGGCCAAAGTCATCCGTGATAGCAAAGAACAAGAAATAAAAAGTGAAGACCTTGTGCCTGGTGATATTGTATTATTAACCTCCGGTGTTCGTATTCCTGCCGATATCAGACTATTCAAGACAATCGAACTAAAGGTGGACGAAGCAGCATTAACCGGTGAATCTGTTCCAGCAGAAAAAATTATTTCGGCTATCTCCAGTAATAATTTAACACCTGGTGATCAAAAGAATATGGGCTTTATGGGAACCATTGTTGTCAGTGGCCGGGGCAGAGGTATCGTTGTTGAAACCGGTAATAATACAATTTTAGGTCAAATTGCAAAAGACGTAGAGAATGTTGAAACAAGCAAAACACCACTGCAAAACAAATTAGAAAAATTCGCTAAACTTATTGCAATCATTGTCATTGGATTTTCAGTGCTGGTATTGGGTGTTGGAATTGCTATGGGGATAAAATTTTCAGAAATATTTATGGTGGCCATTGCCACTTCTGTTTCTGCTATTCCTGAAGGCTTGCCTGTTGCCGTTACCATTGCTATGTCGATTGGTGTTTCACGAATGTCCCGTAGAAACGCCATTGTCCGAAAATTATCTGCTATTGAAACACTTGGCAGCACAACGGTGATTTGTTCTGATAAGACAGGGACACTCACTAAAAATGAAATGACCGTTAAGATGATCTATAATTGTCATCGGATTTATGATGTAAAAGGGTCCGGGTATATCCCTTCAGGTGACATATTTCTTGATAAACATCCGATATTGGCAATAAACGATCCTTGCATAGACTCGATACTGAGGATTGGCCTTTTGTGTAATGAATCAACGCTTATTGAAGAGAATTCTTCTTACCGGGTTGATGGGGATCCAACAGAAGGTGCGTTAATCGTCTCTGCAATTAAAGGCGGCCTTGACCCTGAAAAAGAAAAAATGTTGTATCCCCAGAAAGCCATTTTACCTTTTGAATCCGAGCGCGGTTTTATGGTAACGCTGCATTCAAATCCAAAAGGCGGTTCTTCTCTTTTTTTAAAAGGTTCTCCTGAAAAAATTCTTGAAATGTGTGAAGACAGCCTTGTGAACACACCTTTTGATAGAGAAGAAATTGTAAAGACTTCTCATTTTTTCGCCAACGAAGGATTGAGAGTATTAGGAATGGCTTATAAAAAATTTGATACGCCTATAGAAGATATTGATTCGTCAGAATTAGATAAAGGTTTTATTTTCTCCGGACTTCAGGGGATGATCGACCCCCCGAGACCGGAAGCCATAGAAGCGGTTGAAGAATGTAAAAATGCCGGAATACGCCCTGTTATGATCACCGGTGATCATGCAATTACAGCTGTCGCCATATGTAAAAAATTAGGCATTGGAGATGATACAGGGTATGCTGTTTGTACGGGTAAAGAAATTGAAGAAATGAATGAATCTCAATTAAGTGAAAGAACAAAGAACACCTCAATTTTTGCCCGGGTATCCCCTCAACATAAACTGATGATTACCAAGCAGCTGATAAACCAGGGTGAGGTCGTTGCTGTCACCGGAGATGGTGTAAATGACGCACCTGCGCTTAAAATTGCACACATTGGTGTTGCAATGGGGCGGACAGGGACAGATGTAGCAAAAGAAGCATCAGACATGGTTCTAACAGATGATAATTTTGCAACGATTGTCGGGGCGGTTGAAGAAGGACGAGTCGTATACGACAACATTAAAAAGGTCGTCCTCTTTTTAGTCTCGTGTGGTTTAGGAGAATTGATGGCTATCCTGGCCACCATAATCATGGGATTACCCATTCCATATATTACGGCTCAAATCCTATGGTTAAACTTGGTGACAAATGGTTTCCAGGATATTGCCCTTGTGTTTGAACCGGCTGAAAAGGGTATTATGAAAAGAAAACCGAGAAATCCAAACGAGAGCATCATGTCACCTTTGCTTATCCAGCGGAGCATTTTAATGGGCATTGTTTTAGCCCTGGGGACATTATTTGTTTTTATCACCAGACTGGAAGCCGGGGCCTCATTAGAAAAAGCCCGTACTGCAGCGTTAACAACAATGGTTTTCTTTCAATTTTACCAGGCATTGAATTGTCGATCAGAAACAGAGTCTATCTTTAAAATGAGCCTGATAAAAAATCCATTTTTACTGGTAAGTTTGTTTGCTGCTTTTTTTGCCCAACTTGCCGTGATCTATGTTCCTGCATTACAGTATGTTTTTCGAACTGAAGCGATCGCTTTAATGGGCTGGGTGGAAATACTGGCGGTGACCATCACCATTGTCATTGCCGTTGAGACTGATAAATGGATACGCCAAAAAAGAAATAGGTTTTATCCTCAAGGATAAAACAATTATTCCGTTGCAGAATCCTTGGGTTATAATTTGAGTATTGCATCAAGAAGGCGCATACCGGCACCCTTTTGTTTTGCAGCCAAAACAGGTATTGTGGCAGACCAGATCAACTGCTCTGTCACACTGCCCAGCAAAATGGCGGCTCCGGCGCTTCGACCTTGAGCTCCCAGAACGATTAAATCATATGGATTCTCAGAAACTATATGCTCTAACCCTTCGATTGTGTCTGAAGAAAAAGCGTACATATCATTTATTTGCACACCTTTTGTATCTATATTTTGTATGAATTTCTGATATGCTATTTTTGCATTCTTTCTTACAATTTCAGTGAATTGTTCTTCGGTTTTACCTGTCTTATAATAACCGATCGGCAGCTTAAACACATTCACACAATCAATAGCTTTTAACCCGGCGGCTGATCCAAAACTCAAGGCAACATCCATTGCATCGGCTGAATTTTCTGAAAAATCAATAGGCACTAAAATGCCGGAAAGTTGAATGTCAGCATTTTCAGGAATAACTAGAACGGAACAGGGTGCTTTACGACACAGTTTTTCAGCTAATTTACTCGTAAACTTTTTGCCCATTTTCTTACCGACGAGGACAAGATCAATCTTTTTTCGTTTTATGTGCTTTAACAGCTCATACAAGATATTGCCCTCCGCAACATCAATTTGAATTTGTGTACTGTTATGACCATCAAAAAGCTTGGTAATATTTTTTTTTAGTTTTTCTTCAATCGATTCGTCAAGAGGCTCGATCAATTCAGGATACTTTTCATATAATGCATCAGATATGTCCAAATTTTTTGCAACATGACAAAAATACACCTTTTCAGATTCTGCCATTTTGCTTAACATTGCTGCATACTTTACCAAAGTAGAATCGTTCTCTGTCAAATCAACGGCTACTAAAACACGTTTATATCTGTACATAATATTTCCTTTTTTTAAATTTCTTTTTCGGGCAGCGTCTTTTTGTTTAAAGACTCTTTTTTCAATAAAAAATATCCTCCGGAAAGAGCAATGATAACCACCCCAAGTCCGATTAAAACATCCCCTGCAACATTGTTGATATCCAATATCAACAGCTTCCTTGTGATAGCAATTAAGGCCGCAAAAATAACAACTTCAATCATTATTACATTTTTTTCAAAATATACTTTGATTATTTCTAATAATTCAATGCCGACCAAAAGTAGTAGAAACAATCCGAATATCTCTTTTATATCCTTTACGTTTAATAAAGCAAAAGGAGGTTTACGTAAATCGGAAATTATCATATAAATCCGATCAAACACACCGATGGTCAAACTGATCGATAAAAGGATAATTAAAATGAATAAAATTATCTTTATAAATTTGTTAATAACTGTGGGTATATTCATAAAATAGCTTAATTAAAGTAAATTATTTAGAATAAATACATATTGTGAATGTAAAATAGCTACATATTTTAAGCTAAATACGAAGAATATTAGGATACGTATTGATCACTTGTCAAGCAATATGTTAAAATCTCCTATTGAACCATGGGTTGCCCGCTGATATGATCCAAACACGTAAAATCGAGTCTGGCAATCCTGCAAAATAGATATTGAAAATAATAGCAAAAGAGCCTTATACTAGAGTTGCACGGGGAAGATCCAGCACAGAAAGCAGCAAGCTGACCCGCCTGTTTAAAAGATCTGTCTGTTCAATTTTATTTCAGGAACTTAACACTGCGGCGCTTTGGCTTTGTTTCGGATGCTGTTGAAAAAGGGGCACAGATTGCCAACACAGATGGTGTCACAATACAAGGCAGTTTTTTCCCCTGCTGATCTGTATCCGGTCAATTCAAAGATGAGGCTCTTTCATGAAGAGCAATTCGGATCGGTGATTCCAGTTTTATCCTTCAATACTATTGAGGAACCTGTTGATTATATGATCAAGTCCAACTATGGTCAACAGGTCAGCATTTTCGGTCAAGATCCAGAAGAGATTGCACGGTTAACAGAAAAAGCAAATTTCTGGCGACAGATTTTTATTTTATAGTGATCTAAAAAAAACGGTATTACATGATTTGAAATATAAACAACTACATTTACAGGGGAAAATAACCCATGGAAAATTCTTTGGTGTCAAGTCTATCATGGATAGGTATATTTTTTTGTTTAAGTCAGTCTGCCATGTTTTCGGGAATGAATCTTGCCCTTTTCAGTATCAGCCGATTAAGACTGGAAGTCGAGGTTGCTGCTGGCAATAAAGATGCTGAAAAATTGCTTAAATTGCGCAAAGATTCAAATTTTATTTTAACAACAGTTTTGTGGGGTAATGTTGGAATAAATGTTCTCTTGACCCTTTTGTCTAATTCTGTTCTGGCTGGAGTAAGTGCTTTTTTATTCTCCACAATACTGATCACATTTGTAGGGGAAATTCTTCCCCAGGCCTATTTCTCAAGGCATGCTTTAAAAATGGTTTCAATTTTAGCACCAGTTCTTAGATTCTATCAATTTTTATTGTATCCATTTGCCAAATCATCAGCAAAATTTTTAGACTGGTGGCTTGGTAAAGAGAGTGTCCAATATTTTCGAGAACACAATATGAGGGAACTCTTAAAAAAGCATATCGCTGCGGACGATGCTGATATTGACAGAATCGAAGGTCTTGGGGCATTAAATTTTTTAGCAATTGATGATTTGCTGATCACCCAGGAGGGGGAGACCCTTGATCCTATGAGTATCATCGAATTGCCATCTGAAAACAATAAGCTGATATTCCCAAATTATAAACAAGAAGCTGCCGATCCCTTTTTAAGACAAATCGAAAGATCAGGCAAGAAATGGGTTGTATTGACAAATGAAAATCAGGAGCCGAATTTAGTGCTTGATGCGGACGGTTTTCTTCGTCATGCGTTATTCAAATCACCCGCTCCGGACCCGATCAGCTATTGTCATAGACCAATATTAATTTTTGATGCTTTTGTGAAAATAGGAAATATCCTCCAGCGTTTCAAAGTGAAGGGAAATCAACCCCAGGATGATGTGATTGAACAGGATATAGTACTCTTATGGGGTCCATACAAACGAATTATAACAGGCACGGACATCCTTGGCCGATTGATGCGAGGTATTTCAAAAAAAGAGACACTCTCTTTCTGAAAATCATACCAACTGCCACAAAGTAAATGGTGAACGTCACCGCACTGACCAGGAGGGTGACAACTTATTGTTTGGAATTCGGTCAAATATGGCCGTTTGGGTGCATATGACCGAATTTCCCCATACTTAACATCGCTTCCCAAGTGTTTTTAAAAGACAGTTGGTCAGTAAATCCAGCTGTTTTGAGGCGATATTCACACAATTACTGCCCTGGTACAAATATTGAAACACTGAATCTTAAAAATGAATGAAAAAAAGTTTTTAAACAGCACCGTTCAGGCCAATTAACATGGAGAAAAAAATGAAAAAAAGGAGGTGTGTTAACCGTTAAAATTTATAGAAAAACAAAAAAACATTATAACAATTAAGGAGATCAATATGAAAAATGCAACAATCAAAAAAATTGCAACAATTCTTTCAGCAGCTTTACTGCTGTTAACTAATCCTGTTTTTGCCACAGAAGAGGACTTTGTATTCACACCTGAATTAAAACCAGAAACAATTCAGGCCTTGCAGCCTGCAGTTGAAGATAAAACTGATGAAAAAATAGCAGAACAACAAGAAAAAATACTGACCGAGGCCTATGAAGCAATTGCAGAATCCAGAAATGCCTTAATAGCTTTATACGATGGGAAGATTGATGAAACAACAAAAGCTCTTGAGCTGGTAACCGGTAAAATTGCGTTCATTGTTGCCCGCAACCCTGAGCTAACTCTTGCTATGGTTGATCTCAATGTCCAAGTTTATGATTTTTTTTCAAAAGCAGAAACTATAGAGGCAACGGTGAAACAGGCCATAAAATACCTTAAAGATGGGGAAGTCCAGCTGGCAAGACAACTTGTAGAAAGCATGGCTAGCGAAATTGTGATTGAATCAATCAACATCCCTCTGGGAACTTATCCAGAAGCTATTATGGATGTCGTGCTATTGATTGACGAGGGGAAAATTGAAGAGGCTAAAGGGTCACTTCAAGAAGCGCTCGGCGCTTTGGTCGTCGTGAAGGAAGTGGTTATTCCCCTACCAATAGTTCGAGCGAAATTTATTTTGAAAGGCGCTGAGGAATTGGCTAAAAAAAATGAGCGCACAGAAGAAGATAAGAATCAACTTGAAGAACTCCTTAACGAGGTGAAGACACAGTTGAAAATAGCTGAAATTCTTGGATATGGAGACAAAAAAGAATTTAAACCCATGTATGAGCACCTAAAAATAATAAGGGAAAAGACTAAGGAAGGCAAATCAGGTAAAGGCTATTTTGACAAGATAAAAGTGCAGTTGGCAAAAATATTTAAGTAATCTGATGGGCATTGTAAAATTTTGTAAAATTCTCCTTAGTAAAGAGTGAAAGGTGACTTTTTGTTCAACATGAGTGCCGAAAAAAAGGCGCTCATGTTTTGCCTCACTTTTAAAACGAGCTGTCCGGAAACAGGGTCTAAATGCATTAAATTTCACATAAATATTCCCAGTTTTTCTTGACAGAAGAGTTTAAAAACCATAGAAGTCTGGTATGGATTCTCGAAAAGGATCGCTTCTTTGATCTCCAATTAGCTCAGCTCAACTTATTGTGAGAATCCAGCTTCTCTTTTAGATAGATTTTTTATTCATACGCCACTTTTTTACAAGGGAAAAAAAATGAAAATGAAAAAGTTATTACAAATTTTTTCTATTATTCTTTTGTTGAACTTAGCAACCTTAGGTTATGCTGGGTCCATTAAAGATTCAGAATCAGCATCTCATTCTGATGCCGCTTCCGGTTACGATATTGTTGATACGCTTTTTGCAGGCAGTATCGGGCGACCGGATCTGAGCGAACAGGATTGATAGTGAAAACAACAGGAGATAAGATAAAATGATAATATCGAAAAGTACAAATCCAATTTTCCCTCATTTACCCGAACGGATTTCCGGCCTTGAGGATCTGGCGGAAAACCTATGGTGGAGCTGGAATCCTGGTGCCCGAATGCTGTTTAAAACCCTTGACCGCCAGGGTTGGAAAGAAAGCGGACATAATCCGGATAAAATGTTAAGGGATATTTCTCCCGAGGTTCTTCAAAAAGCCGTCAGTGATCCATATTTTCTTCGAAGATATGACGAGGTTAAGATCGAGTTTGCTGCCTATACGAAACAAAAAGAATGTCATTTGTTAAAATCGGTTTCAGAGGATCATAACTATACCGTGGCCTATTTTTCAGCTGAATTTGGTTTGCACCGCTCCCTTCCATTTTATGCCGGTGGTCTTGGATTTCTTGCCGGCGATTTCATAAAAGAATGCAGTGACCTTTGTGTTCCGCTAGTTGCTATAGGCTTCATGTACCCGGACGGTTATTTCAAGCAGCACATACCGGATGACGGATGGCAGAATAATCTTGTCGAGACCATTAACAGGGAAGCTGCACCTATATCCAAGGTCATGGATAATGACGGAAAACAGCTTTTGGTAAAAGTACCGCTGACCAATCCGCCTATCTATGTGTCTGTCTGGAAGGTCGCTGTAGGAAAGATCCCGCTGTTTTTGATGGATACAGATGTTGAGATGAATGAACCGTGGAACCGGGGCATTTCCGCCCGGCTTTATACCGGTGATATGGAGCAGCGGCTTCGCCAGGAAATTGTTCTTGGGCTCGGCGGGGCCGAGGTGCTCAAAACCCTTGGGATTAATCATTACCTGCTCCACCTGAATGAAGGACATGCCGCTTTTGCCGCCTTGGAGCGGATCAGGACGGCCGTGCTGGACGGCAAGAATTTTGCGCAGGCATTGAACGAAAACATAAACACTACGATTTTTACAACCCATACACCTGTTCCAGCCGGACATGATGTTTTTCCTTTTCATATGATGGAAAAATATTTCCATTCTTTTTGGCCTGATCTGGGCCTGGATCGCAACGCATTTTTAGAGCTGGGAATTCATCCTGAAAACAGAGAAGCCGGATTCAATATGACTGCATTGGGCCTGAGGGTATCGGGTGGTCGGAACGCAGTAAGCCAAAGGCATGGAGAAGTTTCCAGGGATATGTGGCACAGCCTGTGGCCGGATTCTCAAAGGAATCAGGTTCCCATCGATCATGTGACAAACGGTGTCCATGTACCCACCTGGATAGAACCAAAGATGAAACTTTTATTTGATCGGTATCTGGGTACGAACTGGATAGACAAACACGATGATCCAGACATCTGGAAATTTATCGATGATATCCCTGACGCTGAATTGTGGCAGACACACTACTGGTTGAAAATCAAACTGATTGATGCCATACGGGAACGGGCCCGTCTACGATGGTCCAATGGGGAGACCAGTGGTTCCATAACCCTTACCGGCGGTGCCTTTCTCGACCCATCAGTTCTAACCATTGGTTTTGCCAGAAGATTTGCCACTTATAAAAGAGCCCTGTTAATATTCAAAAATCAGGAACGGCTTAAAAAACTGTTAAAGGACCGCTGGCGCCCCATACAGATTGTTTTTGCCGGCAAGGCACATCCGGCTGATGATCCGGGAAAAAGACTCTTACAGGATCTTGTCAATATGGCAAGAAATCCACAGTTTGGCGGCAGAATTGCATTTGTGGAAGACTATGGCGAGCAGCTTGCCCAGTACCTGGTTCATGGTGTGGATATCTGGCTTAACACCCCGCTGCCGCCATTTGAGGCCAGCGGTACGAGCGGTATGAAGGCTTCCTTGAACGGGGTGCCGCAGTTAAGTATTCTGGATGGATGGTGGATGGAAGGATTCAACGGGAAAAACGGATGGGGTATAGAACACGATAAAGACGCGCCAGATCCGGATGCAAGCGATGCTGAAAAGATATACAATGTGCTGGAGCAGGAAATCGTGCCAATGTACTACCATCTTTCCGATGCTGGAATTCCTCAAAAATGGGTGAGCATGATGAAAGAAACCATCAAGAGCAATGCTGCCAGATTTTCAGCCCGCCGCATGGTCAAAGAGTATATTGAAAAATTTTATTCTAAAAGTATTGAAGAACCATAATTTTATTCTGTAAAGGAGAGACCATGAGTATAAAAAAACAATATTTAAAAACCCGACCGTTTTGTAAGGTTGTATTCAGGCTTTCTAAAGAGGAAGCCCGCGATGCCAGACGCGTGTTTCTGGTAGGTGATTTTAATGACTGGGACAAAAAAGCAACTGAAATGAAACCTTTAAAAACTGACGGATTTACCATTACCCTGGATCTTGAAATAAACAGGGATTACCAGTTCAGATATTTTCTCGATTCAATGACCTGGGAAAATGATTCAAAGGCAGATAAATATGTTTATTCTTGTTTCGGTAATTGTGAAAATTCAGTGATAGTTTTATAAACAATCACTGAGCAGGAACGGGTAAAATCTAATGCTATTGAATTTAGTATATATACTCTTCGGGCTTGTGTTTCTGGTCTGGAGCGCAGACTGGTTTGTGGAAGGCAGTGCAGTGGCGGCGAAGCATCTGGGCATTCCTCTCGTATATGAACTGGATGATGCGTTAAAACCAGAAAAAAACAATAAAAAGAAAGGATGTATGATGCTGAAAAAAATTGAAACCCTGCTGGGTGATCAGGTCCGGTCTCTGTTGGAGCATACCTGCGAAACGATAAAGAAGGACCGCCTGCATTTGCCCGGACCGGATTTTATAGACAGGGTCATGACAGCCACCGACAGGAATAATACTGTTTTAAGGAACCTTCAGTCTGTATTTAATCACGGTCGGCTTGGCAATACTGGATATTTATCCATTCTGCCGGTTGACCAGGGTATCGAACACTCAGCAGGTGCTTCGTTTTCACCAAATCCGATATATTTTGACCCTCAACATATTGTTGAACTGGCGCTTGAGGGTCAGTGTAATGCGGTTGCTTCCACTTTAGGGGTGCTAGGGGCCGTGTCCAGAAAATATGCCCATAAAATCCCTTTTATCGTAAAGCTCAACCATAACGAACTGCTTTCTTATCCAAACGCATATGACCAGAAGATGTTCGCTTCAGTAGAACAGGCGTTTAACATGGGTGCCTGTGCTGTCGGGGCAACCATATATTTTGGATCTCAGGATTCAGGCAGGCAGCTTCTTGAAGTATCCCAGGCTTTTGAGAAAGCCCACGAGCTTGGCATGTTCACGATCCTGTGGTGCTATCTGAGAAATAATGCCTTTAAAAAGGATGGGATAGATTATCACGCATCCGCAGACCTTACCGGCCAGGCAAATCATCTTGGTGTTACCATCTCAGCTGATATCATCAAGCAGAAACTGCCTGAGTGCAACGGCGGTTTCCCGGCACTCGATTTCGGCAAAACAGATCCGCGGGTTTACCGGGAAATGACAACAGACCACCCCATTGACCTGACCCGGTATCAGGTTGCCAACTGCTATATGGGAAGAATCGGCCTTATCAACTCAGGTGGCGCCAGTGGCAGGGATGATATAAAAGAGGCTGTCAAAACCGCTGTGATAAACAAACGAGCCGGCGGCATGGGGCTTATCTCAGGCAGAAAAGCGTTCCAAAAGCCCATGAAAGAAGGCGTAGATCTTCTTAACGCAATCCAGGATGTATATCTTGAAGACAAAATTACCATCGCTTAAGTGAAGGTGAGTTCAATTGTTTCAACAAGGGTATTGTCCCCCGTTTAGCGGTTGCATGGGCGGCCTTTTTCAATTTAATTGCTGCTTTCGGCTTTGGTGTAGCCGTTGCCAAAACAATCGGCAAAGGCGTGGTCAATCCAGATATTATTTCTATATGGGTCATTCTGGCCTGTCATACTGCGAGTGCCATGGGTACACTTTTAGGCGGATGGAAGGTGGTCAAAACCATGGGCATGCGGGTGACAAAATTGATGCCTGTGGATGGGTTCTGCCTTTGTTTCAGGGGGAATATACTTCATGTTCAAACTTTTTGGCAGGATCTAAGATAAGTTCACCTGCCGGAGGCATTTTTTACTGGTATCATATGACTTATTGAGCAAATGCAATCCTTTTTTCAATTGTTGAGGATTATCATCGATTGCGTTAACAAACCCTATGGCATTTCAGAGAATAGGGCCTAAAGGACCGCGCTATAAAAATGAATAAGATTCTGAACCGCATAACACCCTATATCGGCATTGCACTGTTTCCGGCAGCGCTGTTTATCGTTCACCATGAACTCAAACTGCACACCATTGCCGAAATCATAACCGATCTGAAGCAGCTGCCACTCTTTGTGATTCTTTTGGGTCTTTTTTTAACCGGAATCAATTATCTAATGCTCACCGGATATGATTTCCTTGCCCTCCGGTACCTTGGAAAAACAGTGCCCCTTAAAAACGTCGTTCTGGCTTCTCTGATCAGCTTTTCCATCAGTAATAACACCGGCCAGGCACTGATCAGCGGCTCATCTATGAGATATCGTTTTTACAGTTTGTGGGGACTATCCGGCATGGACATCATTAAATTTTCCCTGTTCATGAGCCTGATGTATCTCCTCGGGGCAACAACCCTGTTCGGCATAAGCACACTGGCGTCGCCACCGGTCATCAGCTCTTCTTTGCCCATGATCGATCTTCTTCATCCGGCAGCCTTATCGGCGTGCTCCTGCTGTTCATGGCACGGGCTGTTAGGCTCCGTATCAATGCGGCTTACTTCGGTATCATAGTTCTACTGACCCTTGGAGCCGCAGCATCTCTTTTAAAAGGTTTTGACTGGCAGGAGGCCTTTTTTCTGGGTGCTCTTCTGCTTCTGTTCCTGCCGTCCAGGCGGTTCTTTTATCGAAAATCCTCATTGCTCACCATGACCTTTTCCTGGTCATGGCTCATATTTGTGGGAATCTTCCTGGTGGGGTCTGGCTGGGTCGGCTTTTTTTCTTACAAGCATGTTGAATACTCCAGTGATCTCTGGTGGCAGTTTGCCTATAAAGGCGATGCCTCCAGGTTTCTACGATCGTCTATAACCGTTGCCATGATGGTGCTCTCCTTCTCTGTCTACCGCCTGCTGCGGGTGAGACAGGAGGCGGGCCGTCTACCGACTCAGCTGGAGATTGAAGAACTGAAACCCCTGGTTTACAATGCCGGAAAGACCCAGAGCCATCTTGCCCTGATGGGTGACAAGACCATTTTATGGGGTAAAAACCGGAACGCCTTTCTCATGTATGGCACAACGCCGAACTACTGGATATCCATGGGAGATCCTGTGGGCCCACCGGAAACACTGGATGATCTGGTTTGGCAGTTCAGGGAACTGGCGGATAGAAGCGGAGCCAGGATCGCATTTTACCAGGTTTCCAGGGAGAACCTGCCATTGTACCTTGATCTCGGGCTTGTACTCATCAAGCTGGGGGAGGAGGCCAGGGTTCCCCTGCAGGAATTCAACCTGAAGGGAGGGAGACGTTCCGGGCTCCGCAAGACTCATAACAAACTCTCCAAACAGGGCCTAGGATTTGAAATTCTGGAGCGGGACCAGGTGAAAGCCAGGATGGAAAACCTCAATCAAGTGTCACAGGCCTGGCTGAAAACGAAAAATGCTGAAGAGAAAGGGTTCTCCCTTGGCTTTTTTTCTCAAGACTATCTTAGCCGGACCCGATGTGGGGTTATCATCCGGGAGGATACCATTCTTGCCTTTGCCAACCTGTGGGAAACCAACACCAAAGAGGAGATTTCCATTGATCTGATGCGATACACACCGGATGCACCCAGCGACATCATGGAATACCTGTTTATCCAGCTCATGCTTTGGGGCAGGGACCAGGGCTATCAATGGTTCAACATTGGCATGTCTCCCCTGTCCGGTCTTGAGAAACATCCCCTGGCCCCCCTGTGGCACAAGATCGGAAATGCGATCTTCAAATACGGTGACCATTTCTATAATTTTGGAGGGCTCCACGCCTACAAAGAAAAATTCGACCCGGTCTGGCAACCGCGTTATCTTGCGGCTCCGGCCATGAAAGCACCATCGGTTTTACTAAGCGTCACCGGGATAATCGCCGGCGGCTGGAAAAAAGTATTTGTGAAATGAACCGTTTCTTCTCTTTATTGCTCATTCTGATCCATGACCATTGAAATTGGGGCAGCCTCCCGATCAATTGACTCAATCAGGTTTTCTTGCCATCCGTCATCTCGAATCTGCTGTTTGAAATAACCATCCAGATACATGTGTAATAAACTCATCAATAGTATGGACATTGTTTGCCGCAATAGCGGATACCTGAACAATATTCTGTTTACTCTCGTTCCTTTTTTGTGCTCCTTGCACGTTCCTGCTTCTCACATGGCTCCAACGGCAGGAAGATTGCTCCGATTAAGCTGACTTAATCTCTATTCGTTTGGGTTTGGCGTTCTCAGACTTCGGCAGGTGTAATCTTAAAATTCCTTCTTTGAGATCCGCCTCTACCTTGTTGGCATCAATCGTTGGGGGTACGGAAAAACTTCTGACAAATTGAACATTGCCAAATTCTTCCCAATTGACTGTACCTTTTGTTTTTAATTTTCTGACACCAGATAAAGAAAGAGTCCCATTATCAATATTTACAGAGATATCCTCTTTTACGACACCCGGCATATCTGCATAGAGCAGAATTTCGTTTGAATTTTCAAAAATATCGACCGCCGGTGCAACCTTATATAAATCAGCGGTTTTTTCAACGGCTTTATTTTCTGCTTTTGTCAGTTCAGTTTTTTCATTCATGACACACCTCCAAGGGTTGTTTTTATAAATTCATCTGTCCGTTTAAGCAATTGTGATCCGTTTTGGTTTTACAGCTTCAGCTTTCGGCAATTTCAAATACAAGATGCCATCTTTTATAACTGCCGAAGCCTTAGCCGTGTCTACATCAACGGGCAAAGTCATACTTCTTGAAAAAGATACACTTTCTCTTTCAGCATTTTGAATTTTATATCCTTCAGGCACATCTGAGTCACGGGACCCAGATATTTCAAGATAGTTACCCTGGATATTCACAGTCAGGCGATTTTTATCCAGCCCTGGAACTTCGGCCCTGATTTCAAGTTGTTCCCCCGTGTCATACAGATTTGTCCTGGGCATACCTTGCTCCATAGTCCAGTCTGATCCATAAGGGCTGTCGAAATCACTGGAAAATCTATTCAACCTGTTTTGCAGCAGGTTCATAGTGCCGAACAGTTTGTCAAAATCTTTTATTCGTAAATACATGATTCTTTCTTTTTTTTTTTTGATTGATAAATGGGCGTTGCAGTTTTATTCCTATTGGCCATGATCTCTGCATCCTTTGTGCCAGAGTTCAAATGAGCTGCACAATCACACTCATCACCTTGATAGGATAGGCATATTCATTAAGAATGCTTTTATAGAGCTGTCATGAACGGCCATAGAAAAAGATCACATATGACCTTTTGATCATATATAGCCTTTATTCCGATCTCTCTGGTGTTTAAATGGAAAAGATAATAGAGGATTATCTGAAGGATTGTTCATACTATACAGAAGGATGGATCATGCTTGGTCGAAGGTCAAAGACCTGGCACGGAAATTGAGTATTAAAAATTGAATGAAGCAAAGGACAGTGGAATAATACTTTCTATCTAACACCTCGAATCCGCCATCTAAGCCGGAGTGTGTCCGGAGAATCGGATGGGCATTTTACGAGTTAAGTCCCCAATGCTCTAACGAAAAACTGAAAGGAGCTTCCAATGTTGTATGTTCCGGCAATAAATCTATAAACGCGATATTATGTAAAGGAGAAAGTATGACTAAGGCAACAGTAATAAGACATTGTCTCATAGGACTCGTTCTGGCTGCGTTCATTGCCGGCTGTGCAGGGACAATAAAAAAGGAAAGCACCGGAGTATGTTGATAACACTATCCTTACCTCCAAGGTCAAGGCGGAAATATTCAATGATCATATGTCGTTGTCTAGACTATGATGAAATCAATAATAAAATTAATCTATAAGGAATCATCTGTGTATAATGGAATATAATTTATTTGTGATAGGTTTGTTCATTTTTTTTGCCAGGATCTGCGATGTTTCTATTGGAACTGTGCGCACGATTATGACAATTCAAGGCAGAACCATTATCTCTTTCATATTGGCCCTTTTTGAAATTACAATTTGGGTTTTAGTGGCCAGCACTGTCATTAACCAGGTCAAGGAAAAACCAATTCTGGTTGTGTTTTATGCATTCGGATATGCAACCGGTAATGTGGTTGGTATCATGGTTGAACGCAAATTGGCTTTTGGCATTATCATTTTAAAATTGATTACTCGAAAAGCAGGACAGGAAATAGCAGACTTTCTGCGTCAAAAAGGACAACCGGTTACAATTTTTATAGGGGAAGGGATGAAAGGCCCTGTTAGTGAATTATACATAGCCTGCCGCCGTCGTGATTTAAAGTGGATTTTGCCGGAGGTAAAAAAAATGGATGATCAAATATTTTATGTTATCGAACACGCACGGGATATGAGTGCTGTCCTAAAACCGATATACACCCCCATGGGCGGATGGAGAAGCGTGTTTAAAAGAAAATAAAATCACTGGATTTCCAAGGATAGAAGATGTTATTCATCAAAAAAAGTATAGATAATCCAACAACCCATATTTTTGTGAGTATTCATGTTTGAATTTGATTATTGGAAGCTACTGGCAGGATTGGGAATTTTCCTGTTTGGTATGCAGTTGCTTGAAAATTCAGTTAAAGATCTGTCTGGAAAGGCCTTTCGGCGAATCATCCGTGATTATACCAACACCCGTTTGAAAGCCATTGCAAACGGGACCTTAGTCACCGCTTTATTGCAGAGCAGTTCGGCTGTATCCCTTATGGTTCTTGCCTTTGTGGGTGCAGGCATCATGAGCATGGAAAATGCCATCGGTGTGATTCTCGGTTCCAATATCGGTACCACGCTTACAGCATGGATTGTGGCCACCCTGGGATTTAAAATCAAGATTGAAGCATTTGCCCTTCCATTCATCGGTGTGGGTGCGGCAGGATTGATTTTGTTCAAACCCGGAACCCGGTTGTATCATATAAACCGATTGCTGATTGGTTTTGGGTTTTTGTTCCTTGGTCTGGATTATATGAAAACCAGTGTGGAGAGTTTTGCACAAAATTTTAATCCAGGGCAATTTCAGAACCTGGCCCTATGGATGTGCCTGATTATCGGAACAGTGATCACAGCGCTTATGCAGGCAAGTGCTGCAACCATAGCCATCACACTTGCTGCTTTAAACAGCGGGTTGATGACATTTGAAATGGCAGCAGCCATGGTTATCGGTGCCAATATCGGCACAACCGCCACTGTTCTTCTGGGCGCTATCGGCGGATCACCTCCAAAAAAACGAGTAGCCGGCAGCCACCTGGCTTTCAATCTTGTGACCGGTATCATTGCTTTCGCCGCACTGCCGGCAATGGTTATGATCGTAAAAATATTTATTGATGTTACAGTCAATGGTCCTGTGGGACTGGCATTGTTTCATACCATTTTTAACATCACCGGAGTGATTATATTTCTGCCAATTGTCAAAGTGATGGCCACGTTCCTTGTTAAATTATTTCCCGAGCGAAAGGCCCAGTTGTGTGTTTATATCACCAATACCCCGGCAGAAGAGGTTGAAGCGGCTGTTGTAGCACTGAAAAATGAAATTATTCACCTACTGCAGGAATGCCAGCTATATACCTTAAGATCCCTTCATATTGACAAAACACTTGTTTTTGAGGAGCCCCTGCCTTTTGAAAAAGGCAAAAAAAAGCAAGTGTCTATTGAGGCTTTTTACAACGATATAAAAGAACTGCATTCAGCCATTATTGCCTATTATTCACTTATTCAGACCCAGAAACTGGATGAAGCCGTTGCCCAGGACCTGGAAAGAGCGATTCTTGCATCCAGAAACATTATGAACGCAGCAAAAAATTTTAAGGGTATTCGACCGGATTTTGATGAATTTGAATCATCTGATTCCGTATTTTTAAACCGCCAGTATGACCGGTTTAGGAAACGGCTGGTCACCTTGTACCATGAGATCAATGAGGTGCTTTCATTAAACGACGAGCAATTACAGTTCGCCACGATCATTAAAGCATTTGCTCATGTGGAGAAGGCAGATAAAATATTTATTCAGCAGATTGTCAAGAC
The DNA here is from genome assembly GCA_964457495.1 of uncultured Desulfobacula sp. Lineage (GTDB taxonomy): Bacteria > Desulfobacterota > Desulfobacteria > Desulfobacterales > Desulfobacteraceae > Desulfobacula. The sequence goes on from CAYWGN010000027.1 coordinate 32,192, forward strand.
GTCATCGGACAACATAGAGGAACACCTTGACCTGTCCACCCTGTTTCTTGTCAACCGCCTTTTTACCCAGGCATGCAGAATGCTCATTTTCAGCATGAAAGACGTGCTGCTTACACAAGAAAAAACTATTGCTTTCGACAAAGCGGTTGAACCCTGATGATATACTAAGTTAATAATAAAAAAATTACTGTTTTTTTCTTATACTCATACTTTTAGATAAGATTGAAACAACATTTTCTATTGCCTTGTTTTGTTTTACAATCAATTTGTTATAGGCTTTATCAACTACTATCAGTGTATTGCTAATTTGGATCAGCTTCTGAATAGATTGGATCTGCTGTATTGATATTTTAATACTTTCAATTCTTGCTTCATCGTAAAACTGGCTGTTTTGGTTCTTCATTTCTATTAAAATGGTATCTATATCTAATTCATATTCACAAATTGAAGAGATTGCAGAGGTTGCGATGATGGAAGACATTATTATGTTTTTTTGGTCACTGTATTTTTCCAGATCAACTAATTGATTTAATTTTTTTTCAAAGCTTTCAAACTTTTCTATCTGAACTGCAAGTTCAGATAGAACGGCACTCAACTGCTTGCGTATTCGAACAGAATTATTTATGTTTTCTTCTGAATATGATAGCGATGAAA
>CAYWGN010000028.1:0-32608 GCA_964457495.1 uncultured Desulfobacula sp.
ATTCCCAGTGCTACCAGAAATTGGGAAATCTATATTAAAATCATTTTTCAATATTTCTTTTAAATTCATATTGCTAATTCCCATTTTTATATAAGCTATTGAACAGATCTGGGCACCATGCAAAATGGTTTATTATCTGACCTGAAATGTTTAAAGTTTTAATATTTAACTCAGTATCAGCATTTATGCTTTGTGTAAATCATTTTTAAATTCAATCATATAGTGCCTGAACGAAAACCTCGTTCAGGCACGATTTTAAGTTTTAAGCAAAAAACAATCTCGGATGAGTCGCAAACCATGTGCCTGGACTAGCGCATCTTATTTGAGAGCATGTTCATGGCAGCAGGGGGAAATATAATGATTTCCATTTTGAATTTAGTGTTAAAAGTATGATAGATAGGGTTTAAGCATTGCAATGAAAAAAAGAGTGTCTATTTTGACATCTGGAGTTTAAAAAAAATTGAAACTGATCTATCCATATTTTAGAAAAAATTTCTATAAAATACTCATCGGTATTTTATGCATGATCGTTGTGGATGCCATGCAACTTGTCATTCCACAGATTATTAAAAATGCCATTGACACCTTAAGTGCAGGCTCTTTTGACAAAAAAACCCTGATATTTCAATGTGCATTAATTGTTTTTCTGGGCCTTTTCATGGCAGTATTCAGGTATGGCTGGCGCAATCTTCTAATGATAAGTGCCAGAAATGTTGAAAAGGGCATAAGAGATGATCTGTTCAAACATATCCTAAGTCTGGACATGGACTATTTAGACAAGGTTAAAACAGGCGATATCATGGCCCATGCCACAAGCGACATCAATCATATCAGGATGGCATTCGGTTTTGGCCTCATCGTACTTGTGGATACCATTCTTCTTGGCGGTGCCACCCTTGCCATCATGCTCTGGACCCATCCGAAACTGACGGCCATTGCAATGATCCCCATGCCGTTTCTAATTTTTGTCACAAGAACCCTGGGGAAAAAAATGCATGCCTTTCATAAAACAGCCCAGGAATCATATTCTCAACTTACCGAACTTGTAAGGGAGAGTTTTTTTGGCATCCGCATTATAAAAGTGTTCAATTTTGAAGGCATCATAAGCGACAAGGTTGAAAATGCTTCAACAGATTATTTTAAAAAAAATCTGAAGCGTGCTTTTGTTACCGCCCTGATAAAACCTTTACTGATATTTTTTTTAAATTTGTCCACCCTGGTGGTTATATTTTATGGCGGTTTTCTTGTGATGCAACAGGTTCTAACACCAGGTGAGCTTGTCGCCTTTTTTCAATATCTTGGAATCCTGGCATGGCCTGTCATTGCCCTGGGATGGATGACCAATCTCTTTCAAAGGGGAATGGCATCATTACAAAGGATTAATACGCTTTTAGACTCAATGCCCGAGGTAAGCTCTCCTGAAAATCCAAATATCCTTCCAAAAGTTGCGGGAAACATCGTATTTGAAAATGTCAGCTTTGGCTATGATAAGGACAAAGCAATTCTTTCAAATATCAATTTTAAAATCCAGCAGGGAAGTTCCATCGGCATAAGCGGGCCCCCGGGTTCCGGAAAAAGCAGCCTGATCCAGCTGATTCCACGGCTTTACAATGTAAGCCGCGGAAAAATCAGTATAGACGGTATTGACCTGAATACCCTGGATCTTAATTTTCTAAGGCAGAATATTGCCCTGATGCCACAGGAAGCCTTTCTTTTTTCAGGTACGATACAGGAAAATATTTTCATGGGGAAAAATGTGGATAAAGAAAAACTTGATCAAATTATCCAGGTTTGCTGTCTGAAAGATACCATTGAAAAAATGCCCGATGGGCTTGATACCATTGTTGGTGAAAGGGGTATCACCCTTTCAGGAGGACAAAAACAAAGGATTGCTCTTGCCCGGACATTGATGCGCAAAAAACCTATCATAATTCTGGATGATCCCATAAGCCAGGTGGACACCCATACCGCATCCAAAATTATTTCACAGCTGAACCGGATGAATTTTAATGTCACTTTTATTATCATATCCCACAGAATCTCGGCTCTGGCATCCTGCGACACCATTTTTATACTGAAAAACGGTGAGATCAATCATTTTGGAACCCATGAAAAACTCATTCAAACAGATCGTTTTTATAGAAAATCTTACCAGGTGCAGCAGTTTGAGGAGGGGTATGAAGACTGATATTAATCCTCAAGAAAAAGAAATCAAGCTTGCAAATCTTGCTGTTTACAAAGAATTATGGCCTTTTATCAGGCCCTATGCATGGATGCTTATCCTGTCAACATTACTGGTCACCCTGGTCACTTTTTTTGAGCTGCTCATGCCGCTTTTTATTCAAAAAGCCTTTGATGGATTTATCGTTCCTGTGGGTCTTGAAAAAGGCATCCAGATTCTGGGCTTTAAAATTGAATCTTTTAAAACTTTTGGCATGATTTTTTCCATATTTATCCTGGCTTCATTTGTAATCGATTTTTTCCAGAGCCTTTTTATGGAATACACTGGTCAAAAAATCATACTAAACCTGCGCTGTGTTCTGTTTTCCCACATGACATTTCTGCCCGTGGCCTTTTATGATAAAAACTCAAGCGGCCGGCTGGTTTCCCGTGTGGCAGGTGATGTTGAAAACATGAATGAAATGTTTACAAGTATCCTCATTTTTATTTTTAAGGATCTTATGCTTATGGCCGGCATTCTTTTGATCCTTTATACCATTGACATTAAACTCGCTTTTTACCTGACCCTGCTGGTTCCGGTTGTTGTGATAAGTATTGTCCTGTTTTCAAAAATTCTGCGCAATGCGTTTAGAACTATCCGACAAAAATTAGCTGAAATTAACCATAGTTTTTCCGAAGCCATTACAGGGATAAAAATCATTCAGACAACCTCCAGCCAGAATAATTTCATACAACGGTTTAAAAACCTGAATTTTGAACATTACACAGCTACTGTGTTTCAGATAAAAATATTTTCCATATTTATGCCCTTTATAGGTTTCTTAGGTGTAGTGAGCGTTGCTATCATAATCTGGGGCGGAAGCTTTGGAGTTATTGAAAAATCTCTGACATTAGGCGAACTTGTGGCCTTTTTAACTTATATGAAACTTTTTTTCAGGCCATTAAGGGAATTGTCTGAAAAGTTTAATCTGCTCCAGAGTGCTATGGCTTCGGCAGAAAGGATTGTCAACGTTCTCAACAATGATAAGGCAAAACAGCGAATCAGTAAAAACAGACAGGGGATTGATAAAATTTCCAGTATCTCTTTTGACCAGGTAAATTTTTCATATGACCAGAAAATAATGGTATTAAAAAATATTTCTTTTCATCTTGATCAAGGGGAATCCATTGGTATTGTGGGCCAGACAGGATCTGGAAAAAGTTCCATTATCAACCTGATCACAGGCTTCTATAAAGCAGATGATGGAAATATTTTCATCAACAATATCAATAGTAATTCAATAAATATAAAAGATATCAGGAGTAAAACCGCCCTTGTCATGCAGGACCCGATTCTCTTTTTTGGCAGCATAAGGGAAAATATTAAGCCCGCGGGACTTTCTATGGATACCTTTAGGCTTGAAAAGGCTTTATATGATGGAAACTGTGATTTTTTATTTGAAAAATTTTCAGGGCTTGACACATTGATAAAAGAAGGCGGCCGTCCATTATCCAGTGGCCAGAAACAACTTGTATGTATTGCCCGGGCATTTGCCTTTAACCCGGACCTGATCATTTTTGATGAAGCAACATCATACATGGATTCCCAGTCAGAACAAAAGGTTCATGATGCAATGAACAAGCTTATGAAAGGGCGGCTTTCCATCATAATCGCCCACAGGCTGTCCACTGTAAAAAATTGTGATACCATACTTCTTTTAAGGGATGGAAAAATCAGAGAAAAAGGATCTCATCGTGAACTTGTAAGTTTAAAAGGTGAATATTACCACCTTTTAGAAAAAGAAAGGATCTAAGGGTTCACTCAAAAATAAATTACCAATTTTGGGAGTTGAGTCGCCTGTCCGGCAAGTCCTGAAAACCAAGGCATATCAAGCATATGCTGTGTTTTCAGGGCGCAGCAGGACAGGATGAATCGGCTTCCAAAATGTAAAGTTATTTTTGAGTGGGCCCTAAGGATTGGTTTACAGTTTTATAATCGTTCCAGGTTGATCAGGGCGAGCTACATGCAGGACAACATTTGAACCATTCAAACTTTTTGAAATCTCTTGAACAGCTTTTTGAGGGCAGTTATTTTCTTCACTCAAATGAGCGAGAATGACATGTTTTAAGGCATCTGTCCTAAGTTCCGATACCAGTATTCCAGCATCCATATTTGACAGATGGCCGGTCCTGCCTTTGATTCGTTGTTTAAGATGCCATGGATAGGAACCATTAATAAGCATGTCAATATCATGGTTTGATTCAAGGTATAAAATATTAGAATTTTTCAAATGCTCTTTTACAAGAGTTGTCACAATACCCAGATCTGTTGCTATCCCTATTTTATGACCATTATATTCCATGGTCAGTCCCACAGGGTCTATGGCATCATGTGAGGTGGAAAACGGGCTGACCAGAATTTGATCTATTTCAAAGGAAACACCACACTGGAAAAAACAAAGGTCTTCAATTTTTCCGAGAGTGCGGCATGCCTCATAGGTTTGTTCGGTTATATAAACAGGGATTTTAAAGCGACGGCTCAATATGCCTGCACCTTTTATATGATCAGAATGCTCATGGGTGATGATAATGGCTGTAAGGCTTTCAGGACTAATATTCAAGATGTTCAGCCGCCGTTCAATTTCAATTCCTGAAAGCCCTGCATCAATCAGAATGGAATTGTTCCGGCATGACACAAAAAGGCTGTTCCCCTTGCTGCCACTGGCAAGGGGACAGATACAAAATGAATTATTTGTCATCTTCTTTTGCTGCTTTATAACTCAGCTTTATTTTTCCATCCCGGGTAACATCAAGGACCTTTACAGGGATGACATCCCCTTCTTTAACGACATCTGTTACCTTTTTGACCCTGTAGTCTGCAAGTTCAGAAATATGTACCAGTCCGTCAGTTCCCTGTTTAATATTAACAAAAGCGCCAAAATCAGTGATTTTAACCACTGTGCCTTGATAAATTGCACCAATTTCAGGATCAAGGGCAATATCTGATACCATTTTTAAAGCAAGGGCCGCGTCTTCTTCATTTTGTGCAGCAATCTTGACGATACCTGCATCATTCACCTCAATGACGGTGTTGGTTTCAGCCTGAAGCGCCCGGATCACTTTTCCGCCAGGGCCGATAATATCTCTGATTTTATCGGAGTTTATTTGAATACTGACAATTTTGGGTGCACGGGGAGAAACTTCCGACCTTGCATCCTTAAGTGTTTCAAGCATTTTATCAAGGATGTGCAACCTGCCACCCCTGGCCTGATTAAGAGCTTTCTCCATGATCTCCCTGGACAGCTCTTTAATCTTAATGTCCATCTGGAGAGCAGTAATCCCTTCAGCCGTTCCAGCCACCTTAAAATCCATATCTCCGAAATGATCTTCATCTCCCAGGATATCCGAAAGCACAGCGGTTTTATCGCCATCCTTTACAAGTCCCATGGCAATCCCGGAAACCGGCGCTTTTATTGGTACACCACCATCCATTAATGCCAGTGTACCTGAACATATGGTTCCCATGGATGAACTTCCGTTGGACTCCATAACTTCACCCACCAGGCGAATAGTATATTCAAACTCTTCAGGAGTTGGAAGGACTCGTTGAATGGCGCGGTTAGCAAGGTTTCCATGGCCAATATCCCGTCTGCTGGGACCGCCTGCCCGTCTTACTTCCCCCACTGAAAAAGCAGGAAAATTATAATGGAGCATAAAAGCCCGGGTTTCATTTCCCATAAGGGTTTCAACCCGTTGTTCATCCATGCCGGAACCAAGGGTTAAAACACCTAAGACCTGGGTTTCACCCCTTGTAAAAAGAGCTGACCCGTGAGTCATGGGAAGGGTTCCCACTTCACAGTCGATCTGTCTGATTTCATCAAAAGCCCTGCCGTCAATCCTTTTATCTTCTTTCAGAACGATATCACGACTTACTTTTTTCACACATTTGGAAAAGGCTTCTTTTATACCTTTTGTTTGTTCAGGATAGGCTTCACTAAAATGTTCAACAGCCTGCGCTTTTAAGTCACTGAGTGCATTTTGGCGCTCTATCTTTGTTTTGATCTGAACCTGTTTATAAATGTTATCCTTTGAATATTCAATAACCTTGGCATCCAGTTCTTCATCCCTGGCAGGCGGTACAAACACGTGTTTTTCTTTTCCAAAGGCTTCTTTTATTTGAACCTGCAGATCAATGATGGGCTGCATGGCTTGGTGACCAAAAAAGATAGCATCCAGCATATCTTTTTCAGAGACAATGTCTGCCCCGCCTTCAACCATGACCACACCGGTTTTTGATCCTGCCACAACCAGGTCGATATCACTTTCCTTCATCTCTTCTATGGTCGGGTTTGCAATGAACTGCCCATCTATCCTGCCGACTTTAATACCGGCAATGGGGCCTGCAAAGGGAATATCAGAAATTTGCAGGGCCGCGGATGCCCCCACCATGGCAAGGGTATCAGGTTGATTGATCTTATCCATTGAAAGGACAGTGGCAATGACCTGAGTCTCATAATTGTAACCCTCACTAAAAAGAGGACGAATAGGTCTGTCAATCATTCTTGCTGTCAGTGTTTCGTTTTCAGAGGGTCTTCCTATTTCACGCCTGAAATAATTTCCCGGGATTCTTCCGGCTGAATAAATTTTTTCCTGATATTCAACCGTCAATGGCAGAAAACTGATTTCTGCTTTTGGTTCTTTTGATGCAACGGCCGTAACCAATACCATGGTTTCACCATATTGTACGATTACTGATCCTGATGCCTGTTTGGCAATTTTTCCACTACTGATGGAAAATTCTTTTCCATTAATGGTTGTTGTAAATTTTTTTTCCATAACTTCTCCTGTAATAAAAAGGGCAGCAAAGTGTAAGGAAATTTTTAAAAATAATAAACCCGCAGGTTTGCCATTAAATATAAACTTAATGGTAAACCTGCGAACTTATTTAAAAAATTTCCTGGAAATTGCCGCCCCGATAATAAAATTGGTAAAAATAAATTTGATAAAAATAAAAAGCTGGTTTTTGACCCACAATGTGTCAAAAACCAGTTTCTTGTCATTTTTATCTTCTAAGTCCGAGTCTTTCAATTAAAGAACGGTATCTGTTCACATCTTTTTTCTTAACATAATCCAGAAGACTTCTGCGCCGTCCGACAAGAATCAATAGACCCCGTCTTGAATGGTGATCTTTCTTATGAACTTTAAGATGCTCTGTAAGATAACTGATGCGGTGGGTTAAAATGGCAACCTGCACCTCTGGTGAGCCTGTATCAGACTCGTGGAGCTTGAATTGTCCAATCATCTCATCTTTATTCTCTACTAATAAAACCACTTTAAAACTCCTTTATTTGGAATAAACAAAACATGCTTTGATAACCTGATTTTTTATGATTTCCCATCCGATATTCCATTCAGAAAAAAGAAATTCAAAACAGATCACCATACCATTACGAATATATATAACCTTTTATAAATACCAGTTAACTTGAAAAAACACAAGAATAATTATATTCTTCCCTGTTTTCATTTAATTGAATAATCGCCAGAAGGTTGTTCTTATCATCAATCACCCGGATGAGTTGGCCTTTTTTTTCCGGGATATCGGAAAATTCTTTTTTTAAAAGCTTTTGACCAAATTGGATTTTTTGGGCAATGGATTTGCTAGCTAACATTTGGGGCATAAATTCAAGACACTTTGATAAGGGAACAATTCTTTGTTCAACAGCATTTTTATCAAGACTTTCAAGAGCATCCAATTCAATTGCATTGTCTAAGAGAAATTGACTGGACTGTGTTCTGCAAAGTTTTGATAAATGAGCACCGCATCCAAGTTTTCTGCCTAGATCAAAGCCAAGACTTCTGATATAGGTCCCTGACGCGCAAAAAACGTCTATGTCAATATTCGGTAAGTCAATATGGTTGATGCAGATATCAAAAATCTCAATCTGCCTTGGCGGTTTTTGTATTTTCTTTCCCTGGCGTGCCAGTTTATACAAAGGCTGGCCTTCATGCTTCAAAGCAGAAAAAGCTGGCGCTACTTGGTCCTGGATGCCTATAAAAGATTTTACAGACTCCTGGATATCCTGTTTTTTAAGACCATCCATGACCTTTTTTGGGGCTGTAAAAACTGTTTTACCTGTCAGGTCATAGGTGTCAGTTTCAACCCCCAGACAGATCCTGGCAAGATACCTTTTATGACCGCCAAGAAAAAATCCTGATATCCGGGTCCCTTTGTTAATCCCGCAAAGCAGCAATCCTGTGGCAAAAGGGTCCAGGGTACCGGTATGCCCAACTTTTTTAGCTCCCAAAGCCTTTTTTACACGAGCCACCACACGGGCTGAAGAGATGCCGCAAGGCTTATTAACAGCTATAATGCCACTTTTCATTTATTTTTTTAAAGTGTCTTGTTCGTCTGATATTCCCGTTAAAGCTGATTTAATGAGTTCATCCATTTTAGCAGCCTTGTCAAAGGAATCATCATGGAAAAATTTTAATTCCGGCATGAATTTCAATCCCAATGCCGGAGCAATGCTTTTTTTGATAAATCCCTTGGAATTCTTAAATCCATCCATGGCATCTGAAATTCGCTTTTTATCTCCAAAAACAGCAATATACACATTGGCAACCCGAAGATCCGGTGTCATTTTCACACCGCTCACAGTGGCCATTTCAATTCTCGGGTCCTGCATTTTTTTACTTAAAAGTTCAGTAATGGCATATTGAATCTTTCCACTGATTCTGTCGGCTCTTGTATAGGGTTTCATGTTTAATTAATCAGCCTTTGTACTTTCTTTCTTCAACTTCATAACACTCAATAGTATCGCCCACCTTGATATCATTGTATTTTTGAAGACCAATGCCGCACTCAAATCCCTGTTCCACCTCTTTGGCATCATCTTTAAACCGCCGCAGGGATGACAATTCTGTATCACACTTGATAACGCCATCTCTTAAGAGTCTTACTTTCTTGCCTCGAACAACTTTGCCTTCTGAAATATGGCACCCTGCAATGGTTCCCATCTTAGGCACCACAAAAGTATCACGAACATCAGCCCGTCCAATGATAATTTCATGGAATGTGGACGGCATCATGCCATCCAGTGCAGCCTTAATATCATTGATAACATTATAAATAATATCATAAAACCGCATATCCACATTTTCATCCTTGGCAAACTTTCGAATCTGGGTTGTCGGTCGGACATTAAACCCGATAATAATGGCATCAGACACTGCTGCAAGTGCTACATCTGAGTCATTAATAGTACCAACGCCGGAATGAACAATTTTAATCTCCACTTCTTCCTTGGCCAGATCTTTTAATGAATCATTCAAGGCTTCAATGGAGCCCTGAACATCTGCTTTAACAAGAAGCCTGAGTTCCTTGACTTCAGCAGAACCAAGATTTTCAAACATTTTTTCAAGATTTGCCCGACTCTTCTTGGCCAACTCTTTTGCCCTTTGTTTCTGCATCCTGTGGCCTGCAATCTGTTTTGCATCCTTATCCGAGGCAACAGCTATAAACTCATCCCCGGCATCTGGCACACCGTTCAAGCCAACAATTTCAACAGGAGTACTCGGGCCTGCGCTATCAATTCTGACCCCGGAATCATCAATCATTGCCCTGAGTCGACCTGAATAGTGTCCACACACAATTGGATCACCATCTCTCAAGGTTCCCTGTTTTACAAGTACTGTTGCAACTGCACCCCGACCAATGTCTAACCTTGATTCTACAACATAACCTGTGGCTTTTCTTTCTGGATTTGCCTTGAGTTCCAGAACTTCAGACTGCAAAAGAATCATTTCAAGAAGATCATCAATACCTTCTCCTGTCTTTGCAGATACTTTCACAAATATGACATTTCCGCCCCAGTCTTCTGCAAGCAGATCAAGCTCTGATAGTTCTCTCATTATTCTGTCAGGATCAGCGCCTGGTTTATCCATTTTATTTACAGCAACCACAACGGGTACACCTGCTGCTTTTGAGTGGTTGATTGCTTCTATGGTCTGGGGCATCACCCCGTCATCAGCAGCAACCACAAGGATAACAATATCCGTGACCTGGGCACCCCTGGATCGCATTGCAGTAAAAGCAGCATGCCCTGGTGTATCAAGGAATGTGACCCGTCCACCATTGGGTGTTTTAACATTATAGGCACCAATATGCTGGGTAATTCCGCCGGCTTCACCACTGGTAATTTTAGATTTCCTGATGACGTCTAAAAGTGAAGTTTTCCCATGGTCTACATGCCCCATGATAGTGACAACCGGCGCTCTTCCAGTCATTTTATCTTCATCATCCCCAATTTCAATATTGAGAAGGGCCTCTTCCTCAAAAGATGCTTTTTCCACTTCAAAATCGAATTCTGTGGCAACCAGCACTGCCGTATCAAAATCAATGGTCTGATTCACCGTTGCCATAACACCTAGGGTCATCAATTTAGCAATCATCTCATTTGCTTTGATACCCATTCGCTTTGCAAGTTCGGCAAGTTCAATGGCGTCATCAATCTTAATACGTCTTTTAATTGCTTTTGGTGTGGTAATCTGGGTCTTATTTCCCTTTTTCCCTCTTGTTTCTTTTTTGCCTCGTTTTTTTCTACCGCGGGGGACGGCATAGAGGGCCTCCCCTTCAACCACAGATTTTTTCTTACGCTGTTTTCTTTTACCTGCAGCAGGCTTGTCATCACCAAACACGATTTTTCTTTTTTCTTTTTTCTTTTTCAGCGTATCAATTTCATCGGACACGGGAATATCCACCACGGGCACATCCTTTCCAGGAGTAGCAGGAGGCCGTGAGGGTGCGGGGGCTCTCTTTTGAAAGGGTTTTTTATTTGCAATCTCCTTGTTGCTGCCTTTTTTCACCCCACCCCATTTATTATCTTCGCCTGGAGTGGATTTTCTTAAATTTTCAAGCACTAAAGGATCTGCAATTTTAACAATTTTTGCAGGAGTGGATTTTTTCTTTTTCTTTTTCTTTTTTTTCTCTATATCCTCGGCAACAATGGGCTCAATTTTCTGGGCAACAATATGTTTTTCTTCTTTTTCCACAATCAATTCTTCAGGTTTAAGGTCTTCTTTCTTTGCAGGAGGAATTGCAGTCTCATCAGCTTTAAGGTCGACTTTTGTCTTTTCAGTCTCAATTGTTTCTGGTTTTTCAATTTCCACGGGTTTAATAATTTTGGCAGGCTTACCCTTTTTAGCTTTTAATTTACTTTTTTTGGGAGCTGGTTCTATTTTCCCAGGGACCTTTTCAATATCCTGGTCTTTGGGTTCTTCTTTAATAACCCCTTGCTCAATATCTGATGGCGCTTCTTGTATTTCTTCCTGGGCAACAGGCGCTTTGTTTTTAAGGGCAATAGTCTGTTCTGTTTTTTCTTCCGTCAATGTTATGGTTTCTTCCTTAGTTTCCGGCACAGCAATCTCTTCAGAATCCTTTCTGCGCCTGCGGATGACGGATGATTTTACCTTAACATCCTTTTTCCTTTTTGCTTTTCCAAAAAGGCCTTTTTTGATTGCGCTAACATCAGAGTCTTCCAGAGAACTCATATGGCTTTTAACTTCAATCTTTAACTCTTTCATTTTATTAAGAAGCGCTCTGTTCGACATGTTCAGATCTTTAGCCAACTCATATACTCTGATCTTCACCATTTATTGCCCCCAAGTAAGTCTCTTTTTATATTCTTTTTTCGTCTGTTATCTGTTGTCTATATGACCTAACCGTTAATCGTCTTCACCTTCTTGAATATCTTGATCATCTTTCGGCTCTTTATCCTGTTCCTGTTCCTGCTCTTTATCCTGTTCCTGAGCCTGATCCTGTTCCTGAGCCTGATCTTGTTCCTGAGCCTGAGCCTGCTCTTGTTCCTGATCTTGTTCCTGATCTTTTTCCTGTAATTCTTTTTCCAGAATGACCTTTGCTTCTTCAATCATTTCTTTAGCTTGAATTTCATCTAATTCAGTGATTGAAATAATATCTTCAATGTCTGCTTCAGATATATCCAGGACAGAAGCATATCCGCTTTTAAAAAGAACTTCTGCCATGGACAGTCCCACCCCAGTCAATTTCATCAGACTGTCATATCCTTGTTTTAATTCCCGGCTGTATTCCTCTTCACTGGTCACTTCCAGATGCCAACCTGTTATTTCACAGGCAAGAGACACATTTTGACCACCCTTGCCGATGGCAATGGAAAGGTATTCATCGTTCACTATGACTTCCATGGATCGATTATCTTCATCAATAATCACCCGGGCAATCTCAGCAGGCGACAACGCGTTACAAACAAATCTTGCTATATCAGGGCTCCATTGAACAATATCAATTTTTTCACCGCGAAGTTCCTGAACAATATTCTGAACCCTGTTTCCCTTCATACCCACACAGGCACCAACGGGATCCACATCCGAATCACTTGAAGATACGGCTACCTTAGCCCTTAACCCTGGGACTCTTGCGGCCCCGCGAAGGGTTACAATGCCTTCTGCTACTTCCGGAACCTCTGTTTTAAACAATTCAACTAAAAATTCAGGATGTGTTCTGGATAAAAGAATCTGGGCACCCTTTGATTCCTCCAGGACATCTAAAACATAAGCTCTGATCCTGTCGCCACGCTTATAATTTTCTCTTGGCATCTGGTCCCTGGGCCTTAAAACCGCCTCTGCCTGTCCCAGATTGACGACAATACTGCCCCTGTCGAAGCGTTGAACAATACCATTAATAATTTTACCTTTTTTCTGGATAAAATTTTCATAGATCGCATTTCTTTCCGCTTCCCGCATTTTCTGAATGATGACCTGTTTAGCAGACTGAGCAGCAATTCGACCAAATTCTTCTGTATCAATCCGGATACCAAGGCTGTCACCAATCTCACATTCAGGGTCATATTCATATCCATCTTCAAGGGTCAACTCACTGTCAGAATATTCAACTTCTTCTACCACCTCTTTAAAATGGAAGACCTCAACATCCCCTGTCTTACTATCATAATGGACTTCAATATCAGCCCGTGGACCGATTTTCTTTCTTGCCGCTGAAATAATGGCTTCTTTCAGGGTGTTAATAAGAACTTCCGGTTCAATACCTTTTTCTCGGCTTACCTGGTCAATAACCCTTTTAATATCTGTGATAAACATTACTAAGCGTTCTCCATATTATTGACCTGCAAGTATTGCTTTGCTGATCGCATGATCTGATATCTCAACTCTTTTCTCATCAACAGCAATTACAACAGAATCATCATTAATCATCTCAAGAATTCCGGTAAACTTTTTTTTATTCTCAATCAACTCATTAGTCTCAATTTTTACTCTCTCACCCTTGAAACGATGAAAATCTTCTTTTTTATTCAAAGGACGGTTTGGCCCGGGAGAAGAAACTTCTAGCCTGTAACTGCCAATATCCTCTATATGAACATCTATTAAGTCTCCAAGCTGACGGCTGACATAACTACAATCGTCTAGTGTAATGCCCCCTGGTTTATCCAGAAAGAGACGGACAATATTTTCCCGATCACTATTGGCATATTCCAAATGAACCAGTTCAAAATTCTCAGCCTGGCACAGTGGCTGCGCAACTTCTTTAATTTTTTCAACTAACCCTCTGTTATCTTTCTTCGGCTTAACACCCATATATCTTCTTAATACCCACTTTTTTATACGTCCTCAAATACAAAAACGGGCAGATGCCCGTTCCTAGTGCAACAATCACAAAATCTTCACCAAATAAAATCAGTGGAACAAATCTGCCATCCTTCCTTTTAAAGATGGAGCGGGCAACGAGACTCGAACTCGCGACATCAAGCTTGGGAAGCTTGCACTCTACCAGCTGAGTTATGCCCGCATTAGCGGCATAATATACCAACCCCAATTGGGTTTGTCAATAACACATTTAACGGGGCAAGGATATTAAAATAATTGCCCTATCTGGTTTCCTGCGAGTCTGGCAGGTCTGCATGGAACAGGTCAACAATTGATTGTGAAATATTTACATGCAATTTTTTAATATTTTTTTCTTTCAGGGTTTTACTTGCTGATCTATAAACAACCCTGAAGGACAAAGACTTTTTACCTTCAGGCAGTGGCAGGCCTTCAAACGCATCAAAAAGAAAAATCTTTTCAATCAGAGATTCCTTTTTCAAAATGAGTTCAACATGTTTCAAGATTGCCCCGACTGTTATAGATCTGTCCACAATAATGGTAATATCCCTTGAAATGGAAGGAAATCTTGGCAAAAGTTCCGCTGTAATATCGCAGGGAATCAGGTCCTGTATGGTCTTAAGACTGAAATCAAAAACAAATGCATCCTGTTTTAATCCATAATTTTTCAAAGCCTTTCCATCGATTTTTCCAAGGGTACCCAAAAGGGTATCATTGGATTTAATTACAGCTGCATATCCTTTTTTATAATATGGGCAGGATTCATCTTCAATTTTTTCAAAAATTAAATTCTTGATCATCAGCCCTTCAAAAAAACCTTCAATAACACCTTTTAAATCAAAAAAATCAATCTTGGTCTTTTTTGAATGCCATGACTGATCAGACCGGCTGCCTGTGATCAAGCCCGCAAACATTTCTTTTTCTTCAGGCAAAGACCCCTTTTGTGTGGCAAAAAACACCTTGCCGATTTCAAAAATCTTTAACGTATCTACCTGCTGTGAAATATTTATTTTCATTGTTTCAAGAAGACCGGGAATCAAAGAACTCCTTAAAACAGACATCTGATCTGAAATCGGGTTTAAAATCGTTTCAACATGCCGCCTTTTATCGTTATCCAACAGGTTTAACCTGTCACATGAATTTTCATTAATAAAATTATAATTAATGATCTCAAAAAAAGAAAATCCAGTCATTATATGCCGGATGTTTTCCCTGAGAACGATCTTTTGATCCAAAGGTCTGCCAATAGCCGGCACCAGAGGATAACTTGTCTCAATATTGTTATATCCCCAAAGTCTGGCCACTTCTTCAAACAGGTCTTCAGGTCTGGTAACATCCACTCTGAAAAATGGTACCCCGACTTTCAGATGGACATCACTTATTTTCTCAACTTCAAATTCCACTGACCTGAGAATCTCACAGATTGCATCACGACTTAAATCAGTCCCCAATCGTTTATTCAAAACATCTGTATTCAAGTCAATCTTAACGGGAACAGATTTGTTGGGATATTCATCAATATAATCTTTTGCAATGGTTGCATCGCATAGTTGAGCCATCAGGGAAACTGCCCTGGTTAATGCTTTGACTGTTCCATCCGGGTCAGCACCCCGTTCAAACCGGTGGGACGCGTCCGTGGCAATATTGGTTTTTTTTGCCGTTTTTCTGATGGAAACCGGATTAAAATATGCGCTTTCCACAAGTACACGGGTGGTGGAATCTAAAATCTCGGAATTTTCGCCCCCCATTACTCCGGCAAGCCCCACAGGTCTTTCTCCATCACAGATCATGAGCATATCAGATTCAAGCTTGTGAGCTTTACTGTCAAGGGTTTTAAAATCTTTATCATCCCCGGCTCTTCTCACGATAATCTTACCCTTTGCAAGCTGATCAAAATCAAAGGCATGAAGGGGTTGACCCGTTTCCATCATAACAAAATTTGTAATATCAACCACGTTATTAATGGGTGTCAGGCCTATGGTTTCAAGTCTTTCCTGCAACCAGAACGGAGAGGGTTTGATTTTAACATCAAATAAAAGACCTGCAGAATATCTTGGGCAAAGATCCGAATCAATAATCTGAACTTTTGCATAATCGTGAATTGATTCTTTACTTATTTTATCTTTTGGCAGAGTATAATCAGGAAGTGTAACCTTTTGCCTGGGTTCTGTGAAAGCTCCAACTTCACGGGCCACACCGATAATGCTCAAACAATCCGGCCTGTTGGGGGTCAAATCAATTTCAAATATACTATCAGAAATTTTTAACGCTTCTTCAAGGGGAGTTCCTGCAAGAAAGTCTTCTCCAAGATCCATAATTCCTGAAGCATCCGTATCGAGCATTAGTTCCGCAGCACTGCACAACATTCCGCAGGAAATTTCACCCCGAATCTTCCCTTTTTTTATTTTCTTATCTCCTGGAAGCACAGCTCCGGGAAGTGCACAGGGTACAACCATACCGTTGCGTACATTGGGTGCACCGCAGACAATCTGAATCAGCTCGCCCCCACCAGCGTCAACACTGCAGATAGACAGCTTGTCAGCATTTGGGTGTTTTTTAACCTCATCAATTTTTGCGACAAAAATATTGGCCAGGTATTCATATTTATCTTCAACAGCATCAACCTCAAGGCCTGCCATTGTCAATTTTTCTGCTATTTCGGATGGTTCAAGATCAACGCAGATATACTCTTTTAACCAGCTTAAACTGACTTTCATATTAAAACTGCCCTAAAAAACGCAAATCGTTTTCATAAAATTTTCTGATATCATCAATACCATATTTGAGCATGGCCATACGCTCGATGCCAATGCCAAAGGCAAAGCCTGTATACTTTTGTGTATCATACCCGACATTTTCAAAAACTGCGGGATGAACCATGCCCGACCCTAATACTTCGAGCCATCCTGTTTTTGAACAGATTCGACAGCCTTTTCCTTTGCACATGACACAACGTATATCAACTTCAGCACTTGGTTCGGTAAAGGGGAAAAAACTGGGCCTGAATCTTAAAGATGTTTGGGTGTCAAAAAATTGATGAACAAAAGTGGTCAAAATCCCTTTTAAGTCACCAAAAGAGACATTTGTATCCACCATCAGGCCTTCAATTTGATAAAACATTGGCGTATGGGTGATGTCTGAATCACACCTGAACACCTTTCCCGGCGCAATAATTCTCAATGGCGGTTGGGTTTTTTCCATTGCACGGGGTTGGGATGGAGATGTATGTGTCCTTAAAACAATATTTTCCGACACATAAAAGGTGTCCTGCATATCCCTTGCAGGATGATATTTGGGAATATTCAAGGCCTCAAAATTATAATAATCCGTTTCAACTTCCGGGCCTTCTGCAATATCAAACCCAAGTCTTAAAAAGATATCAGAAATCTCTTTGGCCACCTGGGTTATAGGATGAAGAGACCCCCTTTGGACGAACCGCCCAGGAAGGGTCACATCAATACCTGTAAACGCCTTATCATCATAAGCCTCAATTTTTGACAAGGCCGCCTTAACAGCTTTTTCAAGCTTTGTCTTCAGAATATTCGCATTCTTACCAGCACTGGGACGTTCATCCACTGGAAGAGAAGAAATATTTCTCAAAAATTTTGTGAGCTCTCCCTTTCTTCCAAGATATTTAATGGAAAACTGCTCAAGCTGCTCTGAATCAGTGGCTTTTTCTATGCTTTCAAGGGCTTGTTTTTCAATATCAATAATACTATTTTGCAAAATACCCTCGCAAATCGTTTAATCTATTTAAACATTTGCACTGGCAAGTGATGCCAATTGGGAAAAAGCAGCTGGATCACATATTGCCAGATCAGCCAACACCTTGCGATCCAATTCACTGCCTGCCAATTTAAGACCATTGATAAATTTACTGTATGACAGATCATTCATCCTTGCTGCGGCATTGATTCTGACGATCCAGAGTTTTCTGAAATCTCTTTTACGCACCCTTCTGTCCCGGTATGCATACATCAACGCTTTATCAACAGCGTCTGCCGCCGTGCGGTATAATTTGCTTCTTCCGCCTCTAAACCCTTTTGCAAGCTTCAGTACCTTATTCCTACGTCTTCTTGCTTTAAATCCTCTTACAACTCTCATTTTGTCAAACTCCTCAACTCTCTATTTTTTTAATTAATATCATTATCATATTAATCTGGGTGTTATTTAGTGTTTAAACGAAAACCTACCATTTTGAAAGCATAGGCTCCACTGTAATCCAATCCCAATGCAGTAATCGGTTCGCAGTGGAGCTTATGCTTTCAAAATGGGCGGTTTTCGGCCGAGCACTATCTATCCGTTGGGTAACATACGCCTGACTTCTTTCATATTATCCTTATCCACCATATTATCTAACCTTAAAGATCTTTTTCTTTTAGTGCTTTTCTTGGTTAATATATGGCTGGAATGGGATTTGCGGAATTTATATTTCCCTGATCCTGTTTTTTTAAACCGTTTGGCAGCCGCTCTGCATGTTTTAATTTTAGGCATTTTATCCTCTCCTGTATTGCAATTTCTAAAAAATATGGTGGTACACAGTTAAAACAAACAATATACCACCATACATTTATTATGTATTTTTAAGCAGTCTTGCTATTTTATAAAACTATATTTTTTAGTGCCTGACCGAAAACCCCGTGTTTGGGCGAAAAGTTGCCCATATACAAGGCGCAAAAAATCTTGAAACCGGAGTGTACTACTGTACATGAGGCCCGATTTATAATTTGGCAGGATTTTGCAGCACCGCAGTAGATGGGTGAGTTTTCGTTCAAACACTATTTAGGCCCCAAAAGCATGGTAATAACACGACCCTCATATTTGGGTAGCTGCTCAACCTGGGCAAACCCTTCAGTCATAGTAACAAGTTTTTTCAGAACCGTATTGGCCTGTTCCTTGAGTATAACTTCCCTTCCCCTGAAAAAAAGCGTAACCTTTACTTTATCATTTTTACTGAGAAACTTCTCAATATGCTTGACCTTTGTTGCAAGGTCATGGTCATCCGTTTTTGGCCTGACCTTTATTTCTTTAATTTGAGTCGTTTTCTGTTTACGTTTAGCCTCCTGCTTTTTTTTGGTCAGCTCGTACTTAAATTTTCCAAAATCCATTATCTTGCAAACAGGTGGTTCTGCATCCGGCGAAACCTCGACCAAATCGAGCGTTTCTTCCCCTGCAATTTTTAATGCCTCTTCAATGGGCATAATTCCTATCTGCGAACCATCAGAGCCGACAACCCTAACCTGACTGGCCCTGATTCCCTTATTCACACTTGTCTGATCCTGTCTTCCCCGCTTAGCTATCCTACACCTCCTGCAACTACATGATTCTATATTAATCCCTGATAGAACAAGTATAACCCAGCGATTATAATGGCTTGCATAGAAAAATGCAAGCATTATTTATTTTGAATTCTTCTCTCTTTTCTGATCAAAGGTATATTCTTCCAAATAACTGTTTTTCCAATACAAGTTATCCTCTTTATTAAAAAAATCATAAAAAAAATCAAGACTTTTCTGTCGCAGCACCCCAGAAATAACCTCTATTGAGCACTGCTGATATAAGAACGGTAACTTTTTCAAATCACATTTCGTTCCTCCCCCCATGGGATCTTCATAGGCATATACTATTTTTTTTATGCCGGACAGAATAATAGCGCCAAAGCACATCAGACAGGGCTCCATGGTACAAAAAAGGATTGATTTTTCAGGGCAAAACTCAATATTACTTTTTTCAAGATGCTTTAACGCCCTTATCTCAGCATGATCAATCTCACTGAAAAAAGGTTTGTTGTTAGTTGTTCCCAGCCTTGCACCGCTTGCAATCACTTTTTTATCCTGCACAATCACACAGCCCACAGGGAATTCCCCTTGGTCAAAGGCTTTTTTGGCCTGTTCCAATGCAAAGCCCATGTAATATTCATAATCCAATTGAAATCACCTCTCCCAAATGAAATAACCCTTTACAAACCATGTTTCATATGACCAAATATAACCCATTGAGGTTCAACCTGCTTTTTGTATAACAGATATAGTGTATTAAATTTTAATAATTATTCAATAATTATTTATGGAAACAAAAAAGAAAATATATATACAAAAAAAATTGTCAGATAAAAACCTTTGTATCAGGGAACAATTTCAGATTAGAGAAAAAAATTTTCTTTCGACGTACGGCACCTTAAGTTCCACTGCAAAAAGACGGGGCGACGAAGAAACCACATATAACATCAGAACACCTTTCCAACTTGACAGGGACAGGATCGTTTATTCAAATGCCTTTAGGCGGTTAAAGCACAAAACCCAGGTTTTTCTCTCCCCCCTGGGAGACCATTATCGTACCAGACTTACCCATACTCTAGAAGTAGCCCAAATTTCAAGAACTATTGCCAGAGCCATGCATCTGAATGAAGATCTTGCCGAAGCCATTGCATTGGGCCACGATCTGGGCCACACACCCTTTGGACATGGCGGTGAAACAGCCTTGATTGAGGTTCATTCTCCCCATTTTTCCCATGCTGACCAAAGTTTGAGAGTAGTGGATTCCCTTGAAAACAGAGGAAACGGCCTTAACCTGACCCGGGAAGTCAGAGATGGTATCCTAAAACACTCCAAGGGATTTGGCAATATAATCCCTGCAACACCTGGTGAGACAGCTATCACAGTCGAAGGAAGACTCGTCCGGGTGGCAGATATCATCGCCTATTTAAACCATGACCTTGATGATGCATTGAGAGGCAAAGTTATCTTATCAACAGAGGTTCCAGACATTTGCATTAAAAAATTAGGGGAAACACACGCCCAGAGAGCCAGCATCATGATTGAGCAATTGGTTTATAACAGCGGGCCACAGAATGACAAGTTCATCCTTGATATGGGCCAGGATACTTTCCATGCCATGATAATATTAAGAAAATTCCTATATGATAAAGTGTATCGTTCACCCGCAGTTCACAACGAATTTTTAAAGGCAAAAAAGGTGATCATAAGTCTTTATAATTACTTCATAAAAGAGCCTGACCACCTGCAGCTGGAGTTGGAAAAAATGGAAATGGCCCCATGGGATTCTTCAAAAAATGCTCTTAAACGGTCTGTTTGTGATTTGATTGCCAGCATGACAGACCGGTATGCTTTAAGGCTTTATTCCAAAATTTTCCTTCCCAAACCTTTGGTCTGATTTTCTCCCATGACAGACACCTTTTTTAAAGCCCTTAAAACCCTTTACAATGATATGGATAAAACCTGGGACAAGATTGCTGCCGGCTACCATTTCATTTGCAACGGGTGTGAAGACAATTGCTGTACTTCTTTGTTTTTCCACCATACCTATATTGAAAAAGACTATTTATGCCACGGTTTTAATAAACTTGATCAGGACCAGAAAAAAACCATACTGACCCGGGCAGATATCTATATTAAAAAGACTTTTTCTGAAAACTTAAAAACAAAGGCTTTAAAAATTATCTGCCCGGTAAATGAAAATGGCCAATGCCTTCTATATTCCTTTAGACCAATGATTTGCAGACTTCACGGGCTGCCCCATGAACTCTGCAAGCCCGGGGCTGGACCCATCAAAGGCCCTGGTTGTGATGCAGGGTTATTTGATGAAAAACCATATATCAAATTTGACAGGACACCATTTTATAAACAAATGGCGCAAATAGAGATGAAATTTCGACAGGACTTCAATAAAACCGATAAAATAAAAGAAACCATTGCACAAATGCTGATTTAACAATAATATTTTTAATTGTTTGTTGGCATACACCCTTTAAAACAGATGCAGATGGTTTTTTATGCCAAAAACTAAGTTTGTGTAATTTCGACAAAAAAGGAGTTCAATGAAAATAGAAGAAAAAAAAATTGTCACCATCGGGGGTGGAAGTGGGCAATTCATATTATTATCCGGATTAAGGGATTTGGAAAACACACACACAACAGCCATAGTCTCCATGGTGGATTCAGGCGGCAGCACCGGCAGATTGCGGGATGAACTTGGAATCCTGCCGCCCGGGGACATCTTAAAATGTATACTTGCCTTGTCACCCTATCAGGCTGCCGGCCAATGCATTATGTTAAAACGATTTAAAAAGGATCGCCGCCTGGCGGGCCATAGTGCTGGGAACATGCTTTTAACAATGCTCTCAAGATATACAGGAAATTTCCCTGCAGGTGTTGCTGCCCTTTCTGAAATACTTGAAGTGGACGGCACCATCCTTCCCGTTACCATAGACCGGGCAACTCTGGTTGCCGAGCTGATGGACGGGAAAAGAATCTATGGCGAAGAAGCCATTGATCTGCCCCGGGGAACACAGCGCGAACAAATAAAAGATGTTTTCCTGGTTCCCCATCACCATGCCTCAATTTCTGTATTTCCCCCTGTTTTAGATGCCATTGACAAGGCTGACTATATTTTTATAGGACCCGGCGACCTGTTTACCAGCATTATCCCCAACCTGATTGTACCGGGGGTAAAAGAGGCCTTGCAAAATACATCTGCAAAAATTTATTTCTTTATTAATATTATGACAAAATTTGGAGAGACCCACACTTTTTCAGGAAAAGATTTTGTTATCAAACTGGAAGACTGTATCGGACGTAAAGTTGATGGTTTTATTGGCAACGCTACAAAACCCATACAAAAGGTACTTGATATCTATTCTGAACAAAAATCAGACTTTGTTCATATTGATATGACAGACCCTTTCTGGGATCATCGCAACCTGCACCTGACCGATGTTTTGGATACCAATGCAATGATTGCCCGACATGATCCTGAAAAGCTTGCCCATATCATTCAAGAAATTATTCACAAAACTTAAATGACCATCTTTCAATTTATTTTCACCTGACTGCTTAAACAATCCCTTTGGGCATGGGCGGAATATTTTCCCCGGCAAGCACATATCCTCCATCAAGCCTTAAAACACTTCCCGTCATGTAGGGGGCATCCTTGATGAGAAACAGGCATGCTTTGACCGCATCTTCTATGGTTCCTGTCCGTTTCAACAGGGTGTGATCAATCAAAGATAGTTTTTCCTCTTTAGTTAGAACCTGACTCCATCCCCGGGTGTCTTTTGCATGCCGGGTATCAAAAATGCCCAGCATAATTTCATTGACACGGATATGGGGCGCACCCAGCCGGGCCCAGGTTTCAGTCAGACTTGAAACACCCCTGTTGGCAGCAGCATACCCATCATTAAAAACCAGTGCAGCAGGACCGGATCGTCCCACAATCCCTGCAATGGAAGATATATTGATGACCACGGCCTCCCTGGCTTTTTTCAGCAGGGGAAACACAGAAGAAAACACCCATTGTTTTGCCTTTAGCGTGGTTTCAATTTCAAGATCCCATTGATCTTCAACATATTCACCATGAACCGTGGGCCAGCCGCCGCGTTCAATATTGTTAATAAGGATATCCAGACGGCCATATTTTTCTTTAATGGACAAAGCAAGCCTTTCAATATCTTTAATCTTGCACAAATCAGCTGTTATGATCATGTGCTCGGCTTGGGATGCTAAAAAATCTGTTTCCATTCTCTCAAAAGCGTCTTCCCAGTCATGCCTGGTTAAAACAAGTTTTGCACCTTCATTGGCAAGGGCAATACCAATTCCTTTACCGATTCCTTTAACTGCTCCCAGGACCAGGGCAACTTTTCCTTTAACCTGCATGAAAGCTATTCTCCAAATATAATATTTACACCAAACAGCATATATTTTACCCAGTTAAGACCAAGGTTCAACAATGCCTCATCATCTGCTTTGATTTTTCTTAAGAGGTCAAAAGGGACAGGTAATTCCTTTAAAAGATCTTTTTCAAAAATCTGAGCCCGGAACTCATCAAGATCATATAAGGCCAGGTAAAATATATCAGACTGCGCCCCTTCAAGCTTACCAGGCAAAATCTGGTTTTTAAGGCTGATCAATTCCATGAGCTTGTCATTTTCTTTATTGTGTTTATCCACATCCTGGCCTTTCAGCCATTGTTTTACAGTTTGCCTGGTTTCCCTGCCAAATCCTTTGCAATGGGGTTCTTCAATTAAAGCAAAGTATTGGGTAATTTCACCGGTTTGTCTTGATCGTGTAATGGCCCGTGCCAGAGGATACATCCTGCATGAGCCTGGCCTGTCTTCATAGACAGAACAGCCTTGGGGTGTAACAAAGGGGCATTCATACCCCTTGCCCGGGTTTGGTTTAAATTCTATGATAGGCAAACCAGATCCAGGCCCGTAATGCAGTGAGGTATAGGTCTTTAAAAAATCCTGTGAAGATATCCCAAGATTATTTTTCAATCGTAAAATATCATAGGGTGTTAGCGCCTGATTCAGGTCTTGGCAGCAATCGTTAAAGCATTCATTTTCAGCGCTGCAGTTAAAATTCATTAAATTTTCGAGATTAACCGGTATCATATCTTCTGTCATTGGTTTTCCTTCTGCTTTATTTAAAAATATTGAGATATGAGTTTTAACTAGTAAGAAAAAACCATCCGCCTAGCTTCCTCACAACTCACAACCCACCATTCACCATTTATGTTCTTTTATGTTCTTTTTAGATTATCAATAATTCTTTTAGATTTCCAGCCTCTATTTTATTTTGAACTGACTACTATATATTGTATCATCTCTAATTAATATTTGACACATATCGTTATTTTATAACCTATCGAAAATAATTGGGAAATTAAGGTCAATCTTTTTTGAAAATTTCTTGACAATAAGCGGTTGAGAGTGATATCTCGAAAGCTGTGTTTGAAGCTTGAATGGATAATTGGGTTTAGTTTTTGTTTGCTCTTCAAGCTTATATAAGGATTAAAAGGCCGACCAGTAACGGTTACGGCCTATTTGGTGAGGTAAAATAGTAGCACAACGGTATTGTGCGATTTGATTAACTTAAATTAGTGGAGGTATTTTAAATGCCATCTTTTGTAATTGCAGAAAAATGTGACGGCTGCAAAGGTGGGGACAAAACAGCATGCATGTACATCTGTCCCAATGACCTGATGGTTCTTGAACCAAATGAGATGAAAGCATATAACCAGGAACCAGATCAGTGCTGGGAATGTTTTTCATGCGTAAAAATCTGTCCCACCCAGGCCATTGAGGTCAGAGGATACTCTGACTTTGTACCCATGGGAAGCTCGGTTGTTCCTATGCTGGGTACTGAGGACATTATGTGGACATGTAAGTTCAGAAACGGTACTATAAAACGTTTCAAATTTCCAATAAGAACCACCCCCGAAGGTGAGGCTAATGCATATCTTGACCTTAAAGGTAAAGACCTTGACAGTGGGCTTCTTTCTACTCAGGAAGCAGATGGTTATGTACTTGTAGCTCCAACAGAGCTTGCATAATCTTTATTGTCATACATTTAATTTTGATACTTTATATATAATTTTGGAGGTATATAATGGCATTACCTAATAAACCTGTTGGAGAACTTAAAGCTGTTAGAGATCCAGAGGTTGATAAAATAGACGTTGATGTTCTGATTGTCGGTGGCGGTATGGCTGCCTGTGGAACAGCATTTGAAATTAAAAAGTGGGCAAGCGACGACACAAAAATTCTTCTTTGTGACAAAGCAGCCATGGAAAGATCCGGTGCAGTAGCCCAGGGTCTTTCTGCTATAAATACTTACGTTGGCGACAACAAACCAGAAGATTACGTACGTATGGTCAGAAATGACCTTATGGGTATTGTACGTGAAGACCTTATCTTCGACCTTGGACGTCATGTTGATGATTCTGTACATCTTTTCGAAGAATGGGGACTTCCTGTCTGGAAAAAAAGTGAGGAAGGAAAAACCCTTGATGGTAAAAAAGGTCAGAAAATGGGAACCCTTAAAGGGGGTGCTCAACCGGTTCGTACTGGTAAATGGCAGATCATGATCAATGGTGAATCTTATAAGAGAATCGTTGCTGAAGCTGCTAAACTGGCCCTTGGTGAAGAAAATATCCTTGAAAGATGCTTTATCGTTGAACTGCTTAACGACAAAGATGATCCCACAAAGATTGCCGGAGCAGTTGGTTTCTCCTTAAGGGAAAACAAAGTTTACATCATCAGCGCAAAAGTTATCATGGTCGCCTGTGGTGGTGCAGTTAATATTTACCAGCCCCGTTCAGTCGGTGAGGGTAAAGGCCGTGCCTGGTATCCTGTCTGGAATGCAGGTTCCACCTATACAATGGCTGTCAGAGCAGGCGCTGAACTTTCCATGATGGAAAACCGTTTCACCCCGGCCCGTTTTAAAGATGGTTACGGACCTGTTGGTGCATGGTTCCTTCTATTTAAGGCTCAAACCTTGAATGGTCTTGGTGAAGCATTTGCAGCGTCTGATGAAGCAAAAGCTGAACTTCAAAAATATGCTCCTTATGGAACAGCTGCTGTTACTCCAACCTGCCTGAGAAATCATCTCATGATGAAAGAGTACAAAGAAGGCCGGGGTCCCATCATCATGAAAACTACTGATGCCCTTGCTAAACTTGGCGAGACCATGAGCAAAAAAGAGCTCAAACATCTTGAGTCAGAAGCATGGGAAGATTTCCTTGACATGACTTGCGGACAGGCCAATCTCTGGTGTGCCACCAATACTGAACCTGAGAAAAAAGACTCGGAAGTCATGCCGACTGAACCCTACCTTCTTGGCTCCCATTCAGGATGCTGCGGCATCTGGTGTTCAGGCCCGGAAGAAGACTGGGTACCTGCTGACTATAAATGGGGTTACAACAGAATGACAACTGTCAAAGGTCTGTTTACAGCTGGTGACGGTGTGGGGTGTTCCGGTCATAAATTTTCTTCCGGTTCCCATGCTGAAGGTCGTATTGCGGCTAAATCCATGATAAAATACTTGAAAGACAACCCTGCAGCCAAAAGCTTCAAAGAAACTGATGAAGAACTGGTTGACATGGTTTACAAACCGGTCAGAACTTATCTTGACCATTGTGACTATTCAACAGATGAAACGGTTAACCCGCATTATTGCAAACCTGCCGGTATGGCCATGCGTCTGATGAAGATGACCAATGAGTATGGTGGCGGTACAGCGACTTATTACATGACTTCCGGCAAATCTCTTGAAATCCTCATGGAGCTGTTCGAATACTTCCGTGAAGATCTTGAAAAGATTGCTGCCGGTGACCTGCATGAACTCTTAAGAGCATGGGAAATCAACCATCGTCTCTACACTGTTCAGGCGCATACCCGTCACATCCAGTTCCGAGAAGAATCAAGATACCCTGGTTTCTATTACAGAGGCGATTTCATGGGCCAGAACGACGACGAATGGTTCTGCTTTACAAACTCAACATATAACAAAGAAACAAATGAGTGGAGTTTGAAAAAAGTACCTTATGTTAAGATTATTTCCGACTAGTGCTGAAAGAAGATCTTAACGTACGTTCTTAGAATAATAACCTCCAGGTGCTGGTTTTCTAGTGCCTGGAGGTTTTTTCGAATTATAGGGGGAAGGGTTTGGTTTTCTTCCTGTCTCCTCTTTTGTAAATAAAAAAGCATATTAATTTATTTTTTATTTACAAAATAGGAGAGAGGACGTCAAAAACTTTTTAAATATTAAATATTTACCTTAAGATTTGGCATAAAAAAAATAGTTAACCCAAAAGAATATAACCAAAATGCACGGAGGGACAGCATGACAACAGATAATTTAGCCCCGAAAAGTTCCAGCTTAATGGTGGTTGGTGGTGGCATCAGCGGCCTTACAACTGCCCTGGAAGCTGCCGAAGTGGGGTATGAGGTCTTCCTTGTGGAAAAGGAAGCATCTCTTGGTGGAAGAGTTTCTCAGTTAAAGCACTACTTCCCCAAACTTTGCCCGCCAACTTGCGGACTTGAGATTAATTACAAAAGAATCAGGGACAACAAAAATATTAAAGTATTCACTATGTCAGAGGTACAGAATGTATCAGGCGCTGCCGGTGACTACACTGTCACTGTAAAAACAATGCCTCGATATGTAAATGAAAATTGTACTGCCTGTGGTGAATGCGCAAAAGTTTGTGATACTGAAATCTCTAATGATTTCAATTTTGGCATGGACCGCAGAAAAGCCGCTTATCTTCCGCATAATATGGCATTTCCCATGCGGTATATTATAGATCCTGCCATAAGTACGGATGACCGCGACAAAGTCAAAGAGGCCTGTAAATATGATGCCATTGATTTTGACATGGAAGAAAAAACCTTTGATCTTAAAGTGGGTGCCATTGTCTGGAATACAGGATGGACACCTTATGATGCCACAAAAATTGACAATCTCGGATTTGGCAGACATCAGAACATTGTCACCAACATGATGCTGGAAAGGATGGCATCCTCAAATGGTCCGACGCAGGGCAAAATTATCCGACCTTCTGATGATAAAGCGCCTGAAACCATTGCCTTTGCGCAGTGCGCAGGCTCCAGGGATGAAAATCATCTGCCTTATTGCTCTTATATCTGCTGCATGGCGTCTTTGAAACATGCGACTTACTTGAGAGCACAATATCCCGAGGCCAAAATCTATATTTATTATATTGATCTTAGAACACCGGGCAGAAAATATGAGAATTTTTACGCAAAACTTAAACAAGATAAAAATATTTTCTTTGTAAAAGGTAAAGTTGCAGAAGTTTCAGAAGAGCCGGGTTCGGGAAACATAAATCTTGTTGCCGAAGATACTATTACTGGCGAAAAAGTCAGACAGACCGTGGATATGCTCGTACTTGCAACCGGTATGCAGCCAAATACTGCCATTGACAAACCCAATGCGGATCTGAACTACAATGCTGACGGTTTCATTGTAAACGACTTTAAAAAAGGTGGCATGTTTGCGGCCGGTTGTGCCAACAAACCTGCCGACGTTGTGACATCTAACCAGAATGCTACAGGTATGGCGCTTAAAGCCATTCAGACCCTTGTAAGGAGGTAGAGGAAACTCATGGATAAAAAATATGGAGTATATATCTGCACAGGATGTGGAATCGGTGATACCCTCGACATGGAAGCTCTGGTCGATGTTCCTGATGAAGAGGGTGTTAATTGTACCACCCACCCGTTTCTCTGCAGCAAAGAAGGTGTTGCGTTAATTCAAAAAGATATCGATGATAAAAAAGTGAACGCCCTGGTCATTGGCGCCTGTTCCAGGCGTGTTAACTTTGACGTATTTGGGTTTGACGGCTGTATCGTTGAAAGAGCCAACTTGAGAGAAGGGGTTGTATGGCCACACTCAAGAGAGACTTATCCCATGCTGACAGAAGATCAGAAGGATGATGAAGAACATTTTGATCCCATTCAGATGAAAGCCGAAGATTATATCAAAATGGGGATGATCCGAGTTCAAAAAGTCAACCTGCCCGAACCCTATAAGACAGAAACTTTTTCCAAAAAAATTCTGGTTCTGGGAGGCGGTGTCACCGGTATGTCAGCCGCCCTTGATGCTGCAAAAACCGGGTATGAAGTGACCATTGTTGAAAAAACAGACAAACTGGGTGGTTATGCTGCCAACATGAGAAGCCAGATGCCGGTTGCAGAACCTTTTGAAGAATTAAGGACACCGATTGTCAACGAACTGATTGCAGAAATTGAAAGTTTTTCCAATATTACGGTTAAAACTGCCACCGAGGTTGCACGTATTGCCGGCCAGCCCGGTGAATTCACAGTAACTTTCAAAAAACCCGGCGAAAAAATACCCTTTGACGTTCCTTTCCCGCTGCCCGAAGAAATGCTGGTGGATGAAAACGGAAAAGAATTGAATGCAGAAGATTCCCACGCCAAGTATCTTGAATTCAATGCGGGTCGAGAAGATATCCTTATAATTGACCCTGATGGCGAGCTCTATGGCGCTGTTGTTCTGGCTGCCGGGTGGCGACCTGCAAAGCTTGAAGGTGAGACGTTTGCCCATCTAGGGATTGATCTTGCCGATGTTGTCACAAATGACGAATTTGAAAAAATTGCCGCAAAAGGTAAAATCCTTCGACCCTCTGACGGCAAAGAAGCCAAAAGTGTTGTATTCATCCAGTCTCCGGGCAAGGATGAAGATGATGCTGATTTTGAATATGCAGGCTCGGTTACCAGCCAGGTCGCCTTAAAACAGGCCAGATATGTCAGAGATGATTATTCGGATGGAAAGGCTTATATTATTTATCAGCATATGAGAGCCCCTGGGCTTCAGGAATATTTTTACAAAAGCATGCAGCAGGAAGACGGTGTTTTCATGACCAAGGGTTCAGTGACACAAGTTGCCCAGCAGGGTAATGGACTCGCTGTTACAGCCATTAACACCCTTTTGGGTGAAAATCTGGCCATAAAAGCCGACATGGTTGTTGTAGCAGCCGGAATGGTACCTGTTACCAAAGATGATCCTGTTATCAACCTTGCCTATAGACAGGGCCCGGGATTCAGAGATAATGATATTTTTGGTCAGTATGCAGACTCCAACTATATCTGCTTCCCCTATGAAACCCAGAGAACAGGTATTTATGCTGCCGGCGCCATCAGGCGGGCCATGACCATTGAAGAATCCATTGAAGATGCAACCGGGGCAGCTCTTAAAGCCATCCAGTGTATTGAAAGTTCAAACAGGGGTATGGCTGTTCATCCAAGATCTGGCGATATGACCTATCCGGACTTTTTCTTTCAGCGATGTACCCAGTGCAAACGCTGTACGGTTGAGTGTCCTTTCGGTGCGCTTGATGATGATGAAAAAGGAACACCAAAAATTAATCCGACAAGATGTAGAAGATGTGGAACCTGTATGGGTGCATGTCCTGAAAGGATTATTACTTTTTCAGATTACACAATTGATTCTATTGGTTCCCAGGTTAAAGCAGTTGGCGTTCCATCAGAAGACGATTATGATGAGCCACCCTTTAGATTCCTGGCACTGATCTGCGAAAACGATGCCTTCCCTGCCCTTGACATGGTGGGCATGAATCGAATAGATTACTCCCCCAATGTTCGATTTATCCCTGTCAGATGCCTGGGTTCCGTTAACGTCATCTGGATTAAAGATGCACTTGCCCAGGGTATGGACGGTGTTATCCTCATTGGCTGTAAACATGGGGATGATTACCAATGTCACTTTATGAAAGGTTCCGAGCTGGCCGAAATACGTGTGAAAAAAATCGGTGACGCTCTTTCAAGTCTTGCATTAGAAGAAGAACGGGTGGCCTTTGTAGAAGTTGCCATTGATGAATATGACAAACTTCCTGGAATAATCAATGCCTTTGTCGAAGTAGTTGAAGACCTTGGTCCAAACCCATTCAAAGGATTCTAACAAAACTATTTAAAAAATAGTTTAGGAGGTATGTAAATATGACTGAAAAATATCTTGCTCAACCAGATCTTGACTTTATAGCTCAAATACGAAGTCTTGGTGGTGAAACACTGAAAAAATGTTACCAATGTGCTACTTGTTCGGTTGCATGCCCTATTGCTCCTGAAAACAGTCCCTTCCCAAGAAAAGAAATGATAGCTGCTTCCTGGGGTCTTAAGGACAGGCTTATAAATAGTGGTGACATCTGGCTGTGCCATCAGTGCGGTGATTGTACTGATCTTTGCCCGAGAGGGGCTGCTCCCGGAGATGTTCTGTCTGCTGTAAGGTCTGTTGCAATCATGGAATATGCAAGACCCAAAGCGTTGGCTAAAGCAGTGAACAACCCTAAAATGCTACCATTCCTGATTGGAATTCCAGCTATCTGGTTTGCGATTCTTGCGTATATCACAATGAACGCCGGAGATACAATGACAAAGATATTCCATGCTGTATTTGGCGATATTCTTGGTGGCCGTTTCCATTGGGCCCATGCCCCTGCAGGTGCAGAACATGGCATTGCACAGGCTAATTTTTTCTCAACCTGGTTTGTGGATCTGACCTTTGTGCCAACTGCAACGTTTGCGGTCATTATCTTTTTTCTTGGTTTAAAACGATTCATTACAGACATTCATAATAATGCCGTTTTCGAAGGAAAAACTGATAAAACATCTCTTGATTTTAAAGAAATGTTCCAGGCACTTCTCCGGGTTATCCCAACCGTTCTTAAACATGACAAATTCAATGAATGTGAATCCAATAAAGACCGTGCAACGCCTCATATGATGGTGCTTTATGCATTTGTAGGGCTGTTTATTGTAACAGGTATATTCTTTTTGGTTCTTTACGTGTTCCAGACACCTGGTCCCTATTCACTATTTAACCCTGTGAAATGGTTGGCCAATATTTCTGGTGCAGCACTGGTAATCGGCAGTGGGTTGATGATTAAAAACAGACTTGATAAAAAAGAAGAACAACTCACGTATTACAAAGACTGGTTCATTCTTGGTGTTGTTTTTACTCTGGGTCTTACGGGTATGCTGACTGAAATGACCCGTTTGGCGCACCTGGAATATATTTCTTACTTCTTTTACTACCTGCATCTGATTGCTATTTTTGAATTGTTTGCATTCCTGCCATTTTCAAAAATGGCCCACCTTGTGTACAGGCTTACAGCAATGACCTATGCGGAGTACGGCAATAGAAAATAACTGAAAAAGCATAAAATTTGAACCAAGAAAAGGGGATTGATTTTTTTATCAACCCCCTTTTCTTTTAAAAATCCCCTGCGCATAACACAGATGTTTTATCTTTTGCCCGTCTCCAGGATAGGACCACCTTTTTTAAACAGCAATAATCCAGTATACTTAAATATTTTTAATAAAAACTAAATTTTATATTGCGTATTTCAAAAATTTATCATATTTAAATTATTATAAGTCTAACTAACTCAACTGTTGCTCTTTCGTTGAGTTGCAAGATTTAACTAACTA
>CAYWGN010000029.1:0-32412 GCA_964457495.1 uncultured Desulfobacula sp.
GATCAGCAATATTGGATCGGGAAGGTGGGGAAGTGGCGCCCAAGCGACCCACTGTAGGGAAGGTGATGCTTGGCATAACGTTTTTACGGAAGGAATTATGGGAGATCCACAGAGATCACAAACCATATCACCACAAAACCGTAAAATTGTGGAACAGACGGTTCAATAGTTTGACGGGCAGCAAAGTTATGCACCAAACAGGGCTACTTGTTTGGCTTTCAGTTTGGTCAAAAGAACTGGAACTGAGGAACCGTATGCGGGAATTCCGCTCGTACGGGACTGTGGGGGAGGCGCCGGGTAAGCCATTGGTGTTTTCCAAATTTTTACTCGTGACTGATAATACCATTGAACCCCATTTCACTTGACAATTGTTATGAAAAAAAATAATTTTATGTGATTCTGGCATTATCATTGTTATGCTATTGCTTAAGCGATTGATTGGCTAATAGTAGATATTTTAATAAGTATCATTCTAACCAAATAGATTGATTTTGTTGTATTTAGGTGGGTTAAAATTTTATGTCAAAAATAATTTTAAAAGATATTACTCAGATTATTCCTCACAGATGTCCGATGATAATGATAGACAGTTACAGTAGAATCGATAATGATAATGCATTGTCAGAAAAAACCTTCCGGGAAGGGGACTATGGCTGTGAAAACGGCGTTGTTATTGATAGCATTCTCATTGAGTGTGTTGCCCAGACTGCAGCGGCACATTATGGGTATCAATCATTAATCACTCAAGATGAAAATCCGGGTATCGGTATGCTGGTGAGTGTGGATAAATTCAACTTTTATCAGAGAGTAACGTCAACATCTAAAATAGAGATCTCTATTACAAAAACCGATGAAATAGGGGCATTTAAATTATTTAAAGGGGAAGTTTCATTGAATAGGCAAACAGTTGCTGCAGGAAATATTAAAGTTTTCAATCCGGAAAATGAGGATAACTAATTTATGATAGACAGAGCCATTAACCTTTTTATAGTGCTGATAGTTTTTGGCTTATTTGCGGTTACTTCCTTGTTTGCAATGGAGTCAAAGCCTCTTTCTGACAGCGAATTAAACCAGCTTCTGGAAAATGTTGAAAAAAACTTTTCTAAAGTTAAAACCTTAAGAACACTTTTGACCCAGGAAAAAAACATTGCCTTATTTTCTGAAACGGTCATTTCTACGGGGATGTGTATTTTTAAATCACCAGACAAGTTAAGGCTTGATTTTATCAAACCGTTTAAGTCCTCCTTGATCATCAATAAGAATCAAATCTTTAAATATGAGTTTTTTAACGGAAACTGGCAAAAACTGGATATCGGAAATAAAGAGATGATGCTTTTGATCATGGAAAACATCACGTCCTGGTTGCAGGGCCGATTTAAAGATCCTGAGCGATATAAAATTGCTGCATTTGAAAAAACCGAGAATAAGGTTGTTTTACTTACTCCCAGAGCAGACGAATTCAAAAAATTTATCAGTTCATTTGAGTTGGGTATAAACCGTGAAATGAACGGACTGGATTATATTATTATAAATGAAACGAAAAATAATCACACAAAAATACAATTCCACAATGATGAAATCAACAAAGAGATTAAGGATATCATTTTTGAAGGAACCGATGACAAACCACACATAGTTGTGCAATGGTAACCTTTCAATTTTTCATATTATACAAGAAAATCAGCCTTTTTTTGTTATGCTGTGCCGCCACAATCATCATGGGTTCAGGGTGCAGCCTTCATAAAATTCGATCGATTGAGATCAACGATCTCACGCTTAAAAATGAAATCAACCAAAGTATCACTGATGCTTATCCAGACCGATTTAAAGCAATCCATCGTGTTATCTTAACTATTGCAGGCAAGAATTATGTTTTGAACGGATATCTATTTGTTGACAGACCGGGCCGGGAAATTAAACTTACCGCACAAAATGATCTTGGCGGCATTATTTTTGATTTGCATTTTATTAAAAATCTTAAAAAAAAGATCAACATAAATGTCAATATGATAAAGCAGGAGTGGCTTGAGAATTCTGTATTAAGGGATCTTGAGATACTTTATCTTGCAAAACCCTTTGTATCACCACTTTTGTTTTCTGAGCAAAATGACAAACTTATACTATCCCAAGAAGATGGTCAGATAACACAGCAGTTTATTTATAAACAAATCCAGAAGCCTTTAAAACATAGGCTGATGAAAATCAGACATATGAAAAACGGGGAATGCGTTTATATGGCTGATTTTAAATATGGAACCGTTGCAGACAATCTTTATCCTGACTTTATTATAATTAAAGACACAAAGATGAAATATAATTTACAAATTAATGTGCGGTACTTTTAAAATGAACGTATACACTGATATTAAAAATTCAGAAATATCTGTTATTAAAAAAAATAGTCAGAAGATTTATGCAGTATTTCAATTTATAAAGGGACTTGATCTTTTTAAAGGACATTTTCCGGGAAATCCAATTTTGCCGGGTATCTTCCAGATTGAAATGGTAAAATATGCTTTAGAGAAATCATTTGATAATCGTTTGCATATCAAGTCAGTCAAAAAAACTAAATTTTCCAACCTGATACGTGCAGAAGAAAGCATCATGATTGATATCACTATCAATCATGAGGAAAACGGTGTGTTCAATGTGAAGGCTATCCTGAGAGCAGGTGATACGATTGCGGGGAAAATAAACCTGGTCCTTACAGAATAATTTTTTATAAGGATTATTGTTTTTCTTTTAACAATTCATCAATGATTTTATAAACATCTTCCAAAGTTTTGAGGGATCTTGCTTCCTCTTCATCGATTCTGATGCCCAGCTTCTTGTCAACGATCACGATGAGATCGACGGCATCAAGACTGTCAAGACCGATATCTTCGTACAACAATGATTCCGGCTTTAAAAGTTCAGCATCAATTTCAAATTCTTCTTCTAAAATCTGATTTACAATTCCAATAATCTTATCCATTAAAGCAACAATCCTCTCCTCAAAAAAACAGAATCAAATTTTCAACTCATTCTCATATTAAAAATATTGCCCAAATGCAAATACAATACTATTTTGTCCTCGATTTATAGATCCCAGACCCCCGTTAGAAATATGGTGCATCCTAAATGAGACAAACCGGTTTTGTTTTCCTTTTCTCTTGAATTCAATCCCAATTCCTGCCTGGGGATTAAAATTCAATCGATAATCCTGACCTTGAACACGGTAATCTGTATAGATAACACCTATACCCGCCTCCAAATATGGTTTGATAAGATCTGTCTCAAGTCTGTCCAGATAAAGCAGCGCTAGAACCCCGGCATTTGCAATCAATCTTGCATCATCTCCATCAAACAAAGCACTGCCCAAAGAACCTTCTACTTTAAACCGAAGATTATCAGGTGCCTTGTGTTTCCAAATGCTGTCATAATCGTAGAGCCTGAATACAGATGCCTGTAAAAAAAATATATTATCTGACGGATCATAAGTATAACCTGAATTTAAAGAGATTCCAGACTGAGTGGGAGCATATGGCGTGGAATCGTCTACTTTGTTGCTTTGGGCGTACAGGCAAAGCGGAGAAATTAAAATTGCAAGGACGATTATAAGCCCGCACAATATTAGTCGTTTAATATTTGTTTCCATTATTAAAGTCACTTTCTTTTAAATTCGGGGTGATTATCATTTTCCCGTACACACCATCTGTGCCGATTTTTATATAACATACTTTTTTTAAAAGTGTTGTTGAAAAAAGCGCATCCATACTGCTGTCTGTGGGTGAAAACAAATGGTTTCTATACTGTGCTTTCTTATTCTTCTTTAAATAAGTCATAAATTCATCATTACAGGTATTGATAGCCGACGGAGATAAAACCAGCAGGGTATTTTCGGGGATATACAGACCTGCTTTTTTATAATTTTCCACGGAAATATCTTCAAAATAACCATACTTGGATTGGTCTTCTTTTTTTGTAAGCAAAAAAAAGGCGGCTCCTTCTCCAAAAGAATATCCAACAGTCTTTTTTATGTTTGAAAATTTGTCGATACAATATCCTAAAATATCGCAAAAAGCATCTGAAGTACCGAGCAATACGGTTTTGACTTTTTCTGTGTCCAGCCAGACACCGGCCGTTACCAGGGCAGAAATAAAAGACATGTCAAATTGACTTATGGTAAGATTGGGACCCGTAATACCATAGCCGATTGAAACATGGGCTGCTGCAGCATTATGCACAGAGTTTGAAAAATGTGTAGGAGAAGCAAGCTTATCTCCTTTTTCAATATAAGAATCCAAAAATGAAAATGTTGTTTGCAGCGCACCAAAACCCGTGGCAATAATCACACCTGTATTATCTTTGGAAAACAAGGAAGGGTCTGTATCCTTGATGGCTTTGCCTGCACTCAATAAAGCCATTCTTGAAAAATGATCAATTCTGCGTAAGCTTTTTTTTGGAAGGTAGTCACAAAGAGGTGAGGTATCAACTTTTGATTGGCTTAATTGATGATGATCTCCGGAAGGGGAGACGGGTAAATCTTTTATGAAATTAAAATCATCAGAATAAGCTGATGCCATATCTGAGATTTTATCACCAAAGTTATTTGCAACGCCTATTCCGTGTATGGCTATTTTCAGGATGCCGCCTCATTCAATGCTTGTGCTTGTTTTGCTTTCACAAATTGAGCAAGTGTATTGATAGATTGTAATGCAGGTCTTCCTTCTTCAATATTTTTTATTTCTACATTAAAATACACCTGCAACTGGACAACAAGTTCAACAGCATCTAATGAATCAAGCCCAAGGCCATCTCCAAATAGCGGCATGTCATCGTCAATTTCATCAGGTGTTATGTCTTCAATCTGAAGTTCTTCAATGATCATTTCTTTAAGTTTTCTATTCAGTTCCATATTAATTTTTGAAATATCCTATTAGAAATTTGATTTTACACCTTTAAAGTTACAATCAATATCATTTAACTATCACCCTATCAATAGAATCCTGTGGTTTTTTTTAATTATATAAGATCCGTCTTATCTGTGAAAAATGAAATATTTGAAATAAAAAGTTTCGTATCTTGACTTCAAGTAAAAGTCTGAATAAAAGTATAGCCAAAGCTTTAATGATGAAGTAACACAATACAACCTTTGGGGGTCATCCATGAAAAATGTTTTTATTTTACTATTTTCCGTAATTTTGATGATCATTTTTACAAATAATATTTCGGCATTGGCAAATTCAGAGCGTACGGTAGAAGCAGACAAATATATCAAAATGATCGAGTCAACATCATTAAAAACGAGGATTGATGCTGCTAAGCTGATTACAAGATCAGGGCTCACCGATCCAAGACTTTTTAGCATTATCAATGAAAATTTATTAAGCAGCTACAATACCAATAGCCTGGACAGAGACCATATCGATGAAATGTCATGGATGTGCAAAGCACTGGCCTCATCTGGATCAGAAGATTATTCATCCACGCTGGAGAAAATTATCCAAACAGCAACCAGCCAAAAACTTAAAAAATATGCTAAACAAAGCCTGGCCCTATTATCGGAATATGCCCAAAGAAATAAATTGCTGAACGATACAACGAATATTGATCCAAACCTTTCTTCTGAAGTTAACAAATATATCAATATGCTGAAATCGAATAGCATCACACTTAAAAGAGATGCAGCAAAATCAATTTACAGAGGAAAATTTTCTGAAAAACCTCTTTTTGATGCACTCAGTGACCAGCTTTTAAAAGAGTATCAGACAGCATCTCTAAAGGATCGCAATCAACTGGATGCATTAGCCTGGATGTGCAAAGCTTTGGGATCATCAGGAATGGTAGAATATAAATCAACTTTAAATCAGATAATTGAAAACTCTTCTAATATTAAATTAGTATCAAATGCAAAAAAAGGCCTTGGAATGCTCCAATAAAGTGACTTATGAAAAACACATCATCTTTTTTTTCAACGGCATTAATAACTGATTTTTCAGCAAAAAAATATTCATTTCTTCAATTTGCTAAAACAGATGAGATAAAAAAAGTTCAAACCGAACTTTTTTTATCTCATCTCAAGTTTACTATTGGTAATTCTCCTTTTTATAAGAAATTATACAAAGACAGAAAAATTGATTTAAACCAAATCAAAAAACTTTCAGACCTAGAACGTCTTCCTTTCACACAAAAAAGTGATCTTGTTTCAACAAAAGAGTTTTTATGTGTTGATAACAAAGAGATTGTGGATGTCTGTTTGACTTCTGCAACATCAGGATCAACACCTACAATCATTTCCCAGACAAACAGTGATCTTTCAAGGCTGGCTTATAATGAAGAACTTGCATTTGCCATGGCCGGTGTAAATGACACGGATACCATGCTTATCTGTGCTGCCATAGACCGGTGTTTCATGGCCGGGATTGCATATTTTCTTGGCGGTGTAAAATTAAAAGCAAGGGTATTGAGAGGTGGTTCGGGAAGCGCGGCCCAGCACTGGGAATTGATTAAGCTTGCAGATGCGACTGTTATCGTGGGTGTTCCTTCTTTAATGTATAAAATCGGGCAGCATGCTATTGAGAATAATGAGATGCCTTATGCAACTTCTGTTAAAAAACTGATTGCCATAGGAGAACCCACGAAAGACGAGAATTTAAATCTTCTTCCCATTGCCGGTGAATTGGAAAAAATGTGGGGTGCCAGGATATTTTCCACATACGCCTCATCTGAAATTGCAACAACATTTTGTGAATGCAATGCCAGAAAAGGGGGACATTTAAGACCGGAATTAAATATTACTGAAATTCTTGATGATGAGGGGAATAGGGTTAAAGATGGAGAAAAAGGTGAGGTTGTCG
The DNA here is from genome assembly GCA_964457495.1 of uncultured Desulfobacula sp. Taxonomy (GTDB): domain Bacteria; phylum Desulfobacterota; class Desulfobacteria; order Desulfobacterales; family Desulfobacteraceae; genus Desulfobacula. The sequence goes on from CAYWGN010000029.1 coordinate 6,840, forward strand.
TCACTCCTTTGGGGGTAACAGGAATGCCTTTGATACGGTTTAAAACAGGAGACATCTCATATCTTATTGATGAAAAATGTTCCTGCGGGCGTACCACAAAAAGGATAGCCCCCATCATCGGTCGGAAAAATCAAATGTTAAAATACAAAGGGACAAGCGTATTTCCAAATGCTATTTTAGATTGTCTTGAAGGGGATCAAAGATTTCATAGTGGGTATATTGAGGTCAAAAAAAATAAAGATGGAACGGACCGTATTCTATTGTATGCAGCCCTTTGTGATGAAAACCCAAATATAAACCAAAATATCAATCAGGATAACAGCCAGAATATAGACTGGATCAGTGATGTTTTAAGAGCTAAAGTCAGAGTTGTTCCGGAAATCATAATCATTGACAGGGAACAAGCTGATAAAAAAGTGTATCAATTTGATAAAAAACGAAAAAGGATGACTTTTTTTGATTTACGATAAAAGATTATCCTTGTGCAAATATTAGAAGGTAAATAAAGTTATGGATAAAAGACCTGTTATTGTTCTTACGGGCAATGATCTTACGTACAAAGATATTGTGGCCATTGGAATTGGGGATAAACGAGTTGAACTTGACGAAAAGTCCCTTGATCGATGCAGGGCATCAAGGGACTTTCTTGAAGAATCCATTAAAGATAAAAAAATTATTTACGGAGTTAACACATCCTTTGGCCCCATGTGCAACAAGATAATAAATGACCGGGAAATCGAAAAACTTCAGGATAATCTTATCCTCAGCCATGCCGCAGGACTTGGGGCACCTATATTACCCTATATTGCCCTGGGAATTCTTGTGGTTCGATTAAATACACTTTTAAAAGGTCATTCAGGTGTCAGGGTAAGACTACTTGAACAAATAAGGGATTATGTTAATAATGATCTGGCGCCCTATATCCCTGAGTGCGGAAGTGTTGGTGCATCTGGAGACTTAATTCATCTGGCCCATATGTCACTGGCTATTATCGGAAAAGGAAACGTATACTTAAAACGACAACTTGTAACAGCCACCAAAGCAATTGAACAAATAGGATTAAAACCCCTTAAACTCAGCTATAAGGAGGGGCTTGCATTGACGAACGGCACTGCTGCAATGACAGGAATAGCCGCTTTTACATTATTCGGTGCCAAAAAACTTTTAAACATTGCCTGTGTCAATGCAGCTTTTGCAATTGAAATTTTCGGAGGTATTGACGATGCCTTTGATGAAGATCTGCATCTTGTCAAACCCCATCCCGGTCAGATATCTGTCGCAGGACAGATCAAGAAATTGTATAAAGGGACTCGAAATATCACCAAAAGAGAAGATATGCATGACCAGATCAGAAAGCAAAACGGTTCTGATATTCCTGTGTTTGAAACCACGATTAATGTTCAGGATGTTTATTCAATAAGATGTACGCCACAAATACTGGCACCGGTTAAAGAAGCAGTTGACTATGCAGTTAAAACCATTGAAACAGAAGCAAACTCAACAAATGATAACCCCATTATCATTGCTGAAAAGAAAAAAATTCTGCATGGCGGCAATTTCCATGGACAGAGCATAAGTTTTGCCATGGATTCACTTTGTATTGCCATGTCAACATTATGTAATTTGTCTGAAAGAAGGACAAATAAACTTCTTGATAAAAACTTGAATGAAGGGCTGCCCGAGCATCTTATCCCGGGAGAACCCGGATTGACCATGGGGTTTATGGGTGCTCAATACCTTGCAACTTCTACTACAGCGGAAAACAGGAATCTTGCCAATCCCATGAGTGTAAACTCCATTTCATGTAATGCCACAAACCAGGATGTCGTCAGCATGGGCACAATAGCCGCAAGAAAAGCATTCAGACTGGTGAGCAATGCTAAACATATCGTCACCCTTGAAATACTTGCCGATTTACAGGCCCTGTCCTTTAGAAACACCGCTAAAATGGGATATGGTACCAGAAAAATCTATGAAATCCTCAACAGAGATTTTGATGTATATGATAATTCAACTATTTTCCATGACAGCCTTGTGAAATTTCGAAAAATCCTTTTTTCCAGCCAACTTTTTGATGACCTGTCTGTTTATGATAGCAGTAAGTAGCCATCCCAGATGAAAGCCACACAAGCTAAAATACTTATTGTAATCCCTGTATATAATCATGGGAAAACCGTCCTCACGGTTATAGAACGCTGTAAAAAAATCCATGAAAATATTCTTGTTATTGATGACGGCAGCACGGATTTAAAAAAAGATTTTTTTAAAGATATTAATGTTCCGATGATACACCATGACGGCAATTTAGGAAAAGGTGCTGCAATCATGACGGCTGCCAGATATGCTGTCAAACTTGAAGGTGAACAGAAAATAACTCATCTTGTCACAATAGACGCAGATCTTCAGCACAAACCAGAAGAGTTTTTGTTGTTTAAGAAAGCGATTCATAAAGACCCAGAGGCGTTATACATCGGAAAAAGGGATTTTACTTCTCCTACCATTCCCGGAGCATCAAAATTTGGAAGGGGGTTTTCCAATTTCTGGTTTAGGGTTCAAACAGGACAAGTCACTGCTGATGCCCAGTCCGGGTTCAGGGCATATCCTTTATTTGTATTGGAGAACCTTAACTTATCAGAAAAACACTATTCTTTTGAAATTGAAGTGCTGGTTAAAGCAGCCTGGGCCGGTGTAACCATTAAGGATATTGATATATCCGTTTATTATCCGTCTCCTGAAAAGCGAATCTCCCATTTTAAACTATTTTGGGACAATGCAAGACTGACAAACTTAAATACAAAACTTACCATCAGATCTTTTTTACCTGTGCCCCATAAAAAACTTATAAAAAAAAACACCCATAAATTTTCAATATTTAAACCTTTAAGGTCCATACGGGTTTTTCTTGACCATAATGTTTCCCCGTTTCACATTGCCATGTCCGGTTCAACCGGAATTTTTCTGGGAACCTTACCTTTAATTGCAGTTCATACCCTTGCAATTTTGATGGTTACAGGATTTTTCAGGTTAAATAAACTGGTTGCAGTAGGTACAAGCCAAGTCTGCATGCCGCCCTTTGTTCCAGCGCTTTGCATTGAGGCAGGATATTTTTTAACCCATGACCACACTTTTTTAACGAATATTTCATTTGAAACCATTGGAAACCAGGGCCTGGAAAGAATATTCGAATGGGTTATAGGATCTTTAATCATTGCACCTGTTTTAGGCTTTGTATCATTTATTATTATATTTTTAATGGCGACCTTGCTTTCATTTTTAGGTAAAAAAGTAATTATCACTAAAAATAATGCGAAAGAATAACAATGCTAAAGAAAACCATGACTGACAAAAATGAAACCAAATGGAATAGTAAAAGCATTGGATCAAAATTCGGTCATAATTTCTTTTATTTCATGGTAAAACTGGGGGGAAGGAGACTGGCCTACTTTTTTCTTTACTTTATTGTTGCTTATTATTCAATTTTTTTCCCCTCTATCCGAAAAAAGACCGATCCATACCTTTCAAAAAGATTTCCAAATTCAAGTATCATAAAAAGAATATGCCAGAGATACCTGCTGATTCTTAATTTAGGCAAGGCGCTTATAGACAGAGCTATTCTGGGAATATCCGGTCCTGAATCCATCCGGCTTGCTTTTACCAATCCAGATGATATGGCAAGAATTAAATCTTTGGATTCAGGTTTTATCCTGCTAATGTCCCATACTGGGTGCTGGCAGGTTGCCATGTCTGCACTATCCGAGCTTAAAAAACCTGTAAATCTTCTAATGCTAAGAAACGACAAGGATATAGACAAACATTATTTTGAGCATGGCAATTCAAAAAATATATTTAAGATTATTAATCCTGAACAATTTCTTGGTGGAACCATTGAAATGATTAATGTACTTAAAAACGATGAAATTCTGTGCATCATGGGAGATAGAGTTTTTGGGAATAATGAGCTTTGTATTGAAACTCATTTTCTTGGCAAGGATGCCAAATTTCCATTCAGTGCACAGAAAATTGCTTCAATTGCTCAAAAACCTGTTGTGGTCCTATATTCTCACAAATCAGGTCCTGACAGCTATGAATTGAACATCTCCAAAATCATTCATATCCCGGCCAAACTTGGGAAGAAAAAAGAAAATTATAAACCATATGTACAACAATTTGTGAGCTCTCTTGAATCATTTGTACAAGAGTATCCATACCAGTTTTTTAATTTTTATGATATGTGGGAACCTGACCAAAAAGAATGAATATCACTTGGACACAGAGGACTAAAGTATATTGAAAGGAAAAAATACTAAAAATATCAGGGTGAGTGTTACAGGAAAAGGCATCGTCAGTGCGCTGGGCCTGAATATTAATGAATGTATGAACAATATGTTTGCCAATGTAAGAAACCTCTCTTTTCCCAACCGGTTTTCAACAGATCATCCGATTAAATATCCTGTTTTCCAAATAACTGATAAGTTTAATTCACAGGTTTGCTTAAAAAACCAAGACCTGACATTAACTGCAAAATTAGCCCTTGTCACTGTATACCAGGCCCTGGAAGATGCCGGAATCAATCCAGGCGATCTAAAAGGCAAACGAGTGGGTGTCTGCATGGGCACAACCGTGGGTTGTACATTGAATAATGATCAATTTTATATTGATTACAAAAACGGTAAGAATCCCGGTATGGAACCTGTAAAAAGGTTTCTAAACAGTAATCCTGCTGCTGCTGTTGCCAGAGAATTTGATCTGACAGGACCTGCTCAGTCTATTGTAAATGCCTGTGCTTCGGGTACCGATGCCATTGGTATCGGAGCTTCATGGATAGAAGCAGGCATATGTGATCTTGTCATCGCAGGCGGTACGGATGAGCTTTGTAAGGTAACTTATAACGGATTCATTTCCCTGATGATAACAGACAAAGATCCATGCAAACCATTTGATCAAGAAAGAAACGGGCTAAATCTTGGTGAAGGAGCGGGTGCACTGATTCTTGAACCTGTGTCTGAAAAAAAATCCATCTCTTCCCGTCACCAATGTTTTGCAGCAGGATATGGTTCAGCATGCGATGCCTATCATCTGACCGCCCCGAAACCAGATGGTCAGGGTCTTAAAAAAGCCTTGAACCAAGCAATAGACCAGGCAAAAAAAAGCTGTATAGACAAATCCAATATCGGATTTATCAATGCCCACGGCACAGGAACAAAGGATAACGACAAAGTTGAAGACCTGGTTTTATCCAAGATTCTGCCTGGCGTCCCATATTTTTCCACAAAAGGATATACCGGTCATACTTTGGGAGCAGCCGGGGCAATAGAAGCTGTATTTACAATACAACACCTTATCAATGAAAAAATTCCAACAAGTATGGGCTTTTCAAATAAGGACGAAACTTTGGAAAGTTCACCTGTTCAAAAGGTTCAAAAACTGTCATGCAAGGCAGCAATATCCGAATCCGTTGCATTTGGTGGCAATAACTCAGTATTAATATTTTCAAAAATATGAATAATTTGAGAGGAAATAAAACGGCTGTTCGTATAGGCACTGGGATATTTTTCATCGCATGCCTGGTTTTTACGTTAAACCTGAGCCTTGATGAAAAAATAACATCTATGCTTCCAAGCGATGACCCCATGGTGAAGGATTTTGATTACATTATTAATAATATCCCGGCCACTGAAACGCTCTATATTGATATTGAAAACCTGACAGCCGATCAAAAATCATTTGAACAAATTGCCGACAGTTTTTTCGAAAAAATAAAAGCCTCCCCGTATTTTTCCGGTATAGTTTATAAATTCCCTCAAAAAAGTTTTTTAAACCTTTTAAACCTGATCAGTGCAAACCGGCTGTCTTTGCTGGGCAAAACCGATTTAGCTCACATTGATTCCCAACTGACACCGGAACTTATCCAGGAACAATTAATCACTATAAAACGAAAGATTTTAAGCCCGTCCGGCATGTTTATGGCCGATGCTTTGATTGCTGACCCCCTTGACATGAATGGAATGATCCTTTCCAAACTGAATGTATTTAAAAAAGAAACCTTTGGGATCAAAATTGAAGGATCAAGATTATACAGCAAAGATGGAACGCATTTACTGATGATGGCAACGCCTAAGATTTCAGCTTTGGATACCAAAAAAAGTATTCAAATGATTGAATTTTTAAATGATACAAGGGACAAAATAACAAAAGAGCATAAAGATAGAATTCATATCCGCTTTTCAGGAACCCATGCAGCAACCCTGGATAATTCGCAAACCATTCAAAAAGATGTGAAACGTGCTGTGTCTGTTTTGACTGTAGGTATCTTCATCATTGGATTTCTTTTTTTCAGAAACATGGCCAACGTGATTTTAATTTTTCTTCCAACCCTTGTAAGCCTTGCATTTGCTTCGGCAATGATCTCGGTAATCAACACGAATATATCAGCAATTGCTCTTGGATGCGGCACTATTCTTCTCGGAATCACAGTTGATTTCGGGATTCATATTCTTTTTAGTGTTGATCACTCAAATGCTGTAAATCCTGAATCTGTCATATCAAGATTAAAACTTCCCATTGTAGCGGGTGCCTGTACATCCATGACCGCTTTTAGCTGCCTGTTGTTTTCTTCGCTACCCGGTCAAAGACAAATGGGAATGTTCTCCATAATCGGGATTTTCACAGCAGCTTTTTTTGCATTATTTCTATTAAAATATTTTGTTCCTTCAATGAAAATAAAGCAAAGAAAACCCTTTATCTCCCTGGTAGGGATCTGTGACACCCTGATGGAATTTAGAAAAAACCATATTAAGGTCATTATCTTTGCAAGTATTAGCCTTGTAGCCATTGGTATGTCAGGAATAAAGGATTTTAAGTTTGAAGGGGATATCTCTAAACTCAACCACCTGCAAGCTGTTACAAAAAGTGATATGGACAGCTTTCTTGAAACATGGGGGGGATCTTCCCAGGCTTTGGTACTTGTAAAGGCCGGCACTCTGGAAACAGCCTTGCAAAAGAATGATACGCTTTTTGAATTGCTAAAAAAGATGCAGGCAAAAAAGATGATTGACCAGGTTGCTTCTTTGTCTGATATTCTTCCGTCAGCTCAAAAAAGAGATGACAATTATCAACATTTTTTATCGATCATGACCCGGGACCGAATAAAAAATATTGAACAAATGTTTAATAACGCAGCAATGCTAACCGGGTTTAAAAAAGAGACCTTCTCATCTTTTTTTGACAGTCTCAAACAAGAAAGAAGCCTTTTGTCCATTAAAGAGTTTGACAATACAGCACTTGAAAAACTTATTGATTCAAAAGTGGTATTCAAGGACAGGGATGTTCTTATTTTAACCACATTGAATATCAAAGATAAGTCGTTAACATCTGAAATCATTGAAACGATTAAATTAAATATTGAGGACGCCATGTTTTTGGATAAAAGATATTTTATCGATAAAATGACTTCCCATGTTTCAAAAGAATTCAAACGCCTTTTCTTTTTTGCTGCCGGATCAATGATACTGGTTCTTGCTGTTTTTTTTAGAAACAAAAAGATTGTTTTAATAATCGTCTGTCCTGTTTTCTTAAGTGCTTTTATCACTGCCGGTATATTAGGATTGGCAAATATTCCCATTAATCTGATCAGCATGATTTTTGTTATTTTTGTCTTTGGCGTTGGAGTGGATTTCAGTATTTTTTTGATGACCCATGAACTGCGTAAAACTGATAATGAAAACAATGTCACAGCCGGTGCCGTCATTCTATGTGCCATGACCACAACGGGAGCTTTCGCCTGTCTGGTACTTGCAAAGCATGCAGCCTTATTTTCCATTGGTGTTGCCGGTCTGACCGGAATGCTGACAAGCCTGATCCTGGCATTGATGATCATCCCTTCATTAACGCAAAAATTTGTTAACCAAAAGGACAAAAGGCGGTTTAATGGATAATCAAATTTATGATACCATTATTATTGGTTCCGGTATCAGCGGTATGGCAGCCGGAATCATGCTTGCAAAAGAAGGGGAGAGTGTATGTGTTGTAGAACAGCACAGTATTGCCGGTGGTCTGACCCAGACCTATCGTCGGAAGAGTAAAATTTTTCCCACAGGTGTTCATAGATTGGGGTCTTTAATTCCTGGCCAGCCGTTATGGTATTATTTCAAATACCTGGGACTTATGGATACGCTTGACCTTGTAAAACTATCCAATGACTGTTTTGAAAGAGTTTATTTCCCCACCCAAAATTATAAAATACCCACAGGGCATGACAATTTTCAGAACAGATTAATCGAATACTTTTCAGACCAGGAAAAAAGCATAATTACATATTTTGCCGATTTAAAACATCTCATATCCAATATTGGCATGTACAATCCAAGTGTAACACCCAAAAAAGACCTGTCACTGCAAAACACAGGGTCGCTTCAGACATATCTTGAATCAATTGGTATCTCGGGCAAACTTGCAAGCCTTCTTACCGCTAACAATCCATTATATGGTCTTTCCAGCCGGGAATGTCCGCTTCTGACTCATTTTCTTGTATCAGATTCATATTTAAACTCCAGTTTTAGAATTAATGAAACAAACACGCCTTTTTCAACTACCCTTTCCAACAGCTTTACATCCAGAGGCGGAAAAGTGTTTGTCAATTGCCGTGTTAAAGAACTCATTATCAAAAATAAAACTATGACAGGGGTTTTGTTAGACAACAATGAAGCTATTTTTTCAAAAAAAGTCATTTTTTCAGGCCATCCTTCTATCCTTCTTGATATTTGTCCTCCGGAATTATTCAGGCCTGTCTTTCGAAAGAGATTAGATAAGGCCAATACACCCGGTATATTTGGAGTGGCCTTAAAATGGAGAAAAAAAACATGCCCGCTTGAAAAAAATGATGTCTATATCTATGACTCATGGGATGTAAACTATCAGTATGGCCGGGATAATATACTTGGAGATGATCCGCTTGGAATGGTTTATCTGAGTGCTCTTCCGAATAATGACAAATCAGATAAAAACAAATCTGATCCGGAAAAATCAAATCAAAGTTTTGCTGTGACTGCTTCAACCGGAATCAGCAGCAAAGAAACTTCTGTCTTAAAAAAATATTACAAAGAATCAAAAAATGACAAATATAAAGCTGCAAAAAATAAAATAACTCAAAAAACATTAAACCATATAAAACAGGTATACCCGGATTGTCATGATGATATTGAAGTTGTTGACACATATTCACCAATGACATTCCAAAGATATACCATGACAAAGAACGGAAGCGCCTATGGCATTAAAAAAACAGCCCGGCACTTTCTTGAAGGCATGTTCCATCCGGCAACAAAGGTAAGAAACCTGTTTTTAACAGGGCAAAGTATCGGGTTTAATGGCATTCATGGCTCTATTGTTTCCAGTGTTAATTTATGTCAGGTGCTCTTAGGCAAAGAATATTTAACTGATAAAATAGTGACAAAAAGATGAAAAGAGTTGTGATTACAGGAATGGGGATTATTTCTCCCATAGGAAATACAACAGAAGAAGTATTTAATTGTCTTTTAAATAACAGGTCCGGCATTGAGCCGATCAAATCCTGGGAAAATATCAAGGATTTAAAGGTTCATATTGCAGGTCAATGTGACAATTATGATCCAAAGCGGATAAATCGCAAAGATAGAAGAACAATGGGTTCCATGGCTATTATGGCTGCATTGTCAGCCCTGGACGCCATTTCAATGTCCCGGCTTGATCGAGAAATAATCTGCTCTTCCCATACAGGCGTGGCAATGGGTTCAACCACAGGGTCGGGCAATGTTATAGAAAAAACCTTTAATGATTTTTTAAAAACAGGTGGGATTTCCATGCTTGAAGGAACCACTTTTATGAAAATCATGAACCATTCTGTTTCTGCCAATGTATCTGCCATGTTGAAAACAAAAGGCCGGGTTGTTTCCCCCTGTTGTGCCTGTGCAACAAGCACCCAGTCGATTGGGGAAGGATTTGAAATGATTAAAAACGGATATCAAAATGTAATGATATGCGGTGGAGCTGACGAACTCCATCATTCTACGGCCGGTGTTTTTCAGGTGCTTCACGCGGCATCAAAAAACTTTGAAGATTCTCCCTCAAAAACACCAAGACCATTTGATGCGGACAGGGACGGCCTGGTTGTCAGCGAGGGTGCGGGGACAATCGTTTTAGAAGAGTATGAACATGCAAAAGAAAGAGGTGCCACAATTTTCGGAGAAGTTATCGGTTACAACACCTGCTGCGATGGTGAACATATGACTTCCCCCCGGGCAGAAGGGATGCTTCGCTGTATGCTGGGTGCCCTGGATCAGGCAGGATGCAGCATCAATGAAATTAATTATATCAATGCCCATGCCACCGGCACAAAGCTTGGGGATATTGCCGAGTCCCATGCAATCAAACAGCTTTGCAGCGATAAAATTCCTGTTAGTGCGACTAAAGGGTTCACAGGCCATACTCTTGCAGCAAGCGGTGTCATGGAAGCGATATTTTGTCTGTTAATGATGGAACATAATGTCATCATACCCACACTTAATCTTGAGAACATTGATCCTGACTGTGCAGGAATCTTTCATGTGCAAAAAAAGATAAACACACCTCTTAACAAGGTTATGACAAGCAATTTTGCTTTTGGGGGAATAAACGCAACACTGTTGTTAAAAAAAATATAGTTCTGTTTTATTAACAGTATAGGCATTTTGTTTTTTATTGGGGAAAAGATTTTCTTGTACCTCAGTCCAGATCTATGATAATTTTCCCACAAAGCTGCTTTTTGGTTAGTTGTTTCTATTAAACTTCTAAAATAGCCATATTAGCAGTTTTTAAATAATTATAAGTCCTATCTGATTTTTAAATTTCAGCAAGCGGCTAAAAATACTGTTCCAATTGTAAGATAGGATAGAGGAGAAAAAATGCCTGAAATAATAACTGATAATGATCAAATTGCTCTTGTAACAGGTGCCAGTGGAGGGATTGGGAAATCTATCGCATTGGCGTTGGCCCGGTCAGGGCGGTTTGTATATCTTAATTTCAATTCAAACAGGGAAAAAGCCCAAGCTGTTCTTGAGAGTATTGTCAGTAGTGGTGGGAACGGAGCTCTTCTCCAGTTTGATGTGACAAGCCAGGATGAATCTGAAAAAGCTATTGAGCAAATTCTTGCGGAAAAAGGAAAGATAGATATTCTGGTGAATAATGCAGGCATCAGAGATGATATGCTCATGGTCTGGATGAAAAAAGAAAACTGGCAAAACGTTCTGGATACAAATTTGACAGGTTTTTTTAATGTATCACGACTTGTTGTTAAGAATATGCTGCCAAAGCGGTTTGGAAGAATCATTAATATATCTTCAACTTCAGGTCAGTCTGGACAGGCAGGTCAGGTGAATTACTCTGCTTCAAAGGCCGGCCTTATCGGAGCCACCAAAGCCCTTGCAAGAGAGATTGCAAAAAGAAGTATTACTGTGAATGCTGTGGCACCGGGATTTATTGAAACTGAAATGATTGACGGCTTACCTGTAAAGGAAATCATTAAAACAATACCGGCCGGAAGACTTGGCAAGCCAGAAGAAGTGGCAGCAGCGGTTTTGTTTTTATGTTCAAAAGATGCGGGATATATTACCGGTCAGGTGATCGGTATTAATGGTGGTATTTTGTGAAAAATGGATTGAAATCAGTTGCAATAACCGGGATGGGCATCATCTCATGCCTGGGGAATGATTCAGAGTCAATTGTATCTGCCATGAAAAATGGACGTTCTGGAATTATTTATAATGACCAAAGAAAAGATCTTGGATTTAGATCTCCTTTGACATCTAAAATAAACGGATTTGTTCCAGAAAATTATGGTTTGACCAAAAAAGCATTGAGGACCATGTGTGAACCCGCACTTTTTTCCTATGCTGCAGCAAAGAATGCAGTCAAGGATTCCGGACTTTCTCAAGATTTGATACAAAATGACAGGTGCGGAATTATATTCGGAAATGACAGTACCATTAAAGCGGGTGTTGAATCCATTGATATTGCAAGAGAATATGGGGAAACCCGTTATATTGGTGCAGGCTATATTTTCAGGGCTATGAACTCAACTGTTACAATGAACCTTGCCGCCCACTTTAAAACACAGGGTGCCAACTGGACGATTAGTGCAGCATGTGCAAGCGCCGCCCATGTCATTGGTCAGGCAATGATGTTGATCCAGAGCGATATGCAGGATATCATCATTGCAGGGGGGGCTCAGGAAACAAACTGGATGTCAATGGCCAGCTTTGATTCTTTAAATGCGTTTTCATCCCGAACCGATGAACCTGAGAAAGCATCAAGACCATTTGACAAAGACCGAAATGGGCTTGTCCCTGGTGGAGGCGCGGCCTCTATTATAATAGAAGATCTTGATCATGCCATTGCCCGGGGTGCTCATATTTATTGTATAATAGACGGTTACGGTTTCTCATCCGGTGTTGGTAAAAATCTTTCCGAACCTAATGCAAAAGGGTCAGCAAAAGCGATGGAAAACGCCTTGATGAATGCCGATTTATCGCCTGAAAAAATTGACTATATCAGTGCTCATGCAACCTCAACCCTTGCAGGAGATCTTGCTGAAGCCATTGCTATCAATAAAGTATTTGGCCCGGCCACTCCGGTTTCATCCACAAAATCTATGACTGGCCATGAATGCTGGATGTCAGGAATCAGTGAGATCGTATATACGATCCTTATGGCTCAAAATGGGTTTATTGCCCCGAATATTAACTTTTCAGGTTTGAGTGATGACTGTCCAAAAATCAATGTGATTGATCGAGCAAAAAAGGCTCAAATAGATTATGCTATTTCAAATTCATTCGGCTTTGGGGGTACCAATGCTGCTGTTGTTTTAAACTTTAATAAGATTTAATGGGTAAAGATGTACCTATCTGATTTATTGGAAAATCGTATAAACAAGAAGGGTTTAAAGTATACCCATATTCTGCTGATGAATGTAATTGCTATTCCGTTGATTATCGGGTGGACTGTTATTGGAATGGTTCTTTTTCCACTTGCATTTTTCTTTATGAGGTTTATTCAGGGATACGCCACCTCATTTATTACCCGCAAATGCATCTGGATCTACGGAAGGGTCTGGCAGTTTATTCTCAAACCGTTTTGCGTTTTTACGCTTCAAAAAATCCTGGGGCAGCCTTTTAAAAAACCAGGTATTATTGTGGTGAATCACAGGTCATTTTTTGATACCTATTGTATGAATATGATGCCAATCAGTGATGTTTGTTTTGCTGTGAGGGCCTGGCCGTTTAAAATACCATTTTATAATATTTTCATGAAACTGGCCGGATATCTGAACATTGAAACCTTTTCCTGGAATAAAACCATAGAAATTTCTCAAAAGAACTTTGAAAATAATAGTTTTATCTTGTTTTTCCCGGAAGGACACAGGAGTAAAGACAATAGTATGACACATTTTTATTCAGGGGCTTTCAAAATGGCCATTGAACTTAATGTACCGGTGATACCTATTTGTCTTACCGGCACCCAGGTTTTGCTTCCGCCAAACCGATATTATCTTGCACCGGCAAAAATGAAAATGAAAATCCTGGACCCGGTTTTTCCGGATAAATTTGAAGGTGATATGAAACATGTAGCATTCAAAAAGCATGTTAAAAATCTCATGTCTCATTCAATAAAACAAATGGACGAAGAAATAATATAAAGCCCATGAAAAAACCATATTTTAAAAAAAATGCCAATGATCCTATGCCACTAAAAGGGATCGTTAAAAGACAAATCCGATTTGAAGAAGTTGATATGCTCCAGATCGTTTGGCACGGACACTATACAAGCTTTTTTGAAGATGCCAGGATACAATTAGGGAACCATTATGGAATAGGATATATGGATCTGTACTCCAAAGGAATTCTAGCTCCAATAAAAACAGCCCATGTCGACTTTATCAATCCTTTAAAATTCATGGAAGAGATTACAATAGAAGGGATTCTTCATTATTCCGAAGCTTCCAGAATAAATAGTGAATATATTATTAGAAATAAGGAAAACAAGGTTGCAGCAACCGGATATGTTGTTCAGATGATGCTGAATACCGATTATGAACTTTTCCTGACACAGCCGGACTACTATAAAAATTTCTGTGAAAAATGGAAAGCTAGCAAACTTATATGAATCCTGTGTATATCACCAATGTTGCCGCTATTACTGCCATGGGGCCTGATCTTGAATCACTTTATAACGGTCTGATGAATAAAAAATCAGGCATTAGCAAGATTACAAGATTTAATAACGTTTCCTGCCATGCAAGTCCTTTTGCTGGAGTGATCAAGGATTTAGATCATCCCAAAAAGATGTCTTTAATTTTTCAGTTATCCGATATGCTGATCAATCAAATATGTAGGAATCGAGAAAGTAGAATCGAGAGTGACACGTTTTTGATAACTGCTTCTACAAAAGCGGGTATTGACCTGCTGGGACAAAACAATGCAAAATCCAAAATGCTTCCCAAGGACATTTTATTATCTGATCTGACCCAATACATCGCCTTAAAAATAGGCTTGAATAATAACGGGATTAATATCAATTCTGCATGTGCTTCCTCAACCATTGCTGTTGCAAAGGGTGCGGCTCTCATACAAATGGGAGTGGTTGATTCAGTTTTGATATGCTGCATGGATACTGTTTCACAATTTGTTTTTTCAGGATTCTCAGTCCTTGGGGCCATGTCTGATGAACCTGCCAGGCCCTTTGATAAGAATAGAAAAGGTCTGACGCTTGGAGAAGGGGCTGCTGCCATTTTGCTAATAAGTGAAAAAAAAGCAAAGGCTAAAGGAGCCTTTCCCCTTTGCCAGATTGCAGGCTTTGGGATTGCAAATGATGCGTGCCATTTGACTGCTCCGGCAAGAGATGGTTACGGGTTGAAACTGGCCATTGGCAAAGCATGCAAAAAAGCTGGTATTGCGGTAGATGATATCCATGCCATCAATACACATGGAACAGGAACAAAACATAATGATTCAATGGAAATAAATGCAATTAACTCAATGTTCAATCCAGGTCAGGTTATTGCCAATTCTATAAAAGGAGCCATCGGGCACACACTTGGAGCTGCCGGCGGTATTGAAATAGCCCTATGTGTAAAAATGCTCAAAGAAAAAGTGATGCCAGGCACTTATGGGTTTCTTGATCCGGAAAAAGGCTCTGAAGCTATAATAAGCCCAGAAGCCAGGTCCTTTAAGGGCGATTATATTTTAACTACAAATTCAGGTTTTGGTGGTACCAATGCGGCTGTCATTTTAAAAAAAGTGTGAAAAGAAGATATATGGAATCATTTATAAGCGGAATAGGCTGGGTATCCAAAGAGTCCATGGGATATAATGGGTGTATTAAAAAATTTGATCAAAATACCAGATTACCCCAAATTAAAAGAGATGATATCCTGAGGCACCCTTATAAACATTTTGGCAGAATGGATAATTTTTCAAAGCTTGGTTTTGCCGGCATTGTCTTTGCCATGAAAGATGCCGCCATAATAGAATCAGGAAAAATAGAATCGGAAACAATCAATCCGGAAAAAAAAAATATCAGCATGATTGCTTCAACTGTTACAGGATGTCTTGAAACAGATTTGGCGTTTCAGGAAACAATGTTACGACCATTGCCAAGCCCTTCTGTATTTGCCTATACACTTGACTCAAGTTTTTTAGGAGAAGCCAGTATATATTTGGGTCTGACAGGAGAAAGCTTTGTTATTAATGAAGAAAAACCAGATGGTTTAAAAGGGCTTTTTATGGCACTTGAGATCATAGACTCAGGTGCATCCGATATCGTTTTATGTGGTATGTGCAATTCTGATATTAAAACAAATAATACAGATTTTTGTAGTAATACTCCCGGTTCCATTTTCTTTGTATTACAAAAGGAATGCCTTCACTCCTATGGGGTGATCCAATCGAATTCCATGGAAAGCTATTATTATCAAAATGACATCAAAATAAACACACTTTATGACCTTGCCCAAAAATGTACTAACCGCAAAAAATTATAAGTGGACAAATACGAACATTAAAAGGACTGACAATATGAAAATGCAATTGATATATCCTACCTGGCCTAGACTGGAAAAACAAACTGAATTCCATCTGCCTCCCCATGGTCCTGTTGTTTTTGCGGCTACTCTGCCACAAGATGTTGAAGTCGATTTTATTGATGAAAACGTTCAAAAGCTTAAGTATGACGATTGTACTGATATAGCAGCAATTTCAGTCATGCTGACATGCCAGCTTCCCAGGGCATTTGAGATTGCCGGCCGATATAGAGAAATGGGAATCCCTGTGCTGTTTGGCGGTATTGCTGTCATGCTTCATTCTGAAGAGGTTAAACTTCATGCGGATGCGGTATTCCTTGGGGAAGCTGAGGGACGCATGGATCTGGTTCTCAATGATTTTAAACAATATAAAATGAAAAAAGTCTATGATTACATGAAAGACTTTCCCCAAATCAATCTGGTTAAAACAGCTAAACGTGATATTCTAAACAGGGATCTGTATAATTACAGGGGCATACAGATGCTTGATCTTGTCCATGCTTCACGGGGTTGCAAATTTAATTGTTTTCCCTGTTGCAACGGATTTTTAGGGGGGCGACAATTTAGACCCAGACCTGTTGATGCTGTTATCAAAGAGATGGAATCCATACCAAACAACAGGCTTTTTATTGTTGATAATTCGCTTGCCCACGATAAGGATTGGCTTATTGAGCTTTTTACTGCCATGAAACCATTAAAGAAAAAATGGGTTTCACACCCCCTGATGGATGATGATCAAATTCTCAAGCTTGCTGCCGAAGCCGGGTGCTGGTATGTCTACCAGGCAGTTTTTGACACATCTGATGTTATTAAAAACCGCGTTAAAAGACTTCATGATCATGGTATCGGCGTAGAAGGAACCATTCTTTTAGGGACCGATGACCATGATGAAACGTATATAAAAAATCTTGTGGATTTTTTGAATCAGATTAAACTGGATCTGGCTGAATTTACAATTTTGACACCTTTCCCAAAATCTCCCATCCGTAAAAAATTTAAAGAAGAAAATCGTATCATAAGTAACAACTGGATCGATTACACCTGCGGCAAGGTTGTTTTTCAACCTAAAAACATGTCCTGTGAAAAATTAGAAGAGCTCTATAATTATGCCTGGGATACTTTTTATTCCGACGGCGGATACCAGACAAAAATGGGAGAACTATTTTTCAAGGTCATGAAAAAAGAAATTCTTGACGGAACATATAGAAAATATAACCCAAGGGAAAAACGATCTTTTAAAAAGGTTGCGACCCCATGAGTAGAGTTTTGCTGATTTCTTCAAACACCACCACAGAGCCGCTGCCGGTTTATCCTCTGGGAATGGCTCTTATTGCATCTTCATTAGAAAAAAATGGGCATGAAGTTAAACAGCTTGATCTGCTTTTAAATCTTGAAAATATTTCCTTGAAACTTAATAGTTCTATTGTGGAATTTCAACCCAATTTTATAGGGGTCTCCATCCGAAATATTGATAATGTGGATTCACTTTCTGTTTTGAACACAGGGTATCTTAGTGACATTATACCCCTGGTTGACCAAATTCGAAAAGTTTCACAAAGCCCCATTGTTTTGGGTGGGCCGGCTTTTTCAATAATGCCTGAACAAATATTGGAATTGCTCAATGCCGATTACGGTATCGTCGGGGAGGGTGAGGTCTCATTTAATCGGCTGATTCATAATATCTCAAACAATATCAAAACAAAAACAATTCTATATCCGTCTGAAACACTTATTGAGCAGGAGCAGTTTTTCTCCCCGCTTTATGAAAAAGAGCTGGTGGATTATTACTTTGATCAGAGCGGTATGTTAAACTATCAAACAAAAAGAGGATGTCCCCATGATTGTAATTATTGTTCATATCCCATAATCGAAGGGAAAAAGCTTCGTTACCAGACACCTGAGTTTGTTGTAAAGAACTTGATTGACTTAAAAAAAAGATTCAATGTTGACACATTATTTTTTACAGATTCAGTTTTTAATGACTGCCAGGGCCATTATCTTGAAATTGCCGAACAAATGATAAAAGAAAAATGCGATCTCCGATGGGCTGCCTATTTCAGGCCTGAGACTATTAAACAATCTGAACTTAAATTATTAAAAGATTCTGGTCTTTACGCCATGGAAGTCGGTTCTGATGCTGCTTGTGATGCGACCTTAAAGGGTATAAATAAATCCTTTGATTTTGATAAGATATTTAACTTTAATACAAATTGTATTGAGGCAGATATCCCTTGCGCTCACTTCTTCATGTTTGGCGGGCCAAAAGAAACACATGAAACTGTTTTAGAAGGACTCAAAAATATAGAGCGATTGGAAAAGTGTGCTGTTTTTGTATTTTCCGGTATAAGGGTTCTACCGCAAACAGACTTACATAAAATCGCAGTTAGGGAAGGGGTTCTTTCCAAAGATAATGATCTTTTAAAACCCAGTTATTATGTTTCGCCGCTTGTTGATAAAGCCTGGATGGATAATACGATTAAAAAAGCATTTCATAAGAGAAAAGATAGGTTTTTCCCTCCGGAAGAAGGACAGATGAGAATGAGAGCATTAAAAATATTTGGTTTTAAAGGATTGTTATGGGATATGGCTTTGAAGCTTAAAAAAAAGAACAAAACCAAATGATTTATCAAATAAATTACCAGGTAATTTAAAGGTTTATTTGAGATATGATCGAAAAGAAGATTTTATTGATACACCCGCTGGGATATAATTCAGCAGATGCCAAAACAGATATAGCCAGAAAGGCTAATATCATGCCTCCACTTGGGCTTGCCAGTATTGCAGCCTATCTTGAACAAAATCAAATTCAATCCCATATTATTGACTGCTACGCAGACCCTGTACCAGATGCGTTGATAGTGAAATACATTGGAAAAGAAAAACCCGGGTTTATCGGTTTTTCATGTACGACTTCCAGTTTTCTTGATGGTATAAGGATTTCTAAATACATAAAAAAAATTCTACCTGAAACTAAAATTGTTTTCGGAGGCGTTCATGTCTCTGCCCTAAAAGAAAAAATTTTACAGTCATACCCAACAATTGATTATATAGTGGCCGGAGAAGGGGAATACACCCTATACCAGCTATTAAACACAAATGAGATAAAACTTGAACGAGTTAAGAATATTGTTTTCAGAAAAGAAAATGGTAAGATTGTCTTCACAGGCTTTCGTAAAAAACTAATTGATTTGGATACATTACCTTTTCCTGCATATGAAAAATTATCAGGTTATCCCTCAAGTTATAAACTTCCCATATTTAATTATCCTAAAGTTCCCAATGCAAGTTGTATATCCAGCAGAGGGTGTCCATATTCATGCAGTTATTGCGACAGGTCGGTTTTCCAGAAAAGTTTCAGATATAATTCAGCCCAATATCTGTACAACCATATGAAATACCTTAACGACAAGTTTGATATCCGGCATATCAATTTTTATGATGATCAGTTTACATTTAATCGTCCCAGAGTGGAAGAATTTGCACTATTGATGATTAAAAAACCGCTGAAAATGACTTTTAATTGTGCAGCAAGAGCCGAACATCTTGATTTTGATCTGCTAAAACTCATGAAAAATGCAGGTTGCTGGATGATCAGCCTGGGGATTGAGACTGGTGATGAAAATCTTTTAGCACAGCACAGGCAGAATCCTGATCTTGAAATGATGAGAGATAAAATTTATTTGATCAAAAAAGCAGGAATTCGTGTCAAAGGGCTTTTAATGATGGGGCTCCCAGGTGAATCTGAAGAAAGCATAAAAAAAAGTAAGGAATATGTTTTTTCTCTTCCCATTGATGATTTCAATTTGGCAAAATTCACTCCCTTTCCAGGTTCGCCTGTATATCACCATATCAAAGAACAAGGGCCAAAATTAGGAACATTTAAAGAAGATTGGGGAAAAATGGACTGCATGCAGTTCCTTTTTATACCTAAAGACCTGACAAAAGAAAAAATGGAAGTTCTTTTTATTGATTTTTATAAATCCCATTTCAAGCGAGCAAAAGTTCTGATGGGTTATTTATCAATGATCTGGCGGTCACCGGATAGTTGGATGAGATTTATTAAAGACATTGCAGGGTTTTTAAAATTTGCTTTCACAAATAAACGAATGTAAAAAAATACTAGCATCCATCAACAATTTAATATCATAATCTTGGGACATGTCAAACAGCGTCCAAAAATGCCCCTCCCTAAATTAGATTCCCTTTGCTGGTATAGTCACATTTGTAACAATCCCAATCCTTTGCTTCTTCATCTGGATAACCGAGTACAATATGAAACAAAGTATGAGCCGTCCAGGCAATTCCCTTGACAAAGATCCCTTAATACAGAATTCACAAGCCATTCCTGCTTTATCATATTGACATTTATGTTGATCTTTTTTTTAAGGGTTTTAATAAAATGCAAATCAAAAATAATGCCGCCAAGATCATTTTGTGCGGTAAGTTTAATTTCTCGGCCCGCTCTGTCAACAAACAGATAACAACACCGTTTTCACAGCCATCGTCCCCTTACCGGAAGGTTTTTTCTGACAATGCATTATCATTATCGATTCTACTGTATCATTAGATATAAAAATCAATTAAATTGGAGATTAGTATTCCCTTTCTGGAAAGTTCAATAGGTATTTTACTACATCATTAAGTATTTGAGCATTCGATCGCACGAAAAAGATTCTCAAGGTTCCTGGCGAGAACCCGGAATTTTGGTTGTAATATCTGCCAGGTCTTTAGCTTTTAATCAGACCAGAATTGAATTGAAACTTAAAGAGATTCTAAAATTTTGAAAATTAACCCCATCTAAAGGGTGGACGAGTGCGCAGATTCAGCTGCATCGACACGGATCAGGCAGGAGGATCGGGAACTTCATTTGCCAACCCCACATTCATGGGATAGCGCAATGACAGATAGGCCGCAGGTATACCCAGGCTCAGGCCTGCAAGCACATCCACTACCACGTGTTGACGGGTGGCCAGCGTGGAATACACGATGCCGATACACCACAACCAGTTGAAAAGGATCAGCCACTGGGGAGTACCAAATCGACGCAGCAGATGATGCAGCCAGACTCCTGTGAAAACGGCCGCTGCAACGTGCAACGAAGGACAAGCATTGCCTGAGGCATCAATGCTTTTAAGAAAATTCACGTCCGGATACTGCGCCCAGTCAATGTCCGCCACAGGCACAACTGTGGGCCAGACGTAAAACACCAACAGCCCCACAAGGCAGGTGCCGGCCATGGCCAGGGCATAGCCATACAACTCCCGTCGCGTCTCCAGCAGGGCCGGGGGCAGGGAAACATAGATCCACAGGGAGAAGTATAGGGGCAAGGCCATGGGCTGAAAACCGATCAGCCGATCCAGGAACGTGAAAGGCATCATCCTTGTCGGGTATGCCGGCTGTTTCAGCAAATAGAAGTACGCAATGAAAAATAGACTTATAAAAAGCGTCGTCCCGATGCCTTTCATTAGCATATGTCTTGGCAGAGCCGTTGCGACTTGACGAAACCAGGGTGCCTGTCGGCTATTGTTGCTCAATGCGTCTTTACTCCCTGGCACTGTATTAAAAAGATTCATTCATATACATCACTTTTGGTGAGACAGTGGCATATTTTATCCTAAAATATCAACAACAATATTGTTTTTTGTTTAAAATCAGATCAGGAGCTATCGGTCAATGAGAAGGAGATGTAGATCACAGACATTGGTGTTGGTGGGTCCGGTCTTAAACAGGCCGTCAATGGTTTGGAAAAAGCGATACGCATTATTGTTGCTGAGAAAATTAGGTAATCACATTGATGGAAAGGATCAATCATTCAATAATTCATCAAGGGTTACCGGTACCAGTTGTTCTTCAAGGCAATAGATTAAAAGCTGTTCCAATACCACCGCTGCATCCTTGGATCTGTCGTGCATAAGAACGATACTTCCGGGCCCGACCTTATTCTTAATCCTCTGAATGGTTTTTCCAGGATTTTTTTCTTTTGAATCAAATGAACGGAGTGACCAGCCAATTGTTTTGAGATTTAACCCCTTAAGCGCTTTGGCAATAAAAGGATTGGTGACGCCAAAGGGAGGTCTAAAATAAACCGGTTTTGATCCACTAATGGATGCAATTGCAACTTGGGTGGTTATGAGTTGATTTTTAATCCTGTCTCTCCCTATTAAAGGGAACCAGATTGTATGATCATAGGAATGGTTTCCAAGGGTGTGCTGTTTTTGAACCATTTCATATACGATATCCCGATGGAGAGCTACTTGCCGGCCAATGAGAAAAAAAGTGGCCTTCACCTTATATTTGTTCAGAACATTAAGAATTTCTTTGGTCTGTTCACAGGGCCCATCATCAAAGGTGAGGGCTATTTTATTGCAGTGGCTCGTCCCTTTACAAATGGACGTGACATAGACCCCTGAACAAATGATAAATGAAGAACCAATGAGGATGAACGCTGAAAAAAGAATAATGACCAAGAATAGTAACAGCCATCCCGGGGATGCAGACCAGATAAACCATCCACACCCGGACAGAGCAAGGACCATTGCCAAATAAATAGATCTATAAATTGGTTTTGGAAACCAGGGTAATTGCATTATAGTCGCCTAATACGGTTCTCGTGAGTCTTAACTTCGGAGTCGGTCCATATGCACACCTTTTTTTCGGATTTTTTCCTTAAGCCATTCAGGCCATCGGCTTTGATCCTCAGACGGATAGGTTCTTAATTGCTGCCCTTCTGGGTTAAGCAGTTCAGGCAACTTGCAATCCATGATAGACGCTGCTGCGTATAATCCTGATAGGGCAGCCCCTGCAACCCCATGGGATACAGTACTTGCGCCCGCTAATCTTAACCCCTCAATTTCGGTTCTGACCCGATATGCAAGGGGACCAATTTGTGTGTAGCTTTTTTCCGTACCATAGACTGATCCATCTGTACAATTTATGTAATGGGCGTTGGTAAGGGGCGTTCCCAGCTCACAAAACAGAATATGCCTGGTAACACCCGGAATAATTTTCTCCAGGGTTGTTAAAAACATTTTAATAATTTTTTGTTTTAGCGCTTCATATTCTTTTGTTCTGGCGCCATATTCACACCCTTCAAACTTTCTGAAAACCTCATATCCAACATACGTAACAACCTCTAAAGTATGGCCCTTCCCGTTATAAAGAGTTGGATCCTTTTGAGTCGGAGCTGAAATAAACAACGACTCAAAAGAGTCTTTTTCATAGAGTCCGGGATCATGAGCCTTGATAAATACCCTGTCAAAATCAGGTTCTTTTGAATACCAAATATTTCCGGAATCCAGACCAGCCGCCTTTATATCCATATCAACCGCTAAAAATAAAATAAGAGAGGTTAACGAGTAACGGGTTTTGTTTAACCGCTTTTTAAGCTTCCTGCTCAGGTTTTCTTCTCCCACCATACCATAAAAAGTCTTGTGCGGATCTGCATTTGATATGACATGCCTTGCCCTGAGCTCTTGACCATCTGAAAGCTTAACACCCAGGACATGACGTCTTCTGCCGTTTGATTCAGTTATTATTTTATCGACGCTTGCTGCCATCCTTACTTCGCTTCCAGTACGCCGGATGGCCTTAACAAGGGCCTCGGCAATCGCCCCTCCCCCTCCATGGGGATAATAGCCGCCCTGCTCATAGTGCCGGGCCAATGAAGCATGCAGTAGCATCATTGTTTTAGATGGGGGCAGGCCCTGATCACCGCACTGCACCGAGAGAATCCCACGGACAACAGGATCTGCTATCCAGCCCTCAAGAATCCGTTTTAAACTGTAGAGACCATAGCGACCGACATGTCTGGTCCGATATGGCATCAGTATGACATCTTTAATGGTGTTGATCTCAAATACCAAGGGAAGCTGGTGGACAAGGTTTTGCAGAAGCTCCATATACTTCCCGATGCCCTTTTGTTCCTTGGGAAATCTTTCCAAAAGACGCGTTGTCATTGTGGGAAGATGGGCATGGTAGTCATATTTTACCCCGCCAATATGGCAATGCTCATAGTGCTCAGGATTTTGTTCAAAAAAGATAAGGTCGTTGGCTGCGCCAAGACCTTCATAAATATCCCTGACTTCACCGCCCGGACCCAACCGGCCTATATAGTGGACACCAGGGCTGAAAATAAAGCCCCCCCTGGTAAAATTATGGCACCAGCCGCCCAAGGCGTAGTGCCGCTCGAGAACGATAACCTTTTGCCCGGCCCGTGCCAAAGCAAGTGCTGAGGTCAAACCGCCCGAGCCAGAACCAATAACGATTGTATCTGCATCAAAGTCTGTCATTTATACCCCAGAAGACCTTAGAATAATTCAAATTTTCACAATTTTCCTCTGTTTAATCCCCTTAATTGATTCGTAACCATTTAAGGGGATTGTCTATGATAACATGATCAAATAAAATCAGCAGTTTTTTTCTACATTGAACAGGTGATTTTAATTAAAAAACTTAATTTTCTGGTTTTAATACTGTTCTGCCGGCTGTCATACCGAATAAAATATTTTCCAAAGAATTTCGGCATAATTGGGCTCGTTTAATAGCGCTAAAGCTTCACTTCGTGCCAGAAAGTGTATGAGGTTGGTCCCTTGCTCTGCCCAAAATGTCAGGGCAGCATAAAAATCAATGTCACAGTCCAGCTGAGCACCAAGTCATAGGTTTTTTCAAATTATATTTAGCAATAATGTCAGCATCGAAATGCTGGACTATGCCACTTAGAGATCGGAAACCAGCGGTGAACAGATTTGCCATTGAATTTGAAGGCAGATTTCCGGTATAGAAAAATGGCAGTTATACAGGATTATTTACAGTTTACTTTACTTTGATGATTCCTATTACAAGACAGATAGCACCGCCAACAATACCGGCCCAAGCCTTAATAGGGGTGTTACCGCTAAGCGCCCTATTAATCTGAGATCCAGCCGAATCATAAATGTTGTAACCCCACAGGGCCAGTGCAGCACCAATAATGATAAGTACAATTCCAATAGTTTTATTAGTTATATTCACTCCAAATATTTTATAAAAGTAAGTCGCTTAAACTAATTTGGTCTTTGATATAAACTCTGACACCTAACCGTTGCAATTAATATGTCCAAAATATTAATTCAAATATTCTTTCCGGATTCCGAACAGGTACCCCCATGATAGAGGCGATAACCTCTGGGGATACCTGTTTATATTCACTCTTTTAAGAAAATTCTATTTTTGTATCGGGTAAAGCTCAACGCGCCGATTCGATGATCTGCCCTCGGCGGTCTTGTTGGAAGCTGCCGGTTTGGAGAATCCGAATCCTTCGCAGGAGAGACGGTCGCCATCAATGCCCTTGTTCGTAAGATAGGTCTTTACGGCATTGGCCCGTTTTACGGCTAGGACATCGTTGTAAGCTTTGGTTCCGACAATATCCGTATGGCCTTCAATATTTACATAAATCTCGGGGCGGGATTTCAGAATATTGACAATCTTGTCAAGGAAATCAGATCCAGC
>CAYWGN010000030.1:0-32066 GCA_964457495.1 uncultured Desulfobacula sp.
GCGAAATTGTGGAAGAGAATCATCCTGAAGAATTTTTTACCAACCCAAAATGGGATAGAACTCAAAAGTTCTTAAGTCAGATTCTTTAAATTGATAAAGAATTACATTCGATCAATAGGGTTCCCCTTTTGCAAATAATTCTTGAATTCATTTGAAATTCTCTCATCACTTGCCACGCTCTCCCAGAAATCGTGTGCTATTTTTTTTACGGTTTTAATCAGGTCTTTACTGATGTTGGTATTTTTAGGTTCGGGCGGCACAAAAGTAAAAGGCTGAACTTCTCCGCCACTCTTAGGTGCAAATCCCATTGAACACATATCATATAGCGGCAACAACCTGAACGATTCTCTCTCTATTGATAGGCTCAAATTACCCAAATGCATGTCCGTATTGTTGATGAGTCGGCCAAAATACCATAAAAATTCTGCATTGAGAGCATCCTGTTCACTAATTATTTTTTTTCTGAACAATGCATTAATGTAAAAAATGGAACCATGGAGCCATGGAGCCATGAAGCCATGAAACCTGTTGAAGCAAGCACCTCCCTGTGGATAATAATGGAAATAAAAAGATATCCTTACAATTTAGAATTGACATTCCTAAAAGGAGAAAAAAACATGCAACCTTATAATTTTGTCAGTTTTGCTGACAGCCTGTATTGCCGGAACCTTTTTTTACAAAAACAAGCGTTCTGTTTGGATAAAACGTTGGGCCGCAACATTCAACTTTTGTTATGGCTTAAATTCTGATAATTCAATAGACGGAATACTTTTGAGTAGGAGCAAAGATAGTCAGTTAAAGTAAATAAAGGTGGCGTGAAATTTTCTTTTAAATTATGACATCCTGCTGTCCCATGGCCGTTAATTTTAAACATAGAAAGGAAACAACATGACAGATCAAGCATGGAAAACAGCCTTCTGGCCGGAGGGCGTGGCACACACCATAACTGATTACAAGTATCCTATCTTTAAATTCCTGGATGACTCAGCAAAAGAATACCCGGATAATGTGTTTACAATTTTTAACGGGGCTTCCAAAACCTTTGCTCAGGTCTTGGATACTGCTAACAGGATAGCCAATTTTCTTGCGTCAAATAAAATCGGCAAAGGGGATAAGGTGGCGATCTTCCTCCCCAACCTGCCCCAGTTCCCTGAAATCCTCTTTGGCATTCTAAAGGCCGGGGCAGTGGCAGTAAACTGCAACCCGGTCTACACACCGACAGAGCTGAATCTCCAGCTCAAGGATTCAGAATCAAAAATGGTCTTCTGCATGGACCACCCTCTTTTTTACCCCAACACGGTAAAAGCCATAAAAGATACCCTGGTTGAGACTGTTGTGGTCTGCAATATCAAAAGCTATCTGCCAAAGTTTAAAGCCTTTTTAGGCGGACTTCTTGGAAAAATCCCCAGGGCAGACCAGCATGAGCCCGGACATATCATGTTTGATGATATGGTGGCCCAGTCAAAACCCATTGTGCCCCAGGTAGCCATTGACCCTGAAAACGACACTGCCATAATGCTCTATACCGGAGGCACCACAGGCGTACCTAAGGGAGCAGAGCTGACCCATACCAATTTTACCTATGATGTCATGGCTGGATTTGAATATATCCGCATCACCCAGAAAGAGGGAAAACCCCCTGAGAAAATCTATATGGGCGGCTTTCACAGCTATCTTGGGGTGCTGCCCTGGTACCACAGCTTCGGTATTACAGTGGCCTTGCTCTCTGCAACCGCGACAGGCAGCAGGCTAATCTGCGTACCTGATCCCAGGGCCGGAAATCCACCCTTTACCGAGGTGCTCAAGGCGGTCCAGAAATATAAACCCACCATTATGCCGGCCGTTCCCACCATTTTTGTGGCCTTTACCAATCATGCCCTGCTTAACAATTATGATGTCTCCTCCATCATGGGATGTTTTTCAGGGGGCGCTCCCCTGCCCCCCGAGGTCTGCCGCCAGTTTGAAGAAAAAACCGGGGCTATTATCTTTGAAGGATACGGGCTTACAGAAACAGCCCCCGTGGCCAGCGTCAACCCCACAAACAAAGAAACCCGGAAGATCGGGTCCATTGGCTTTCCTTTGCCCGGCACGGATATCAAAATCCTGAATTTGACTGATCCCACAAAGGAACAGCCCCAGGGAGAGGACGGCGAGATTGCCGTCTGCGGACCCCAGGTCATGAAAGGCTATTGGAAAAGACCCGACGCCAATGAAGAGGTGTTTACTCAAATCGACGGTAACCGATATTTTCTAACGGGGGACATCGGCCACATTGATGATGAGGGCTATATACTGATCACTGACCGCAAAAAGGACATGATAATCGTGGGCGGATTCAATGTCTATCCCCGGGATGTGGAAGACATTCTCTACACCCACCCAAAGGTGGAGCTTTGCGCCGTAATTGGGATCCCAGATGAAAAAAGCGGTGAAAAAGTCAAGGCATTCATCAAGCTCAAACAGGGGGAAACCGCTGATCAGAATGAGATCATGGCCTATTGCAAAGAGAACATGGCTGGCTATAAACGTCCCAGGTCCATTGAATTCAGGGATGAGATTCCCATATCCAATATCGGGAAAGTCCTGCGCCGTGTCCTGAGGGACGAAGCAATGAGGGGAGCCTAATAAATGCCGCGATCCAAAAAACTTGGCTGGAAAAAAAATCTGGTTTCTCCAGAAGAAGCGATAATGAAAATCAGACCTGGGATGACTGTTTTTATTGGGACAGGTCCTGCAGCGCCTCTAACCCTTATGAAAACGCTTTTGGAGTCTGATGGAAACAATGTCAGGGATCTTGAATTTGTTCAACTGGCCATCCAGGGAAATGTAATCCTCTCTGTCAAAGATCTCCACATTCAAAATTATCGTTTAAAAACCTTTTTTTCAGGATTTGTTTCATCACAAACCATTAAGTCCGGACTGATAGACCTGATTCCAGCCTATTCATCTGAAATCCCCGAACTCATTAATAAAGGGAAAATTCCCATTGATGTGGCCTTTATCCAGATCACACCACCGGATTCTGCCGGCTATTGCAGTTTTGGTGTTGCTGTGGATGTTGCAAGGGAAGCCATGAATAAAGCCACCCTGGTTGTTGGAGAAATTAATAAAGATATGCCTTTTACATATGGAGACACCTTTGTTTCCATAAAAGATTTTGATCTTCTGGTTAACTCAACCAAAGAACCGTTTCCCCTTGAGCGATATCAAGTTAGTGAACAGATGAAAAAGGTGGCTGAAAATGTAGCTTCTGTCATTAAGGATGGGGATTGCCTTGGTTTTTCAAACGGTTCAATGTTCGAAGCGCTTGCACCACACCTGAAAAGTAAAAAAGATTTAGGAATTCATTCTCTTTATTTTACCGATGCTATGGCAGAGCTTGTTAAAAGTGGTGCTGTTACCAATTCAAGAAAGACTCCATTTCGTGGCAAATCGCTGACTTCCTATGCCATGGGATCAAAAAATCTCATGAAATGGCTACACCGCAACCCTTTGGTTGAATTTCAAGGCACTGACTTTGTCTGCAACCCCATATTTATTGGAAAGATCCCGCAATTTGTTGCATTATATCAGGCGGAAAAGGTTGATTTATTAGGTGGCGTGGCGTTTCCTTTCACAGGATCGGTCATTTCAGGCCCGGGAGAGGTGGTGGATTTTTTTCAAGGTGCGGAAGCTTCGGAAGAAGGGTGTACAATAATAGGCCTTACCAGTCGCAACCTTAAAGGGGAGTCCAATATATTATTTTCATTAATGGACTATCCTAATCAACTCAGGCTTCGGGAATCCGTATATATGATTGCAACTGAATACGGTGTGGCCAATCTGAAATGGAAAACGTTAAGAGAAAGAGCCCAGGCCATGATAGAAATTGCTCACCCGGATGATCGCCAATTCCTTATGGAAAAGGCAAAAAAGAGAAACCTTCTTTACGCCAACCAGATTTTTATCAGTCACTCAACACACCTTTATCCGACACATATTGCCTGCAATGCCATCTTTAAAGGTGGAATCCCCATAAGGTTCAGGGCGATTAAACCATCTGACGAAGAACAGATGCGTCGTTTTTTCTATCGATTTTCCGATGAAGCAAAGTTTTATCGATTCTTTTATAGTGTCAAAACCATGGCCCATGATAAAATGCAGGAGTATGTCAATGTCGACTACAGCAAAGAAATGTCCATTGTTGGGTTAAGCGGTAAGCCGGGAGATGAAACCATTGTCGCGGAAGCAAGGTTTGTAAGGGATGACCGCTCCTATTACGGAGAGGTAGCCTTTCTAATCGACGATTCTTTGCAAGGGATTGGAATTGGTAGCTATATACTGAATCTTCTGATACAAATGGCCAAGGAGCAAGGACTTATGGGGCTGACAGCTGAAGTATTGTCTGATAACCTACCAATGAAAAAGGTATTTGAAAAGACAAATTATCCAATGGACGCTCAATTGGAAAACGGTGTTTATAGTCTTACCATGCATTTTAATGAATAAAGAAAACTGAAAAAAAGGAGCAGCCCATGAATAGTGTTATGAAATATTTTGTGATCCTGGTGAGTGCATTTATCTGCTTTAATACGGCAAATGCTGCTAAAAAAGAAATCAGCATCATTCATACAAATGATCTTCATTCCCATTTTT
This sequence comes from uncultured Desulfobacula sp., assembly GCA_964457495.1. Classification (GTDB taxonomy): domain Bacteria; phylum Desulfobacterota; class Desulfobacteria; order Desulfobacterales; family Desulfobacteraceae; genus Desulfobacula. The sequence goes on from CAYWGN010000030.1 coordinate 4,636, forward strand.
TGGGTTTTTCTCCCAACCAGGATTATACACCTGAAACCGTTCTGGATGATGATACCCTTGGCGGATGGGCACGAATTTCAACAATGATCAAAAAAATCAAAGATCAAAGTAATGGCCCGGTCCTGGTCCTGGATGGAGGAGATTTCCTCATGGGCTCTTTCTTTCATGTGCTGGCCAGGGAAAAAGCCTTTGAAATCGAGCTGCTGGGAAAAATGGGGTATGATGCTGTCACCCTTGGAAATCACGAATTTGATCTAAAACCAAAGGGTCTGGCTCAGATCCTTGATGCAGCCCAAAAACAAGATAATCAGCCTGCCATTCTCTCGTCCAATATGGTTTTCAGTAAAGAAAGCCCTGATGATGATTCCCTTGAACAGGCCTTTTCAAAAGGGCTTATCAAACCCTATACAATTATAGAAAAGGATGGGGTCAAATTCGGGATATTCGGACTCATGGGGCTGGACGCAGCTGAAAAAGCGCCCTTTTCAAAACCCGTATCATTCAGTGATCCTGTTGTGGCTGCACAAAAAATGGTAGATACCCTGAAGGGCAAGGCTGATATTATTATCTGCCTGTCCCACAGCGGCTTGAACACCAACAAGGAAAAATCAGAAGATGAGCTCCTGGCACAAAAGGTGGACGGCATTGATGTGATCATCAGCGGTCATACCCACACAAAAATGGAAACCCCGATTACCGTGAACAACACCCTGATTGTTCAAGCCTGGGCGTATGGCAAACAGATGGGCCACATCAAGCTTGCCCTTGAAAACCAGAAGGTCCGGGTGTCAGATTATCAGGTTATACCCATTGATGACAGTATTCCTGGTGATCCTGAAATTTCAGATATCATTGGTGCCTATGAATATCAGATTAACCAGAATTTTTTAAAGGACCATGGATTATCCTTCAGAAAGACTGTGGCCCAGAGCGATTTTGATCTGAAGCTTAAAGAGGAAGAATCTCCTTTAGGAAACTTTCTGGCAGATTCCATACGCTTTGTCATAAAGAAATATTCAGAAGGTTTTAACCCCTTTGCCGATGTTGCCATTATTTCAAACGGGGTGATCCGGGATAATCTTTTAAAAGGGAAAACAAACAGCATTCGGGCCTGCGACCTTTTCAGGTCTGTCCCCCTTGGTATAGGCCTGGACGGAAGTTTGGGGTATCCATTGATTTCAATGTACATCACCCCATTGGAACTAAAAAAAGGCTTTGAAATCTTAACCAGCATCTATCCTGCAAAAGGTTCTGATTACTTTTTACAGATTTCCGGTGCAAAAGTGATCTATAACCCCAAGCGGATCATGTTTGACCGGGTTACGGATATCTGGACCGGGGATGAGGAAAACGGTTATAAACCACTGGATTTTTCCAAGGCAAATAAATCCCTCATCCGGGTAACTGCAGATATTTACAATTCCACATTTTTGAAAATCATTGGCGGCTACACATATAATATCCTGGAAATTATACCCAAGGATAAAAACGGCACCCCCATTGAAAATTTGTCATCGGCTGTAATTGATGGGGACAGGAACCAGGATGGTATTCAGGAACTCAAGGAATGGAAAGCCCCCTTTGAATATTTAGGCAGTTTTGAAGATACCGACAATGATGGCATACCAAACTTCCCTGCAACGTACAGCAAAAAACTGGGCCGGATCATTGCAGAACCATCCTTAAACCCTGTCAACCTCGTGAGAAACGGCACCTGGGTAACCTGGACAGCAGTGGGTGTACTGGTGTTTGGCCTTTGCATTGTCCTGGCATTGCTGTGGTTTATTCTTAAAAAATTTAATAGAAAAAGCAAATAGATATGATTATAAGACCAGATAATATATGGAGCTTTAAATGAAAAAAGGTTTAGTTATCATTGATGTTCAAAATGACTATTTCAAAGGCGGCAATATGGAGCTGGCTGGCATGGAAAACTCCTCAAAAAATTGCCAGTATTTGCTGAATAGCTTCAGGGAAAAAAAAGCTCCAATATTTCATATTCAACACATTGCCATTGGAGAAGGATCTACTTTCTTTCTTCCGAATACTAAAGGCAGTGAAATACATGAGACTGTAAAACCCAAAGAAAATGAGGCTGTGGTTGTCAAGCACTTTCCAAACGCATTTCGTGATACTAAGCTTAATGATTTATTACAAAGGTCAGAAGTAAAAGAATTGATTATTTGTGGTGCAATGACTCATATGTGCATTGATACAACTATTCGTGCTGCCTTTGATTTAGGTTACACCTGTAACGCAATTTATGATGCTTGCGCAACGAGAGATTTAGAATTTGAAGGTAGGATTGTTAAAGCATCACAAGTTCAAACTGCATTTATGGCTTCTCTAAAAGCTGCTTTTGCTAAAGTGTTGACTACAAAAGAATTCTTCGAAATTGAATAACAGGCTTATGGTTTGTGGAATGCTAAGGGCTCGCTCAAAAATTAATTGGCACTTTAGGCGCTCAGTTTTAGGTCGGATTTGGCTGATTCGATTGAGCGAACCCTAAGGACAAGAATATGGTCAAAACCGATTTCCAGGTATTTGCCAAACCCATCGGGGATTTATGCAACATGGCCTGTCATTATTGTTATTATTCATCCAAAGGTGCAGTATCTGATTCTGCCCAAAGGATGCCTGATGATATCCTTGAGACTTATATTTGCCAGCATATTCAAGCACATCCCGGGCCTGTTGTTCGCTTTTCCTGGCATGGCGGGGAACCTATTCTTCTGGGAATTGATTTTTTTAAAAAAGCCGTGGATTTTCAAAAAAAGTATCAGCCTGCAGGAATTCTGATCCAGAACGGCATACAGACAAATGGAACATTACTGGATGAAACATGGTGCAGCTTTTTTAAAAAAGAGAATTTTTCCGTGGGCTTGAGCCTGGACGGTCCGGAACACCTTCATAACATATATAGAACTACAAAATCAGGAAAGGGAACCCATTCACAGGTTATGCTCGGGCAACAGCTCCTGCAGAAAAACCAGATCCCCTATGATATTCTGTGTGTGGTACATAATCATAATGTAGACCATCCTCTTGATGTGTATCGTTTCTTTAAAAAAATAGGTGCTGTTTATATCGGTTTTCTTCCCGTGGTTAATTCTCTAATGGATAGCGTTGATCCTGAAAAATACGGCGCTTTTCTCTGCTCCATATTTGATGAATGGAAAGCACATGATATTGGCCGTATCAAAGTCCAGATGTTTGAAGAAGTAAGTGCAAAAGCTATGGGGCAGGATCATGCGCTTTGTATTTTTCGCAGGACATGTGGTGAAATCCCCGTGGTTGAAATAAATGGAGATGTGTATCCATGCGATCATTTCGTAAGACCTGAGTTTAAATTAGGGAATCTGAACACAACTCCTCTTGGAAAATTAATGAATCTTAAAACCATGAGAGAGTTTGGAAAAAGTAAAGAAAGCTATCTGGCATCCCAGTGTAAATACTGCGAAGTTCTCACCTTTTGCAATGGGGGATGCCCCAAGGACAGAATCCAGAACATATCCGGATCAACTGTAAAACTCAATCACCTGTGCCGTGGCTACAAAAGTTTCTTTAACCATTGTCTTCCCTTTGTTGAGCAGCTTCAAAAGCTTTTACTAATACAACAACAAGAAAAAAAACCCGTAAGAACAGGACGTAATTCTCCCTGTCCCTGTGGAAGTGGGAAAAAATTCAAACGGTGCTGTATGACACAATAAATCAGTACAGCATTTATTCTATTAATTTCTCCGAAAGAAATTCAATGGTTCGTTTCCAGGCCAGATCTGCAGCTTCCGGATTATATCGGGATGGGTTTGTATCATTGTTAAATGCATGATTTGCACCCTCGTACATGTAGAGCTTATAATCAATAGCAGATGATTTCAGGGCGGCTTCGTAGTCTGGGATACCTTTGTTGATCCGCTCGTCAAGACCGGCATAATGGAGAAGGAGAGCTGATTTTATTTTCGGAACATCAATTGCCCCAGGCTGCATTCCATAATAGGGGACTGAAGCCTGAATGTCCTGTGTCTGTACAGCCAATTGGTTGGCCATACCCCCACCCCAGCAAAAACCGATAACGCCGACTCTACCCGTTGTTTTCGAATGGGTTTTTAAATACTGGGCAGCAGCTATAAAATCCTGAACAGTCTGCTTGCTGTCAAGTTTTTTTATAAGATCTCTGGCTTTATCCGGGTCCGTGGGAGTGCCTCCCAGAGGAGATAATGCATCGGGTGCCAATGCTGTAAATCCCTCAAGAGCCATTCTCCGGGTGATATCTTCAATATGGGGATTTAATCCTCTGTTCTCATGGATAACGATCACCCCAGGTTGTTTGCCTTTGGTTTTTTTTCTGGCAAAATACGCCCTGATGTTCCCAGTTTTACCGGGATAATCCAGGTAATCAGTATTTAAACGTGAATCCTCCCTGGATATGGTTTCAGCATGGACATGATTGTAATCAAGCATGGGCAAAATGGCCAGGGCAGAAGCAGTGCCTCCCGTCAGGATTGCCAGTTTTTTTAAAAATTCCCGACGATTCGTGCCCTCCTCAATGTAATGGTCATGCAATTGAATAATTTCCTGATTCATTTCTTTTTCCTTTCATTTGGGGAAATGTCATGATTGCTCCGGCAGTTTGTGGTTCTCAATTATATGTGATATTTCATTCCCATGACAAGAAAAAAATTGAATTAAGCATATAGACCGATCCGGGAGGAGATGATGAAAATACGAAAACCTACCCAAGAAATCCACAGCAAGGTATCAGGCCTGCTAAATTCTGCTTTTCCCAAAAGCAAATACGAGGCAGGGCTGGTGGAACAATTCCATGGCAATGACACCCCCATTCTTGAGTGGGTCTGCATCCATATCAACAAGGTAATTGCCTATATTGCATTCTCAAAGGCTTACAATGACAGCGAGGTCTGCGGCCTTCACCTGGCCCCCTTTGCTGTGGCACCCCAGTTTCAACGCCAGGGTGTTGGCACAGAGTTGCTTAAGTTTGCCCTGCGCCAGGAATCCATTAAAAAAAGCCCCCTCTTTGTTCTGGGTAATCCCGAATTTTACCGACGCTTCGGTTTTGAACCGTGCACCATGCCCATCTGCCCGTTTGACAAAAACAATAGACACTTTTTAGCCATTCGTAACACCACGACAACCCGGTTTATAGTCAGCTATGAACCTGAATTTGGCCCCAGCCAGGGAGCTTAAGCAAAAATTATAATCATGGCAAAGAATAAACTTCACAAATACGAACGTGTCAAACATCTGCCCAACGTGACTTTTTCCGTATTCGGCGAGCCAGGGTTATCTTGCACATACCCTTGGTACCAGGAACGTTACAAGGGTATGGAAAGGATTCTCGAGCTGGGTTGCGGCAAAGGAGAGTATAGCCTTGCATTTGCCGCTGCCAATCCTCTCAAACTTTATGTGGGAATCGACTATAAGAGTCATCGAATATGTGTCGGTGCGGAAAAAGCTCTTGAACAGGGCCTTGAAAATGTCCTTTTCCTTCGTGCGCAGATTGAGCGTATCAAGGAGTTCTTTATAGAACAGTCGATACACGACATCTGGCTCACCTTTCCTGACCCGCATCTGAAAAATCGGGAAATCAAATCCCGGTTGTCTGCCGCCCCATTTTTAGACCTATATGCGCACTTGCTCGTCCCCAAAGGTATCGTGCATTTAAAAACTGACAATGACCTGCTCTATAAGTATACCAGGGATTCCGTCAAAGGATGGGGCGGGCACGTGGTCGCAGCGTCAGATAATATTCATGGGATCGATTGCAACGGGATTGGTGCCAGTGACATGGTTTCCACTTTTGAGAACACGGCCCTGTTAAAGGGATTGACCATCAAATACATGGCATTCACTCTAAACTGACAAAAAGATCCCTGGTATGGCGGATACCGGGTCAAGCAAAAATCTGGTGCTAAACAATGCTGCTAAACAACGAGCAATACACGTTCCGATTCATAGGTCACCTGTTTTGCTGACAAAGGATCTTTGAATCGAATCCTTCTGGCAAGAAGCTGGAGCGGGGCTGCAAACATCCTTTTTTGTTCCGGCAGGAGGTCAGGATAATACCGGTCGTTTAGGATGGGAAATCCTAATCCGCTGAGATGCAGCCGAAGCTGATGCTTTTTGCCTGTTATCGGGCTTAATTGAAAAAGCGCTCTATTTTCCCATGACCGCACAAAGACTATTTTTGAGACAGCATTGGGTTTACCCGGGGCAATTTTCATCCTGAACCACGGGTCTCCCTTGACTATCCTGTTTTCCACGGTCCATGTTCTTTTCTCCGGGGCGCAGGGATATTTTGTCACTGCATCATAGGTTTTTTCAACCTCCCCTTTCATGAACAGTTCCTGGTACCTGCCCCTGGTTTTTTTGTTCATTGAAAACAGAACAAGTCCTGCCGTTTCCCGGTCGATCCTGTTGATTGGCGAAAGATCATTGTTATTGGTTCTTTTTTTCAAACGATGAAGCAGACACTCGTTCACATAAGGTCCCCCGGGCGTTACTGGAAGAAAGTGGGGTTTACAGGCCACAAGCAGTTCTTCATTGCAGAAGAGGATTCTTTCCGTGAAGGGAATGATGGATTCCGCTTCCATTTCTCTGAAATAATGGAATTTTTTTAAGGGTATGTAGGGTGTGTCTTGAGATATTGGATCTCCTTTTTCTGTCAGGACCTTTCCTGCATCGATCCTGGCTTCCCAGATTTCCCTGTCAATGAAAGGGAATCGAGTTGTTAAAAAATCCAGAACAGATGGATAGGGCTTTTCAATCTTCGGCATAACAACTATGGAGTGATATTCAGAAATTACCATTTTGGAAATCCTCATTTAAACTTAGGCAGAAACTATAACAAAACCCGGACCTTGTCACAACCCGATAATGGAACCCCAAAAAAGGGCCGATAAAATTAACTAAAAAGGAAAGTGTCACAATGAATCGCGTATTTGAAAAGACTTCAGTAGCTGGCATGGTTTTTGAGAACAGAATTCTAAGATCTGCAACACATGAAGGGTTGGGGGATGAGGATGGGCATACCAGAAAAGAGTTGTTGAGTCTCTATGAAAAACTTGCAAAGAGCAATGTTGGTGCAATAATAACAGGATATGTTGGTATTCAGAAGAATGGAAGATTGCTGAAAAATATGTGCATGTTTGATAATGATGAGTATATAGACGAGCATAAGGAGCTAATTTTGAAAATTAGTGACTATGGCACGCCAATAATCCTTCAGTTGGCTCACGGCGGAGGAACATGCTCTCCACAAGTTACCGGGGAGGCTGCTGTTGCACCCTCAGCAATCAAACGCAGAGATTATCCTACAAAACCAAGAGAATTGTCTGATTATGAGATAGAACAGATTATCAGTAATTTTGTCAAAGCCATTGAACGAGCCAAACAGGCAGGGTTCGCTGGAGTACAGCTTCATGCTGCGCATGGATACTTGCTTTCCCAATTTTTATCTCCTCATTTTAATAAAAGAAAAGATCGTTGGGGTGGGTCTACTAAAAATAGATTCCGAATTATCGCAATGATTATGGAAAAAGCGAGACAGAAAGTTGATGACTATCCAATATTAGTTAAAATGAGTGCGTCTGACGGATGTAAGAACGGCATGAGAATTGATGAAGGCATTAGAATAGCACAAAGGCTTCAAAAGTCTGGCTGTAATGCTATAGAGGTGTCTTGTGGTGGTGGTGATGGATTCAACTGCGTAAGAGTCTCAAAAATCCCTATGAAGGCAGCTTTCAAATTGGTTCCATGGTTTAAAAATATGCATCCATTGAAGAAAAAAATATCAACACTTATGGCACCATTTATTTTCAAAAAATATAGACCTTTGTACAATTATAACGTGGAAGCAGCCATACGAATAAAGGAACATGTCACGATACCAGTGATTGTAGTCGGTGGCATAAGGCGAATTGGGGATATTGAAAAGGTTATTAACAAAAATGAGGCCGATTATGTTTCAATGTCTCGTCCATTCATTATCGAACCCAATATTGTAGCCAAGTTCCTCAGTGGGGAACAGGATGCATCACGTTGTATCAACTGTGGTTACTGCTTGTTGGGAGTCGCTGCAAAACCGCTAAAATGTTATTATGGCAGATTGCCCAAATAGATCAATCTATCGATTCTCCTTTGGCATTGTGAAGGTGCAGCGCAGGGATAGTTCGATACTACCGAAACCTATATTCCAGTGAATAAGTCGCAACTTCACTCCATATCTATAAAAAAATACTCAACTGTTCTGATTTCAATATATGAACCTAAAATAGCATGAACAGCTATTCTTCCTCATTAATTTTTGTCTCCAATATCGTTTAATGAAAGCTTTAATCGTTTGATCGTGGCGATTTCCCATATATTTGAATGATGATCTGAATAATAAGATTTTCAAATCAAATATCGCTCCTATAGGATAGAATTTTTTCTTCAAAAGTAGGTAGTTTTACCTATTTACAAGTCTGTATAGGTTTGCTAATGGATTAATAGTTCACGACAAAATCATTCCTGTTGAAAAAACAGAAATGGTATAACCTGACAAAAGTGGCTTAACTCTGTGTCCACTTTTTTTGGGGAAGTATAAGATCTTCAATATGAAAAATGCATTGTTGAGATTTTTCCTGAAAATTTTGGTTTCCATAAACGCACTTGAATTGTTTTTAACAAGATCAGGAAAACTGTAATAACTCTACGAATAGAGAATAGCTAAAGGACTAAATAGGTTATGATTAGCAATTTTTGGATTAATACTATCATAAAACTTGTCTCGTTGTGGACAATAAATTATGGTACAGGCTGCCTTGTTTTCCATAAGGATATTAAAGTCAATTATACCAGAAAAATAAATCATTTTGCGCTGTTTTTCTTGCCGATATATCTTGATAGAATAATTCCATATGAAAAATCCATTGAATTCATTACTATCGGGTGCTTCGTTGGTGTTGTTAGTCTTATCATATATATTTACCCTGTGAGATCGAGAATAGATATTATCAGACGAATGTTTCTCTCTTTTGACAGACCTGAAGATCGGCCACATACTCTTATGTGGCTCTCTACTCAGATAGCTGTCGGTTATCTTATTATTATCCCGTTTATTATCCTTTTTTACAAAGAGGGTTATAATAATCTAATTTTTATTCCAATTCTTATAAATGGTATTGGTGACGGTCTTGCCGAACCGGTTGGAATTAGATTCGGAAAACTAAAATACAAAGCCTATGCTCTTTTTTCAAAAAAAAAATATGTAAGAACTGTTGAAGGAAGTGCTTGTGTATTGATTACAAGTATAATTGTTATTCTATTATTTCAATCTTCCTTTACCCATCCAGAATTTATTTGTGCTCTTATTACTATACCTATAGTTATGACTCTTGCAGAAGCATTTGCTCCGCACACATGGGATACACCTTTTTTGTTTTTTACCGGATATAGCCTACTTTATCTCATTAAGTCTATTCCATTTATTTAAAGAATAATATTCTGACACCTGGTATTAAATTATATGAGCCAAGAACGACATTGTAAACCATTATTGCGTATTCCTGTATATATATAAATAGCCTTCTGCAGTTTAATCTGATTGGATAATCAGTTCCTTTCCTTGAGAGTGTTTTTTGACCCGGCCCTGCAGGGAAATCTTCAGTATAATATTTTTTTGGTATTTCGATAAAAATTTTATTGACATATTTTCCGTTATTTTTGATGATTCGAATTTAATTACAATTTCCCTAAAGAAGAGGGATAAGATATTTAATGAAATATTTAGAAGTAGATAAGCTTGAGAAAATACATAATAGAGCTGCTGTTCAGATTGGTGTGACAACATCCTTCAGAAGAAGCCAAAGGATTTGTTTTAGGACCGGAATTGACGTCCTCGGCTGAAATAGATAAACAGATTGATGATCTTATCAGCCAATTGGAATCAGCAAGGAAAGAGGCGAAAAAATATATTGAAAAAACGAATTAATAAGCGTTTCAACCCAAAGATTTAATATAATCAAGGAGACAAAGCATGCCACAAGCAAATGTTAATGGTATTCAAATTGAATATGAAACTTTTGGAGACAAATCTTCACCATCCGTATTATTAATTATGGGCTTGGCCTGTCAACTGATCCACTGGCAAGAAGAATTTTGTGAAAAACTTTCAAGTCAAGGATATCATGTTATCAGATATGACAACAGGGACTCAGGGTTATCAACAAAATTTAACAGGGTTGGCTTGAAAGAAGCCATGGAAAAAATCGGCGCTCTTTTTATGGGAGAGAAAGTTCCGGTCCCATATAGTATTAAGGATATGGCAAATGATGCAGCCGGGCTTCTTGATTTCTTAGATATTAAACAAGCCCATATATGCGGTATGTCCATGGGAGGCTTTATTGCTCAAACTTTTGCAATAAATAATCCTGATCGTATTTTAAGCCTTACCTCCATATACAGTAGTCCGGGAAACAGGAAAGAATTTCAACCGACACAGGAAGTAATGGAATTCATGCTGACACCAACACCGGAAGAACGCGATGCCTACATTGAATATACAATGAAATATTTCAAATTAATTTCTGGAATTGGCCTTCCATTCGACGAAGATTTTCATCGAAGCTTGGCAGCCCAATCATATGACCGATCTTTTTGTCCAGAGGGTGTAGCAAGACAATATCTTGCTATTATGACTCAAAAGGATAGGACTTCAGACCTTGAAAAATTATCTATCCCAGCACTTATTATACATGGAGATGATGATCCAGTGATCCCATTGGCAGGGGGTAAAGCTACCTTGGCAGCAATACCCAATTCAGAATTGAAAATAATCAAGGGAATGGGGCATGCAATACCAAACGTAAAGGCTTATTGGTCTGACATCTTAGATGCAATGGTAAATCACATGGGTGATTAAAGACATGAAGAAACTGATTTTTATCATGTTGAACTCAATTCAGGAGAAATGAATACTTTTGTAAAAGGATATCAAATGAAGCTTATTCGTAAATTCATATTGTATTTTGTATTGATTCTTGTGGCAGGGAGTATTTTTATCGTGGCTGGTGGGTGGCTTTATCTTTCCAGTTTGTTGCCTGATATTGACGGATCTTTAGTGACATCCCAGGTAAAAGAGAAGACTCAGATTACCCGTGATAAATGGGGAGTACCCCATATTAAGGCTGGTAATGCAAAAGATGCCTATTTTGCCCTTGGAGTTACTCTGGCTCAGGATCGGCTTTTTCAAATGGAATTGCAGCGAAGGGTTGCCAGGGGTGAGCTTGCTCAAATTCTGGGTCCTGGTCTTTTAGATGTTGATAAGATGTTTCGAACATTGATGCTCAGGCATCGGAGTGAAGCTTATCTTGCACAAAAGGAAAAGATTAATCCTGAAGCTTTAAAATTGCTGGATGCTTTTCTTGAGGGAGTGAACCATTTTGTCAGTACAAGTTCTCTGCCTGTTGAATATACCCTGCTTGGATTTAAACCCCGACCTTTTACCCGGCTGGATTCTGTTGCTATGATGGGATATGTGGCTTATTCATTTGCCGACGGGATTAAAAGGGATTCTCTTTATACAATTTTTGAATCCTTTCTGACGACCGATGACCTTGGGATGGTGTTTCCAAAATATACTCTGGAAAACATGACTACTATTATGGAGCCTGCGGGTGATTATAATGGTGATCAAGCAGGTGTTTCTCATTTAATTGAAGGCGCTGGTTCTTTTGATAATGCTTTTGCAGGTCTTAATTCTTCATTGCAGGCAGTTTTAGACCAGGTAGCTGAGATCGTCCCTCCTTTTACAGGTAGTAATTCCTGGGTAATGGCTCCGTCCAGAAGTAAAAACGGGCATGCTTTGCTTGCTAATGATCCCCATATCGGCATTGCAAATCCGGGTGTCTGGTATGAAGCCCATGTTCAATACCCAGGGTATGAGAATTATGGCTATCATCTGCCATTGATGCCTTTTCCCATGCTGGGTCATAATTCATTTAAAGCCTGGGCTATTACCATGTTTGAGAATGATGATCTGGATTTGTATGCGGAAACCTTTCATCCTGAAGATACAAGTCTTGTTAAATTCAAAGGCGAGTGGATTAAAGCCCAAATTATCAAAGAAACAATAAAAGTTAAAGGGGCACCTGATGAGCCTCTGACCATAAGGGTTACACCCCACGGCCCTGTTATCAGTGATTATATAAAGGGATATAAAGGAAAACCAGTGGCCGTTTCCTGGGTATATCATAAGGTTGATAATCCTATTTTAGATGTTGTTTATGAAATGGGAAAAGCTTCAAATATGCCGGAGTTCAGAGAGGCTGTATCTAAGCTTGCAGCTCCGGGGTTGAGTATTTCCTATATTGACAACACAGGCAATATTGCATGGTGGGCAGGTGGGCGACTGCCAATACGTCCGACCCATGTAAGTGGAAAAAAAATACATGATGGAAGTTCGGGTAAGGATGAATTCATGGGGTATCTTCCCTTTGAGAAAAATCCTCAATTGGAGAATCCAAAGAGCGGTTTGATTATTACGGCTAATAATTTGCCAAGTCATGTTCCCATTGACCCGATAGGGTTGGTGACCGGGTATTTCAGGCCTTCGGACAGAGCTGCAAGAATCTATGAACTGCTGTCAAAAAAAGAAAAATGGAGTATAGAAGAACTCAAAGAGGTTCAAACTGATACCAGGCTCAATGAAGGGCATGAGATAGCAGGGCGGATTCTTTCCATACTTGAATCTAAAAAAGAGACTTTTTCAGAAAGCGAGGCTAAGGCTTTTGCACAGTTGAAATCCTGGGATGGATTTATGGAAACCAGCACCATTGGAGGAACTGTTTTCGAGTTCACCATTTATCATATAATGAAAGAGACTTTGGAAAGTCATATTGGTCCTGAACACTTGAGAACCTATCTGAATCTAACGGACTATTGGAGTTTTTTAAAAAGGTTTTTAAAAAATGACAAACCGCCTGTTACAGGAAAAGATCCCTCTATACAGCCTAAAGCCCGGGATACTATTGTTCTGAACGGCTTTAAACAGGCTATTGAAGGAATGGTATCAAAATTAGGTACAAATGAAAAGGACTGGCAATGGGGATCTGTTCATACGATTGAATATGTTCATGCAGTGGGCAGAAAAAAACCGCTAAATCTTTTGTTTAATGTAGGGCCTTTTCCATGTCCTGCTGAATTTCCTTCCATTAACAAGCTTAAATCAAAGATGGGAGATCATGAATATAAGGTCTCTTCCTTACCTTCCACCAGAAGACTCATTGACTGTAATAATCCTGAAGAATCTTGGAGTATTCTTCCAACTGGTAATTCTGGTAATTTTATGAGCCCGTTCTATGATGATCAGGCCCAGATGTTTATACAAAGCAAATATCGTAAGATGTTGTTTACAGATGCGCAAATAAAGAAAGAGAGTTCCCATGTACTGACTTTGCTGCCAGAGTAAGTGGTATTGGGTTTGAAAGGCATTGACTATGCTAACCATGGAGGCAAAACCATGAACGGAAAACAACGAATCATCACTGCCCTTGAAGTAAAAGAACCCGATTGCGTGCCCCTGTATATCCACGGTATTAACGAGGCCCCCATTATCGGAATCGGAAAACACTTAACAGACGGTCTTCCTGAACCGAAGGATTTCAGGCTCATGAATGTAAATGATCAACTCAAGCTTGTTGATACCCTTTTCATGATCCATGAGAATTTTGACATTGACGGGATGACAACATTTGAAATCGGCCATGAGACAAGAGTGGATGATCTCCATGTCAAAGATGGATTTGGTGTGGTCTATAAATTGTCGGAACACGGCATTCCCGTCCCTGTCGGTCACCCCATAAAAACCATTGATGAATTAAAAACATTCAAGCCCCCAGTACCCGGGGCAGAGGATCTGGGACTTCTTCATCTTGCCATTGACAGATTTAAGGGACAAAAAGCAAGTTTCTGGCTCATGCGGGGAATTTTTGTCCGTTCCTGGCGATTAATCGGCATGACCAATCTCATGATGAATATGATTAGCAACCCTGAATTTGTCCATGCAATTGCCCAAATGATGCTGGAATTCAATCTTGCCCAGCTTGACCTGCTGGCGGATGCCGGTCTGGATGTCCTGGTAATCGAAGATGATATTGCATCAACCAAGATGCCCTTGATCTCTCCTGCGCATTTTAAAATATTTGTAAATGCCTACAACCGGCAGATCGTTGACAAAGCCCATGAAAAAGGTCTAAAAGTGGTCATGCACTCTGACGGCAACCTCTGGCCCCTTATGGACACCCTTATGGAGACGGGTTATGATGGGATCAATCCTCTGGAGCCCCAGGCAGGCATGGAATTAAAAAAAGTGAAAGAATACTGCGGTGATAAAATCTGTCTTCTGGGCAATATTGACTGTGTGGATCTTCTACCCGATGGCACACGGGATGAAGTTGAACAAGCCGTCATACAGGCCATTGCCGACGGTGCAAAGGGCGGCGGCCTGATTATCTGTTCTTCAAACTCCCTGCATCCGGGCGTTAATCCTGAGAACTGCATTGCCATGTTTGAAGCTGTGCGCAAACACGGCCACTATAAAAAGGGGTTAAATAATGACTAAAAAACAGTCCTGGACGATTTTCTGGCTGCTGTTCGCCCTTTACATGTTTGATTACATGGATCGCATGATTATTGTATCCCTTTTCCCCTACCTGCAGAAAGATATGGGTTTGACGGATGCCCAGTGCGGCCTTCTTATGTCCAGTGTATACTGGTCGATCCTGATTTTTTCTTTTCCTGTTTCCATCCTTGTTGATCGCTGGAGTCGCACCAAAAGCATTTCCATCATGGCAGCTTTCTGGAGCATGGCCACTTTAGCCTGTGCCTTCACAAAAACATTTTTACAGCTGTTGATTGCCAGAACTGCCATTGGTATTGGAGAAGCCGGATATGCGCCTGGCGGAACAGCCATGCTCTCTGCCAATTTTCCAAAGGAAAAAAGAGCAAGAATACTTGGGCTGTGGAATGCATCCATTCCCCTTGGAAGTGCCATAGGTATAGGCCTGGGCGGATTTGTCGCCCATAACTTTGGCTGGCGCCATGCCTTCGGGCTTGTGGCGCTTCCCGGCCTGATCATTGCCATAATATTTTATTTTGTCAAAGATTATAAAACCATCCAGCTCACTAAAAAAGAAAAAACCGGCAAAGAAACAAAAATGCTATTCATTGATATGGCAAGGCAATTTACCCATAATAAGACCCTGGTTTGCAACAACCTTGCCTTTGCTTTGAACGTTTTTATCACCACATCACTTCTGACCTGGCTGCCCACCTATTTTCATCGGTTTAACGATCTTGCCATGGACAAAGCCAGCATGAAAGCAAGCTCCATCATGGTTCTTGCAATCATTGGTGCTCCTTTGGGCGGTTATCTGTCAGATCTGTGGTCGAAGAAAAGAGAAAATGCCCGACTTTTGTTTCCGGCCCTGTCATCCATTCTTACGGGAATCCTGCTTTTTATCGCCTTTGCTTTTTTACAGGGGAGTGCTCAATATATTGTCCTGCTTTTCATCGGCATAACTGCCGTGGCCTTTGTTCCCTCCGGCGTAGCCGTGACCCAGGATGTCGTGCACCCCGGGCTTTGTGCTGTCTCCTTAAGCCTGAATATTATCATCCAGCACCTTTTGGGCTCAAGCCTTGCTCCCATTGTCATTGGACAGCTTTCCGACAATTATGGTCTTGATAAGGCCCTGACAATCCTGCCCATATTTGCATTCCTTGCAGGAGTCTTATTGTTTATAGGCTCTTTTTATTATAAAAATGACCTTTATATCGAACATTCCGCATTCCAGGATACGGATTTTCCTGATCAGCGGATCGGTTTCAATAAAAAAACGCTATAGAAGCACATTGGAATCTATCTTTAGTGCAATTATGAATAAACAAGGAGATATAAATGAAACATCAAGATGAAAGATTCAAAGGTGTTCGGGATACCAATATTTATTATCAATATTGGCTACCTGAAGGTGAGCCTAAAGCCATACTTTTAGTTGTTCATGGATTGGCCGAGCACAGTGGACGATATATGAATCTTGTCAACCACCTGGTTCCATCGGGCTATGCTGTCTATGGAATTGATCACATGGGACATGGAAAGTCAGATGGCAAAAGAGTGTTCGTGGAAAGATTCCAGGATTACACAAAAACCCTTAAGACCTATTTTGACATGATCCGGGCATGGCATCCTAAACGACCAATATTTTTGATCGGGCACAGTATGGGTGGATTGATTAGTGCAGCATACCTGCTTAAGCATCAGGATGAATTGGCTGGCGCTGTTCTTTCAGCGCCAAGTATCAAAGTGCCTGACAATATCTCCCAGGCCACCATTTTTATAGCAAAGATGCTTTCAATAATAATACCCAGGGCTGGACTAGTTCAATTGGATTCAGAAGGTGTAAGCCAAGACCCGGCCGTGGTAGAAGCATACGTCAATGATCCTCTGGTGTATACTGGGAAAACCACTGCAAGGCTTGGCGCAGAAATAATCAAAACCATGCAGGATATAACCAAACAGGCAGCAAAGATAACCTTGCCGATACTGATTGCTCAGGGAAGTGCTGACAAATTGGTTGATCCGGGCGGTGCCCGGTTACTCTATGATTTGGTCAGCTCAACCGATAAAACCATAAAAATGTATTCTGGCCTTTACCATGAAATCTTTAATGAACCAGAACATGAGCAGGTATTGAATGATGTTCAAACATGGATAGAGGCTCATCTTGGTGCTCAAGAATATTCTATCAATTGATTTTGAAACCATACCCAATAAGAATGTCTATCATATAGGGGCAGTTTTCAAGGATAAAATCTTTGAAAGAAAAAATATAACAAATATAAAAACTGCACTCAGGGATCTGTCCCAATTTTCAAAAGGCGCAGATTATATCCTGGGTCACAATATTATCAATCATGATCTGCCCGTTGCAAAAGATATTTTCCCTGAAGCAGGTTTTTTAACCCTTCCTGTCATTGACACCCTTTTTTTATCCCCCCTTGCCTTTCCTGAAAATCCATATCATAAACTGGTTAAAGATTATAAGCTGGTTAAAAACAGCAAAAATGATCCCGTTGCCGATGTCAACCTGGCCCGGGCTGTTTTTGAAGATCAGGTGGCTGCATTCTCTGCATTAAAACAAAGAGAGCCCGGGCTGATCGCTTTTTATGCCTTTGCCTTTGAAATAAATGGTTCTGGTAATGAAAGATTCTGTTTAAAGGGTAATTTCGACCTGTTCCAAAACCTTACCGGAAAAATCCCGGGAAAACAGGAAGCAAAGGCTATATTTCAAGATCTTGCCAGGGTAAAGGTCTGTGAGACAGGCCTTGGCAAGATTTGGGAAACCTTTTCAGGTCATGTTGATAAAAGGCCGATCCTGGCCTATGTTCTTTCCTGGATCATGGTCTCAGGGGGCAATTCAATCATACCCCCCTGGGTAAAGCATGAATTCCCGGATATTTTAGATATTATCAGAAGACTTCGGTATTCATGCGGCGATGAATCCTGCAGGTATTGCAAAGAACACAATGATTCAGAAGGTCTGTTGAAAAAATATTTCGGGTTTGATACCTACAGAGCCCTTGCCGATGGGAGGATGCTTCAAAAAGAAATCATAGATTCAAGCCTGATGGGGAACCCGTTGCTGGGCATTCTTCCCACTGGTGGCGGGAAATCCATCTGCTACCAGATTCCTGCCCTTCACCGGTATGATCGCCTGGGAGAGCTGACCATTGTGATTTCTCCGCTTAAGGCATTGATGAAAGACCAGGTGGATAATTTAAACCGGGTCACGGGCACGCAAACAGCTGCAGCCATCAACGGCAGTCTCACCCTTCCGGAACGTGGGGCCGTGATGGATAGAGTCAGACTTGGTGATATTGGAATTCTATATATTTCCCCGGAGCAGCTGCGCAATTTCAGTGTGGCCCAATTGATTAAATCAAGGGATGTAGGATGCTGGGTTTTTGACGAGGCCCATTGCCTGTCCAAATGGGGGCATGATTTCAGGCCGGATTATCTCCATGTTTCAGAGTTTATCGCAAGTTACAGCAAATCCTGCAACAGGCCTGCCCTTGTGGGTGCGTTTACGGCAACTGCGAAAAAGGATGTCATTGAAGAGATTATAAGCCATTTAAGGGAAAAACTCTCCATAGATCTTGAAAGTTTTATCGGGGGTGTTCAGCGGGAAAATCTTAATTTCCAGGTATGGCCCGTAACCAGGAATGAAAAATATGATGTTATAGCCAATTGTATAAAGGAGAGTCTTACAGGGAAAAATGGCGGGGCCATTGTGTATTGTTCAAGCCGGAGGCACACTGAAGAATTAAGCCTTTTTTTAAATGAAAAAGAAATTCATTCTGAAGCATTTCATGCCGGAAGGAGTGAACCAGACAAAAGAAATATCCAGGATAATTTTGTTGAGGGAAAAATTCCCGTGATCTGTGCCACTAATGCCTTTGGCATGGGTATTGACAAAAAGGATATAAGGCTTGTCATCCATGCGGATATTCCGGGTTCCCTTGAAAATTACCTCCAGGAGGCAGGTCGTGCCGGAAGGGACATGGAACCCTCTGACTGCATTCTATTATATGAACAGGAGGATATAGAGAATCAGTTTTCTTTGAATGCATATTCAAAGCTTTCCATAAAGGACATCAAAAAAATCCTTGGAATATTGAAAAAAAAAGGCGCCAAAACCCCTGAAATTGTCATTACCCCGGGTGAGATCATGCGTCTGATCGGATACAGGGATTCCGGAGACAATGATTCAAAAGCCAGGATCGGCGTTTCCTGGCTTGAAAGAAAGGGGTTTGTGGAACGAGCCTATAACCAGACACTTTTTTTCAAAGGCATGCCTGCTGTAAAAAATATGGAAGAAGCGGTTTTGAAGATGGAGAGACTCAATCTTTCAAAGACCATGAAAGCGATTTTTATCACCATTCTTAATTGCCTGTTCAATGCTGATTCCAACATAGTTCTCTCGGCAGATGATATTTGCGCAGATTTAGGAAAGATAAAGGATCTTCCTGAAAAATATCTGGATTCCCGACATGTCATCGCTCTTTTGTCTGACATGGCAAAGGCAGGCCTTGTAAGGGAAGGGGTGGTCATGACCGCTTTTGTAAAGCCAAAGGGGAAAGAAAGTTCTCCAAAGTGTTTTGACTATTTTTCAGATGTTGAAAAACATATGATTCATATTATGGAAGACATGGCCCCTGATTCCTGGCTAACTCCTGACAGAGCTGATATATTCAATCTTCGCCTTATGTCTCAGCGTCTTAAAGACAGCGGGTTTGACAGGATCAACTCTGATTCCGTGGAAAAAATTTTAAGGGCAATTGCCAATGACAAAGGAGAAGGTCTTGGGAAAAGTTTGAAGATCACTGGCAGAAGGGGAATAGATCAGCTTCAGGTATATGTGAAATTCTCCTGGCAGGAAATCAGGCAAAGGGTGGACTTGCGGCATCGCGCGTCCCGGATTATCCTTGAGACCATTATTTCCTGTCTTCCTGTTAACTTAAGGGCTGGACAGGCCGAGGTCCTGGCAGAATTTTTTATCACGGATGTCATGGATGCCATGGGCACAGATATTTTTCTTTCCGGTTTTAAGGGTGATGTAAGATCTTTGATAGAAAGATGTCTATTGTATCTCCATGATGTAAAAATTATTACCCTGCAAAACGGTCTTGGGGTGTTTAGACAGGCCATGACCCTTACCATGCTGCCGGGAAGCCATAAACGTCAGTATACCAAAGGTGATTATGAGCCTTTGTCCCATCACTATGATCAGAAGAATGTACAGGTTCATGTCATGGAAAAATTTGCACGGCTGGGTCTTGCAAAGATAAAGACGGCTTTGAATTTTGTCAGTGACTATTTTTCATCTTCCTATGATGTTTTCATCTCCCAGTATTTTCCAGGAGAAAAAAAGATCATCCAGACAGCCATGACACAAAAAGCCTATAAAAAGATCATCCAATCCCTTGAAAACAATATCCAGGAAACCATTGTTGCGACAGAACCTGAGAAAAACATACTGGTTCTTGCAGGTCCAGGTTCCGGAAAGACAAAAACTATTGTGCATAGGTGCGCCTGGCTCATCAAGGCCAAATCCGTTGATCCTTCTTCGATTCTGGTCTTGTGCTTTAATCATCAGGCCATGCTGGAACTTCGAAAACGTATCAGAAAACTTGCAGGACAAAGTGCTAATTTTGTCACGGCAATGACCTATCACGGGTTTGCCATGCGCCTGACTGGCAGATCATTTATGGAAAAACCCTATGGATCTAATGAGGATGGGTTGAATTTTGACAGCATCATTGATGAAGCCATTGATATATTAACCGGCGACAAAGAGCTTGCAGGCATTGACCCTGCAGAGGCAAGGGAATATTTTCTATCCGGATTCCGGTATATTCTCGTGGATGAATACCAGGATATTGACGAAAGGCAGTACGGGTTTATTTCAGCTTTGACAGGCAGACTTGAACAGGACAGCGAGACAAAAATTTCCATAATGGCAGTGGGGGATGATGACCAGAGCATCTATGGATTTCGAAATGCAAATATAAGATTTATTAAACAATTTAAACAGGATTATGATGCCAAAACCTTTTATATGGTGGAAAATTATAGATCCTCATATCCGATTATTCAAGCATCGGCATCCTTTATCGCATTGAATGAAAACCGGATGAAAAAGGATCAATCCTGCCGCATCAACCAAAAAAGAAAAGTCCGGGAACAGATGCCTGAAAGCATGGAAAGAGCGGCTCTTGTCCAGCTCATTCATACTGAGGATATTGCATCCCAGGCCGTCTTTGTTGCTGAAACCATCAAACTAATACTGAACCGGAATCCTGCAACAAAGCCGGGAGATATTGCCGTTGTTTCACGACAGGGAATCTCATACCCTTCCCTTGTCGCAGTGAGAATGGCTTTGGCAAAAGAAAATATAGATTTTTGCTATTCAATTAAAAACAGTGCCGGCTTCCCCATGTTCAGGGTAAGGGAAATACAGGAGTTCGTAAGCTACCTGGACAGGTTCAAAAAAAAGAGTCGGCGCCCGCTTGACCTGAAGCAGGAAATCCTGGACAGGTTTGATCGGGAAAATACCTGGACAAATCAAATCGAACAGATCCTTGAATCCTGGTGTCAGATCAATAATGATATGGAAATCTCCATTGCCCGGGCAAAGGATTTTGTCCTTGAAACACTCTTAGAAGAAAGACGGGAGCACAAAACCGGGAACGGAGTATTCATGGGAACAGTTCACAGTGTAAAGGGGATGGAGTTTCCTATTGTTTTCATCCTTGACGGGGGGTGGAAACATAATGACATAGAAGAGGAACGACGGCTTTTTTATGTGGGCATGACCCGGGCAAAAGAAGGTCTTTTTCTGTGTCATGTTGACAATACGTCCAATCCCCATATCCCGTCTTTAAAAGACAATTGCTATATCCATGAAAGAGCTATAATGACTTCCAGTATCAACGGGTTTTCAAATGATTTGACAATTTCTACCCTTGGCATGGCAGATATTTACCTCGACTATCCCGGTCTTTTCCCGGGAAATCATGAAATCCACAGATATTTGTCAGACCTTGAAACCGGTGCAAAAGTCAGATTGATGGAACAAAAAGACGGGGTTTATATTTTAAATGATACTGGTCAAATTATCGCATTGCTTTCAAAAAAAGGGTCGGCACGATGGCGCCCCCATATCCAGAACATATTAAATGCAAGGGTTCTGGGTGTTATCAGGCGAAGGCGACAGGAAAATGAGGAAAAAAGCTACAAAAAGGTTAAGATTGAATCATGGGAACTGCCTGTCGTGGAAATCCTTCATAGGAAATTCATAAACAGGATTTCCACCTCTCTTGACTAAGCTCAATAATATGCCTTGACAAAGAGCAAGTTCTTATCCATAAAATTTAACCTGGAATAGAAATTTATACCCATAACATCAGGAGCGCTGTCCATGCATGCAATTGAAAAAATCCTTGCCCGGGCCTCGGGTAACCCCATTGTGAGCACAGGGCAAATCGTTAATTGCCGGGTGGATTTAGCGGAAATTAATGACCTGTATCCCCAGACAATTTTCTCGTTTCAGGAAATGGGGGGAACAAAGGTTCACAGTCCCGACCGGATAAGTTTTATTCTGGATCATTACGCCCCGGCATCCAGCATCCAGCAGGCTGAAAATCAAAAATTGATGCGAAAATTCTGCCATGACCAGAAAATTGACCTTCTTTTTGATGTGGGATCTGGCGTGTGTCACCAGGTTATGGTGGATGAAGGGCTTGTATATCCGGGCATGATACTCATTGCCACAGATTCCCACACCACCACCCATGGTGCTTTTGGTGCCTTTGGAACCGGTGTGGGAGCCACAGATCTTGCAGTGATTCTTGCCACGGGCCACCTGTGGCTAAGGGTTCCTGAAATTATTTGCATTCATCTTAAGGGGCAACTTGCCCCCGGGGTCTATGCCAAGGATATGATCCTGCATATTATAGGATCAGTGGGTGCGGATTTTGCCATTTACAAGGCCGTTGAATTTACAGGAGAGGTTCTTAAAACCCTGTCTGTTTCTGAACGGATGGCTCTTTGCAATATGACCACGGAAATGGGGGCCAAGACCGCCTATATAAAGCCGGATAATATCACCCTGGAATTTATCAAAGGCCGGGTAAAAAAAGAATTTGAGGTCTTTGAAAGTGATTCTGATTTCAGGTACAGTCAAAAAATTTCATTTGATGTAAGCACCATCGAGCCCTGCCTGGCTGTCCCGGACAGTGTGGACAAGGTCATCCCCCTTAAACAGCTTGTGGGAATTCCTGTTCATCAGGCCTATCTTGGGAGCTGTACAGGCGGAAGAGCCGAAGATATTGCCATTGCGGCCAAAATTCTCAAGGACCGAAAGGTTCACAAAAGCACACGGTTTTTAGTGGTTCCTGCATCCCGGCAGGTCTACCTGGATGCCCTGGCCCAGGGCGACGTGGAAACCCTTATCAAAGCGGGTGCAAGTTTTGTCACGCCCGGTTGTGCAGCCTGCCTGGGGATCCATGAGGGCATCCTGGCTGCAGGGGAGGTGTGCATCTCATCAACAAATCGAAATTTTCCAGGCCGAATGGGACATACAAGTTCAGCTGTTTACCTTGGTTCTCCTGCCGCAGTGGCAGCAGCAGCCTTAACCGGTAAAATAACAGATCCAACAGACATTCTTGCAAAACTTGAAAAGGAGCCATCATGAAAACCATTGTCACGGGTCAAGCCCATGTGTTTGGGGACAACCTGGACACGGATCAGATCTTTCCCGGTCAATATCTGGAGCTTGTGGAAATTGAGGAGATCAGGCAGCATGCCATGGAAGGCGCTGACCCTGATTTTATTAAAACATTCCAGCCCGGTGACATCATCATCGCAGGGACTAATTTCGGGTGTGGCTCCAGCCGGGAACAGGCAGTGACAACGCTTAAGGCCGCAGGCACAGGGGCGATCCTGGCAGAATCCTTTGCCCGCATTTTTTATCGAAATGCCATCAACCTTGGACTGCCGCTTCTTGTCTGCCCGGCCATCAAAACCTTTATTTCCAAGGGGGATTCCGTTAAAATTGACTTTAAGCAGGGAAAGGTCCTCAACCAGACAAGCCATAAAATTTTGACAACAGACCCTTTATCCGGATATGTCCTTAAGATTCTTGAAAATGGTGGAATCAAATTGCTGGTAAAAGAACAATTGGCCCTTAAATGAAAATTCCCGTGGGCAGGGGAACCTCCAGCAGTCTTGAAAAAAGCACCCACCAGTATTATTTGACCAAAGGCACGGTCAGTCCGCCATCCATCAGAAACAGGATGCTTGCACCTTTCCCTTTTTCCTCCAGGGCCTGGTCAAGGGCAGTCTGAAGATCAAAGAACGGTTTGATAAATAATTTTGAAATCACATCAGGTTCAACATCGGTCACTGCCCACATCTTCGCCCAGAGACCGATTTCAGCCATTTTTGCTGCTTTGTGATACCCTAACACATATCCTTTTTCAATGGTTTCAAGGGCTGCTTTCGGGCTATCACTAGCTCCCAAAAGATCGGCAAAAGCCTTTCCGCCGATACCACATCTGCATTTTGCCACAAGAATCAGAATTCCTTGTTCTTTCAAAGCAAGCTTTGCATTATCGATGCCCTTCTGTGCCTGGTAAAAATCTATATCCTGTGGAAATTTCACCACGGATACAACAATGTCAGCCTTTTCTTTT
The DNA here is from genome assembly GCA_964457495.1 of uncultured Desulfobacula sp. Lineage (GTDB taxonomy): Bacteria > Desulfobacterota > Desulfobacteria > Desulfobacterales > Desulfobacteraceae > Desulfobacula. The sequence goes on from CAYWGN010000030.1 coordinate 28,951, forward strand.
AAAGGTGCTGCAAAGACTTCATTCGCCCGGGCAATGGCTGCATAAAAAGAATCAGTGATGTGACCGCAGCAGGTGGCATAGACCTTATGGTGTTTATCCAGGACAGTCATGATGGAAAATATGTCCTTTTTAACAGTTTGAATGGCATCCATCATATCTTCATGAACCGGGTTGCCGTCAAGGGCCAGAGCCCTTGCCTCAGGGACAAGCGCCAGGCGATGGTTCTGCTCAATGGTTTTATACCCTGCAATGCCCGGCAGAAAGGATTTTCTTCCCCCGGTATACCCGGCAAAATAGTGAGGCTCCACAGAAGAAATGATGATGATTTTATCAGCATCCACTCCTGCTTTGTTGACATACATCTGTGTGCCGTTTGTGGATGTGCCCAGAAAAACCATGTCCGCTTCAACGCGTGCGTCATGAACAATAATGCGGTCTTTTATTTGATCATAATAAGACCCGAAGATCTGGAGATATTCTTCCGGGGACGGCCCCCTGTGGGTACCAGTGGCAATAATGAAATTAAAATCAGTCTTTTTTAAATCGTCAAGGATAAAGTCCAGCACTTTTTTTGTGGGAGTGGGTCTTGTGGCATCGTTGACAATGACCAGGACCTTTTTTGAATCCTTTAAAAAGTCCTTAAAGCGCTTACTGTTAATGGGAGTGTTGATCGCATCTTTAATGTTCTGATCTTCATTGCCGATAGTGACGTCATTTGCCTCAAGAAAGCTGACCTTGACATCATCATTGATGACAGCGGCCATGGTGCTTTCTTTTCCATAGGGGACAGCAATCTTCATAAAAATATTCCTTTAGCGTATGGGCCTATTTATAGAACCTGGCATCCAAGGTCTATAAAATAGGCCCGATAAAAACCTTAGACCTGCTATCAGATTTACAGGCAGTTTGCAAATATTTTTTAAAATTCTCTGGATGCACTCCCTGAAAAGCATTAAAGGTGCCCGGGAAAACAGGAAGCAAGGGCTATATTTCAAGATCTTGCCAGGGTAAAGGTCTGTGAGACAGGCCTTGGCAAGATTTGGGAAAACTTTTCAGGGTTGCAGAATTGATTAAATCAAGTGATGGGGGTGTTATCAGGCGAAGGCGACAGGAAAATGGATAAAAAAGATTCCTTTAAGGGGTGATAGCGTATAGAATGCCTATGCGCGCATATAAGTATAATGTTACAAATAAGGAGATTATGAAATGATAAACGTAATTGCATCAATACAAATTAAAGAAGGCCATTTGTCAGAATTTGTTGAGATTTTTAAATCCAATATTCCAAAGGTTCTTGAAGAAAAGGGATGTATAGAGTATGTGCCAACCATTGATGTCCCTACAGGCCTGCCCCCCCAGGAGTTGAATATTAATGGTGTCACAATAATAGAAAGGTGGGACAGCCTGGAGGATTTAAAGGCACATTTAACAGCACCACATATGCTTGCATATAGAGAAAAAACTAAAACTCTTGTTGATAAAATGTCCATCAAGGTATTGAAAGAAGTATAACCTGGCATTGATGTCTGGGTCTGACTATGGAGAAATCAATGCGGGTTGTCTACGGCATAGACAACTAATAACAACCTTTAGGGGCGCCAGTCGGCATCCCTGAAGGTTGTTTGCTGTAATGCTTACTCCAGGCTCTATTCCATCCACCTGGAAAAACCATTAGAATCTCACATGGATCTTGGGGCTGTATTTTTTTTAAAATTACGTACGCAGTTAATATCTATTTTCAGGATGTCTGCAATGTTATGCTTTGCCTCAATGCCCTTGGCGCTCCTTGCGCCGGCATGAAGGGTTCCAAGCCCTAAATCATTGCGAACTTCCGACATGATGATGGGATCGGTCAAATCCCGTACTGCCACACCCAATTTATCTGCAACATATTTTTTAGCTTCCACAAGTCTCATGCCCTGGGATATCTGCATACGGGCAACCAGATCTCCGGCTGCTCGCATTCCGCCCATTCCCGAGGCAACTGCGTGGGTAATAGCCATTCCAAGTGGATCGCCAACGCCAACCTACAGCCCGTCAAGGCGACAGATTTCAACCATGGCCTTTGACGCCCGGGATGTGACATCAATGGGGGTATGATCATGGACAGTAACCCCTCCCACGCCCATTCCAATATTTGCATGGAGCGGAATTTTGGTAATGTCACTGCACGCCTTGGTATAGGTGATGGCCCTTGCCAGATTCCAGGGAGTGCTTTCTGTGGTATTGGTGTTCATAACTGTTCCGAAAATATTGACTCCGGCTTTCTGGGCCAACTCCAGCATCTGATGATTGTAAAGCCCTGCCAGGCGCACACCGTCGTATTCCAGTGCTCCGTGCATGCCCAGAACAAACTCTCCTGCCATGCCAAGCTCTATACCAATATCAGGGTATTTTTCTCTTAATATTTCTGCCGTCTTAAGGCCGGCAAGGGCATCGGCATCTCCGGCAGCACCAACAGTGTCCAGAAGAATGCAGTCTGCGCCGGATTCATACATGCTGGAGGCCACATAAACCATATCCTTGACCGCCTCTTCAACAGCCATTTCGTAGGACTCCTGGGCTTCGGCAATCTTTCCTCTGGGCATGAGTTCCGCTGGATTGGGAAAGGGCCCGTCCGGCTGGCTGTATAGCCCCAGATTGGGCTGAGCCCCATACATAATGGGTGCGGTAGTCATCAAAAGGGCCTGCTCCATCAAAGGCTCTTCAAAGGTGAGGATGGACTTTATGGGTTTATAACTATAATCCACAAATCCCATTTCCAGGGTATCCGCACCCATTAATTTCTCATAAATCTGCATGGCCAGGATGCGATCAGATGTCACATTGGCACGAAGCATTTTTATGGGAGAACCGTCATAACTCAGCACACATTCGTAACCCGGATCCACACCAACCACCCGGTATGGGCACTTAAAAATATCTGCCAGGTGATCCATTTCATCCTGGGTCAAAGGATTAATATTACCCCTGTCGGCTGCATCTTCCGTGCCGGCAATCATATCTTCCATAAGCTGTGTTTCCGTTAACTCCACGGGAGACCCGTCTCCATAACGGGTCAATATTTTTTTCATGCTTTCCCCCTCAAAATTCTTTTTCTTTTTCAGCGTCCTGGA
>CAYWGN010000031.1:0-31888 GCA_964457495.1 uncultured Desulfobacula sp.
TTTTTGAAAGCATATCCGGTTCAATGGTTTCGATTTTTTTCATCTGCTATCCTTTTTTGGTCATGATTCATCAATCTTAATGGGATAGGTCCCATATTTTTCTTTGGTTTCCATCATGGCCAATATGTTTTCAACTTTGCAATAATCCGTAATGCTGTTGGACGTAGCCATTAAATAACCGCCACCCGGTGCCAAGCGCTTGATCTTTTCTTTTACTTCAGCAATGGTTTCTTCAACAGTTCCGCGGGTTAATGTGTATCCAATATCAATATTTCCCCATATACAGATTTTGTCTCCATACTTTTCTTTATATTCAAAAATATCGTTGACATCGGGCTGAAAGGGATTGAAACAATTCATGCCAAATTCCATAATATCATCAAAGGCCCGCCCCACGTTGCCGCAAGAATGATAGACCCATGGCAGTTTCAAGGTGGAACCAAATTTTTTCATACGCGGCAGAAAGACTTCCCGGAAAATGGGCAAGGGAATAATAGGGCCCGTGTTAAAAGCGATATCATCATAGCACACCAAAAAATCAAAGCCCGCATCAGTTAAGCCTTCTGCAACTCTGATATTCCACTCGATATATTGATCCAACATCTCTTCAATAAATGGAATGTTTTCAAACAATGCCACTGAAAATTCAAGGAGTCCCATGGAAAAAATGGTATTCATCATACCCGTACGCATGCTGCCAAAGATAGCCAGTCCTGAATCTCCATATTGATCCATATATTGCTTGGCTTTATCAAAATAGCCAGGAGCAGTTAAATCGGGAAGGATGAACTTGCCCATATCTTTTTGGGTTTTTATCAATCCTTCTGACTGAAGGTGCTCAACGCCTTTTTCATCAATCAGTTTTTTACAAAATTGCGGGGCAAGATAGTCGGATTCCGCATAACAAATAGCATCGGCTCCCAGATGTTTGTGAAATTGGACATCATCCATGTTCGGGTTTCCGAAATGGGTTGCCAGGGTTTTCCTGATTTCCGGATCAATCCAATCTGCAAAAGGAACTTTATCAGGTATCTCCAGATTTAATACGGCCATTACTCTTTGTCGGGGTGTCATCATTCATATCTCCTTGATTATCCTTGCCTATATTTTCACATCAATGGGGAGAGCACAGCCCTCATCCATACTAAAAAATTCAGTGAAGTAGCCGTTAGTATCAAATAACATATCTCTGGCCTGACGGATTATCTCTAGATTTGAGTGATCATTGATTAAAGGGGCATAGGCCTGGGATAGATCAACCTCTGAAAGGCAAAGGGTATTTTTAATCCGAATAATTTTTATTTGATCTGATGGGACAAATCCAATACATCGCATGGCAAGAGCCATGGCTTCTTTGTCATTGGGCATGACAAGAGGGGTTTTACCCATCTCCAGGGCCATACTGACAATGGTATTGGTATCCGTTGATGCCTGGTCCACTTTGTCAGCCAGACGTCGGGTGATAATATCGGCCAGTCCAAACCCACAGGCGTTGCCTTCGGATATTTTTGTAATATCAGAGAGAATAATGCGCTTGATACTTGGTTTGGTAGGCTCCGGTGTTCCCGGCAGTCGAATTCTGCCCACCACCCGGGTATCAAATCCCGCCCCAGAAATCTCTTTGCCTATTTCATCAATCAAGATAATATCAGCTTCATCAAAGGGTAATTTAGGTGAAATCTCCATGGAACGACTAAAAAAAGCCTTTTCTTTGAGTTCTATTTCTTCTGGGGGGAAAACACCCACATCTGCCACCTCACCATATCCGTTTTCAATGGTGGCAACACCAAACAGGATATTGCATTTGGAAAGGACATGGCGGGCACCGGCAGCAATTACATTGCTTGATCCAAAGCTCATCATGGCCTGATGATAGATCCCGGCTCCGGCAATTTTGCCCAGACCAATGACCATCAGCTTCATCAGTCCGCTTTCAAATTCACCCATAAAATCCGTATGTTTTTTGATCCTGTTAATCAACACAATGTGGTCTGCTTCATAGGCAAACCGATCCACCATAACAGGGATACCTTCTTTGGTCTTTCCCAGTTCAACAACATCCAGGGACGACATTATCTTTGCCCCCACAGCTTCTTGAGTTAAACCCAGGTGCAAGAGTACCCGTTCCTGTCCAGCTGCCGTGCCTGCACCATGGCTTCCCATGGCAGGAACAAGAAAAGGCTTTAGTTTCATTTCCTTTAAATTATCAACAATGGCTTTTACTATTTTGGGATAATCTGCCAGCCCCCGGCTGCTGCAAGCCACAGCCACTGTTTGACCGGGTAGAACAGGCATATTTGACGAAAGGTCTTTTATCTGTTGGGTAATTTGGCGGGTTATGTCTGGAACCCTCTGATTATTAAACTGCTGCTTTACGCGGATCATTTTAGGAAACTTGGCCATCTGCATGTTTCTTTCCTTTTTTTATGTCAAAATTTTGGATTTTGTGTCAAACCAATCTGCCATTTTCGTTGTTTAAAAATTATTAACCCTATTTATCATATGCTGGTATGATTCGTTTCAAGGAACCATATATATGATCTCGAACCAACTCCGTCGCTTTTTGCTGATTACCAGACACAATAACTTCCAGTAAAGGGATATGGGTGGAGACAAATTCCCTGGCAGTCTGAAACAAGGGGTACTCCATCTTTAAACATACTCTGATCTGACTTGCCAATGGCATCCAGGCATTCAGTAAACGACCATTTCCTGAAAATTCACAAATAGATTGATGAAAGCGTAAATCAGCGTTAAGAATTTCTTCTTCACTATTGGTATCCAAAGCATTTTCCATGCGGTCCATTAGGGACGAAAGGATTTTTATTTTATCTGAATCCATCTGCTTAATTGCCAGTTGAATGGCCAGTTCTTCCAGGGCACAGCGAACCTTCATCAAATCCTCTATATCCTTAGGGGTAATATGGGCAACGGTAACTCCCTTAAACGGTATAGTTTTAATAAGGCCTTCATTTTCCAGATAACAAAGGGCTTCTCGAATGGAAAATCGACTCATCCCCATCTCATTTGAAAGCTGGGATTCAATAATCCTCATGCCTGGTTTTAAAGCCCCCTTTTCAATTGCTTCTCTAATATTTTCCAGGGCAATTTGAGTCATTGTAGGGCGATTTTGTTTGGAAAAAATCCTGTCTGGTGCATCCATATTTATGGCCCTATAATACCAGAATAACCACAAGATCATTGACGTTGGATCCCGTGTGTCCAGTGTAAATAATATCACTGATACTTTTTAACAATTCACTTGTGTTATGTTCCATGAGTTCCTTATGGAAATCAATACCCATCTTCCTGGCAGTGGCCACGGAAAAACCATCGGTCAAGGCACCGGCATAATCAGTGGGTCCATCTGTTCCATCCGTGTCAATGGCTCCCACAACAATGTTGTCTTCTGCTGTCAGATCAAGGCATGCTCCGCAACCCAGTTCCTGGTTGGCTCCTCCTTTCCCCTTGGGCTCTCCATGGATTCGGACGCCGGTTTCACCCGTTGCGATCAATGCACATGGGATCTTAAAGAACTGGCGAGATTTTCCAGCTTCCCTGGCAATGGATGAAAGGACCCGTCCGGCTTCCCGGCTTTCCCCTTTCATTTCGCTGGTTAATAAATAAGGAGTAAAACCGAGTTTCTTTGATTGCTTTTTTGCAGCCTTCCACAAATCTGAAGTTTTTACTATCATGCAGTATTGAAATTTTCCATTTCCCAAAAATTTTGGTGTTTCCTTTTCTTTTGTAAACCTGGAAAAATAATCGCGAACACGTTCAGGAATCTGATCCCAGAGGCCATATCTGTGGAGAATATCCACGGCATCCTGGAATGTGGATGAATCAGGATGGGTCCAGTCGGCATTCCATTCCATGGGGTCGCCAATGGCATCGGAAACCGTCAAAGTAATACAGGTTGCAGGCTGAATCATCAGGCCCAGTCGCCCACCTTTAATTTTTGACAGATGCCTTCGCACACTCATTATTTCGGTTATCTGTGCGCCGCAATGAACCAGCAGACGATTCATTTCAATTTTATCAGCATCTGATATCCCATCCACAGGAGCGCAGCAATTGGATGAAACCCCGCCGGACATGAGACAGATAACTAAATCCTTTTCTCCTGCTTTTTTGGCAAGTTTAATAACTTCCTGGCTGGCAGTAAAGCTGTTGTGGTCTGGAACGGGATGGGCTGATTCCAAGATTTTTATATAATTCAAGGGTTTTGCCTGCCCATGTTTCACCACCACCACCCCTTCATCAATGCGATCTCCAAGGATTTCATCCATGGCTTGTGCCTGTCTGAACGTAGCCTTTCCAGCACCGATAATATAAATATGATCAATTGTATTAAGATCATATTCCCTGCCATCTACAATAAGTGTCTCCCCATGCAGCTGAATCGCCTTGTGGGTTGCATGGTAAGGATCTACTTCATTTAAGGCATATTCAATAATATCCAGACAGGATTTTCTGGCTTTAACCAGTCCATGGGAGAGCAGGGTTTCCCTGTTTTTAATAACTGGGTTTTTAATAACTGGATTAGTAACAATTGAGTTGGTAACACTTTTCATTTTATTCATCTTTCTTACCTATTATTAAATCCTATAAAAACTTAGGGCTCGCTCAATCAAATCAGCCAAATCCAACCTAAATCTGAGCGCCTAAAGTGCCAATTAATTTTTAGCGAGCCCTTAAAGCTGATTTACGATCATGACTTTAAATCAGGGTTCCCTTATAATGATGACCGGCATATTGTGCCAATGGACCCAGCTCATGTTCGATTTCAATAAAGCGATTGTAGTTGGTACCCCTATCGCTGCCACGAATACCTCCTGTTTTAAAGAGGCCGGCATTAAGGGCGCAACTAATATCCGACAGAACGCTGTCTTCTGTTTCACCGGAACGAACCGACATAACAACGGGATAACTATTGCTTTTTGCCATCATGGCAGCATCAGTAGCTTCTGTAATAGTGCCGATCTGATTCACCTTGCACAGGATTGAGTTGGCAATTTTCTTTTCCACACCCATTTTGATTCGATCAATATTGGTGGCAAAAATATCATCACCAATGATCATTTTATCTGACAGCTCTTTTGTTATTGCGATCCAGCCTTCATAATCCTTTTCATCCAAGGGGTCTTCAATGGATACAATTTTTGGAAACTGCCTGACCAGATCTTTGATATAATCAATCATCTCCCGGGAGGTTAATCTTTTCCCTTCAAATTCATATGTTTCCCCATCCTCACTTAAAAGACCACTGGCCGCTAAATCCAATCCAAACTCCACCTCATTTTCATATCCGCAATTTTTCACGGCCTGTTGCAAAATTTCCATTGCTGCAAATGAATTGTCAAGGGGTGGTGCAAACCCGCCATCTTCACTGCTGTTTGTGGCATTTTTCCCCATGGTTTTAAGCAAAATTTTCCCCAATTCCTTGAATATTTCACTTAAGATCTGAACTGCATGGGCAAAACTGTCCGCACCAACGGGCATGACGCAATATTCCTGGATATCCAGATCATTTCCAGCGTGAAGTCCTCCATTGATAAGACATGCCTGGGGCACGGGCAAGACATGGGCATTGGTGTTAAGATATCTATAAAGGGGAAGATGGCACCATTTTGCAGCGGCTTTTGCCACGGCCAAAGAAACAGCAAGAATGGCGTTGCCTCCCAGTTTTGATTTATCCTTTGTTCCATCCAGCTTATTGAGTAAATAATCAATATTGCGTTGATTTGCACCATGAACACCAATCAAAGCTGGTTTAATTATATTTTCAATATGACCAATGGCGGTTTTAACCCCCATACCATTATATCGTTTTTCACCATCTCTGAGCTCCTTTGCTTCAAAGGAGCCCGTGGATGAACCGCTGGGCACATCCGCGGTGCCGGTAAACCCGTGATCAATGGTGACATAACAACGAATTGTCGGGTTTCCGCGATTGTCTAAAATTTCAATGGCTCTGATATCTGTAATCTGATCTGATTTTTGGCCGGATCTCATGATTATCCTCTCTCTTTTGATTTTATGCTTGTATCAAATAAAATTATTTAAAAAATTTTTCCTTTATAAATTATTCTTTGTTATTTAGTTTTTATCAATTCTTTTTCCCCATTTTTTCTGATTCGCATCAATTCATCCATAATTTTACCATCAAGGGGCATGGGGCAATGGGTTTCCAATATATCGACAACTTTTTCCCCCACTCTTGTGGCCATGTCCTTGGACCCGGCTGCCTCCCACTTTTTACGCGGTTTACGATCCATAAGTTTGCTATGCCAAAGTTGTTCACGAAAATTTTCCATTGTCTGTTCCTGATCAAGGTATTGTCCTCCAGGCCCCACAGCCTCAATGACTTCCCGGGACAAGGTGGCTCGATTTATTGTGATTCCTTTCATAAAGTGCTTGACCATCCCCACCAGCTCGTTTCCAAGAACTAACTGCTGGGGTGAACAACACATGGCAGAATCTGTATAACCTATATCGTGAATCAAATTCAGACCACCCATAGCCTGGGCCATAATATGAAATGCTGCTTCGGAACCGGCCTGGGCATCAATGACTTTGGAATCTGTTGCACCGGCAAGCCCCCAGGTAGGCATCCCGAGATATTGGGCCACCTGTGCGTGGGCACAGGTAGCCAGTGATTTTGTAGGTTCGCCAAAGCTTGAAAGGCCGGTACTCATATCCATTATCCCCATGTTGGTGGACAGGGCAACTGGGCATCCCGGGCTGCGCAACTGGGCAAGAGTCAGACACATAAAGCTTTCAGAAAGTGCTTGAACAACTGCTCCTGCAACAGTTATAGGGCCGGTTGCCCCCAGCATCACTGATGCGCCCGGAATTTGAGGCATTTTCAAATCCGCTGCTGCGAAAAGTCTGTCTATAACGTGATCCGGATATACCATTGGTGCGATAGGCTCAGGATATGCCATGACAAAAGGTCTTTCCTGCAAACGGTCCAGGCCGCCTGCGATGGCTGCTGCCATCTCATAAACCAGCTCAACTCCCCTGCCGGAATAACCGATAAAAACGATAGGTTTTGTTGTATTGGAAACCACAACCGGGAATTCAAATATATCGCAGGCTTCTCCCGGCACATCCTGGGAAGACCCAAAAGGCATGATAAAATCAATATTTGATAAAGCGTCAGCTATTTTAGCGCCGTTTCCAATATCATCCAATAATGTTTCCCTGACTTTTCCAGTATAGGCATCCATTGTATTTGGAGCTGCCGTGGAAGTGCCGAAATAACTTTTTCTTCCAGTTACTTCCATGGCCCGTTTTCCGGCTCGATCAAAAATCGTCCACCCTTTTGGTGCCTGACGAAGACATTCACGCACTATATGCTCGGGAACTTTTACAGATTCATCTTTGACGATGGCACCTGCCTTTGCAAGCATTTTACGGGCATCACCATGAAGAATCTTGAATCCCACAGTACGCATGACATCAAATGTGGCGTACAAAATTTCCTGGATTTGATCTTCAGTAAACATTTTAAAAACATTTGTGGCATGTTCTGTGGATGAAGTATTGATCATTTTTTATCTCCTGGTTTATGCATTTTACTTGTAAACAATTTTATCAACTTTGTTATATTAGGTTTTTCTTCCAGCGACCATATATCATCAACAATGGCCTTTGCCTGACTTTTATCCAGGCGTTTGCGGCTAAGCCAGCCAAACTTATTTTTAATTTCTTCATCTTTGAGCGGGAAATTTTCATCCCCTTTGACTTTTTGACTCTGTGCAGAAAAGCAAATCCCCTTTTTGTTTGTAATCTGCACTTCATTTTTAATCAATTCCGGAAAAAATTTATCAAATTCAGGTGCTGCTTCAACTCGCACTTTTTTGGCGGTTGCCAGAATTTGGGGGTCATGCAATTTTTCAAAAGTCATCTGATCAGGCCCAAACTCGCCGTCAACAAGCGTTGCCGCTATTACAAAAGGTATACTGTATTGGGCATCTTCCATGGTGGAAGGATTTGGGTTATCAAGGGTTGCAGCTTTGCTCAAAGTCCGGATGGTTATCTTCCCGACATCCTCAAAATTTATCTTATTTTTGACCATCAATGCCTGCATTGTTTGTAAGGGTACGTGAGTCCAGCGGCATCCCGGGTGGGGTTTGAAATAATGGTGACTTATCTCAAAATTGTGTCCCAGTTTTTCTATCTCACAAATTTTTTCATCACTTTTAAAAATAGTGAGGGTTCCGGTTATCCCAGACTGGGCCATGTATGCCGACATTATCCCCGAAGCTGCAGACCATCCCATGCCCTCTTTTACCATGGGAATTTTTTTAGCTTCAATCCAACCCATAAGCATACAATTTGGTGCCTGCATTTCAGCAATACCCATGGCATTTATAATTTGTTCCGATGAAAGCCCTAAAAGCCTTCCGGCTGCGGCTGCTGCTCCGAATGTACTGCCCATGGCAGACCCATGGTATGTTTCCCAGGCAGTGGTTACCATACCAGCCCGATAGCCCAGCTCAAATCCTATAATGATGGCTTCAAGAAATTGTTTGCCCGTGTTGTTGTTTTCTTCGGCAACTGCCAGGGCGACTGGTATTATAATACCACCTGCGTGTAATCGTGACCTGCGGTGCCCATCATCAGCGTCATGGGCATTGGCCATATAGCTGTTACACATGGCTGCCATGAAAGGAGTTATCCGGTTTTTAAGCCCAAACACGGTGGCACCTTTTTTATCGATAAATCGATGTGCAAGTTTGTGCAGTCCTTTTCCCAAAGGAGTATCAATCCCGGCAACCATGCATCCTATTGTATCTAAAACTGCTCGTTTGGCTTCAAGAACAATAGAGGCAGGTATTTTATCGAGATCAAAATTATCAAGAAAACCAATGATTTTTTCTTTGCTTTTATACAATTGTAGCCTCCCTAACTGTGGTTTAATTGGACTATTTTTAATTTGACCATGTTTAATTTGACCATGTTTAATTTGAATAGGTTTAATTTGAATAGGTTTAATTTAACTATATTGATTGGATTACAATAAAATTATTTTAATCTCGCTCTTTTCCGGTTAAAATAAAAACAATCAAAAGTAAAGAGGTATTACCACTTGACGACTAAATACAAACTTGTTATCCTCCTGTCAATAGAAAAGATATATTGTAATTGTTTAGCCCGTTAAAAGAAGTTCTCTCAAAGCCCTGTCTGATGGATATTTGCAGGAGGTTAAGCGTTTAGCATCGAAACAAATATCCATCGGATAGGGCGGTTTCAAGCATAAGAGCTGAATAGTTACAATATATTTTTATATACAAGGTCAATCATGGCTCCTTTACTTGCATATCAACCGATGCTCCAAATAGACATTCATATTAAAAATATGAATAAAAAGGGATTTAAATGGCAACAAAAAAATGGCGAATGGCAATATGAAAGTCAAAACGATTAAAAAAGAAACACTTTCTGAAAAAATTATTATTGAAATAAAAAATCTGATTGATTCAGGCCAGATAACTCCGGGCAGCCGATTGCCCAGTGAGCGTGAATTTGCAGGTATGCTGGGGGTTAGTCGGCCTTCTTTGCGGGAAGCATTAAAAGCTTTGAGTGTACTTGGCATTATCATCAACAAACAAGGAGAGGGTAATTTTTTATCTGAAAATAATGACCCCTGGCCCATTGAGCCACTTAGTTTATTTTTCTCATTAAAAAAAGGTGCATTGATCGATATTATTGAAGCCCGTAAAGGCTTAGAAATGCATGCTTCAGCTTTGGCATCAGAACGCAGGACGATTGAAGATATAAACACTATAAAGGCAATTTTAAAAAATATGCACGGGTCACTCAATGACTATGATGCATTCCTTCGTCATGACATGGATTTCCATTTATCCATTGGTATGGCTACAAAAAATGAGATTATTATCGATCTTATGGAAAAAATACAGAAAATAAGTTTTAATACCAGGGACACATTGTGGAAAACTGCAGACCATATTGAAATCAATATCAAGTCGGATTTAGCAAAACATGAAAAACTTTTGGAGTTTATAGTTGCGGGTGATGCCCAAAATGCTTCCAAATGTATTGCCCGGCATTTAGATGAATTACTGGAGCGGCTAAAAAGGGGAGTTACACGTGGGAAAGACTAAACAAGATCTGATTCATGAAGCTTCACTGGATATACTTGCGAACACAGGCGTTGCTTTTTATGCAAAAGAAGCTGTCCAACTCTTTAGATCCCATGGATTTAAAACCGATCAAAATATAATCTTTTTTAACGAGACACAAATTCAAGCCGCTCTGGATAGCACTCCTTCCCAGTTCATTGTCCGGGCCCGGGACTCAAAATACGATCTCAGGCTTGGGGGACAGAACGCACCAGCCCTGGCTCCGGGCTATGGTGCACCTTTTATTATGGAAAACAACGGGGTCCGCAGAAAGGCAACAATTGATGATTATCAGTCCTTTTGCAAATTGGTTCATACATCGGAAGTGATTAATTTTAACGGGTTTATGATGGGCGACCCTTCAAATCTGCCACCGAAAACTTATCATCTGGATATGCTATTGAACAGCATCCTCCTTTGCTCCAAGCCATTTATGGGCAGCCCTTTGACAGCACAGGCAGCCAAAGATGCCGTGCAAATGGCAAAAATAGTTTTCGGCAATTGCTCTGCACCTGTTATGATCGCAAATATAAATGCTTTGGCACCTCTTCAGTTTGCACCTGAAATGGCTCAATCCATTATGATTTTTTCTAAAGCAGGTCAGCCGATTATTATTACCGGAGGGGGTATTATGGGCTCCACTGTCCCAATCATGCCGGTTGATCTACTAGTTATCCAGAACGCTTCCGTGCTGGCAGGGATTTGCCTGAGCCAGCTGGTAAACCCTGGCGCACCCGTAATATACGGGGCTGTCGGTTCTCCTTTAGATATGCAGACAGGAGCGCTTTATCATGGAGGCCCGGAATCCAACATTGTCATAAAGGAAGGCCTTTTAATGGCAAATTTTTATGGTTTGCCCAGTCGTGGCAGTGGAGCGTTAACAGACTCACATTCACTTAATTATCAGGCTGGTTACCAATCCGCCTTATCCTTGAAAACAGCCATAGATTCCCATGCCGCTTTTATTCTTCACGCCTGCGGAATCTTAAGCACCTACATGGCCATGAGCTTTGAAAAATTTCTTGCTGATGAGGAGCTTTGCCTGCATATTTTAAAAGCGCTTCAACCATTAGAGTTCAACAAGGATAAAATTGATCTTTCCATAATCAAAGAGGTGGGTGTAGGCGGCCAATTTCTCACCCATCCCTCCACTTTCAAGCATTGTCGGACCCAATTTATTCCCCTGCCACTGGCCAACCGACTTCCCTTTGACAATTGGCAGAAACAATCTGTCTCGTCTTACCGGGATAAGGCCACAAAGGCATTAGCCATACGCCTGGACCAATATCAAAGACCTGATATTGATTCATCATTGGAAAATGAGCTTAGGAGGTATGTAAAATCCAGGAAAAAGGAAATATGATAGGATCTAATAGATGGAAATTCATTTTAAAATTAGAAATCCCCTGTAGAAAATTTTCTCCAGGGGAAATATTTGGGGTCAGGCTTACGTTGTTGCGTTTATTGCGAAAGCCTGACACCATTCATTGATTACAATTTCTTTTTAAGGTTGATAAACTCGCTTCTCTCAAACCCGAGTTTTTTGAAAAAAGAAAGTACATCTGTGGAATCCCAGAGAACAGACGAGTATATATTTTTAATCCCTTTATTTTTGTAAACTTCACAGATTTTTCCGGCGAGTTTCAATCCAATGCCCTTTCCCATATAATCCGGCTGAACACCAATGGCCATAATCCAGGCACTTTTTTTAATCCCAAACCCGACATATAGGGTTGCGCTGATAATATATCCAACCACAGCCCCGTTAATTTCCGCAACCAAGCTTAATTCCCCGGCGCCCGCAGATATCTGCTGCTCTATAATTTTTATAAAATTAACTTCCCCGTCGTCTTCTGAGATGGCCTTTCTTATATTTTGAATTGCCTCTGCATCATTAAGAATAATTTCTCTTATATTGACTGTGTCTTCCACAGAATCCTCCATTGCTATTCTACTTTTATGATCTTCACTGTGTGCCCGACCCAGTTCGGTGGAAGATATATTCTGCCACTGTTACCACTGGATTTAACTTCTTTTTCAATCATTTCCTCACCATAGACTTCAAATTTCACCTTGGTCTGAGGTATGGATTGTTTTTCCATATTTTTTTCTTTATCTGCCATATAATATCCTAATTTTTACAAAAAATGTTTGATATCTATTTTTTTATTCAGAATCATTTTTTTTTGTGTAAAGCACTTTATATTTATCTGGATTTTCTTTTATGCATTCAATACATCCTGCTTCCATCTCTGGTATGAATGGCTCGACCCTGACTATAAAGCCTATTTCTTCATACATTTTTAAAATTTGGGTCAATCTGGGATCATCATAGATTCCCCTTCTTTCCCATCCCTTTATATGGGCTTCTAAAATATCCACATACGTCTTCCTGTATTTATTTACGATATAGCTTATTTTTATCTATTTTATAGCTAGATTATATCTTTTTATAAAGATTTTCAACATGAAAATTATTTGTCCTGAAAATAAAAAAGGGCAGGAAAGAAATCAATGTCTTGCCTGCCCTTATGATTTAACCAATCATTTAAATCAGCGGCTTATATACCGCACTTTTCATTATAACGTACCGCAAGGCAAGATCACCTGCAATTACAAAGGCCAATCTTAAAAAGATCAAAAAGCTATTGGTATCCCCACCCCACATGATCAGAGTGAGAATAAGTGGAAGAACAATTCCAAGTCCGCCCACACCGATAATAGAAATCTTTGAAAGATCCCCGCTTAACTGCATTTTAATGGATTCTTTTCCAATATCATTACTGTGCCAGGTTCCCCAGACATAAAGCAGAACGCAGAGAAAATAAGCAAAGAAAAAAGTCTCTGCCCAGACTTCCATTCCTGATGCCAGAGCAGCAGGCCCGGAAACTGCGTACATTAACTGCATAATCTGATGACCGATCCAGACCCCTGAAATAACTGACAATGGCAGAACCATTGTTGAACTCCAGGCAGGAAGCGCTCGGATAACATTCATGGTGGCAAATCCATGGGAAATAATCAAAAGACATAAAATTCCCATAATAGTATTAAATACCACATTAAAGCTACCCGTTGTCACCATCTGCAGAAACCCCAGGGCCGCAAAAACCCCAATGATCCAGATACCCCGGGACAGCTCAGACGTATTGGGTTTCATGAGCATTCGCCAGGCCCTCAAGGGATTGCCCAGATAGAGGACATGAATAATACCGCCAAGGAACAGGGCAATCAACCAGCCAAGAATAAGCCCTGCTTTATATTCATAAAAAAGGGATATGAAATAAAGGCCAGCGCCGATTTCTGAGAAAAAAAAGGCCAGCCAGAGAAAAATGCCTTTATCATCAATCCATTCTTGCTGACGGGTGGGCCGCATCATCCATTCATATGGCTTTAAGTTGCTGCCAGTAGGATGGAACATAATTTTTTCAAGATCATTTCTTTGTTTCATAATTGTTCAATCCTCCTTTTAGCCTTTGTAAATTTTAACAGCAACAGAAGTTTCAATATTTCCGGTGATGGGATCATAGTGTCTTAAGTACGATGGAAGCAGCTTGCAGAAATTACTTCCCTTACCCTTGGCAATAGGTCTTTTGTCTGCCCATAAGCCACCTTGTCCACAAACGCCGAGAACTTTTGGATGCTGCGCTTCCATTGTTTTTACAAGACCCTTTTCCTTGGTTCCATATTTATTTTCCATCCAGATAATATCGCCATCTTTGAACCCTTTTTTATCTGCCAGACCTTTATTTAACGTAATTGTAAACGTATAAGGGCTCATCTGGCTTACTTCATCAACCAAAGGATTTTGAAATGTTGAGTTGTTTGTGTGGAGAACATCACGATAAGAAAAAGCTAAAAGATCATATTCATCATCAAGTTCTTTGTGAGATGTTGGCCAGAACCAGTTAGGTAACGGACCATATTGATCCATTTCCATTTCAAGTTCAAACCCCGTATCTTTCATGATTTTTTCAGCAGCTCTTCTGTCATGGATTAAAAATTCCATATAAACCGGGCATCTGGTAGGCATTTTCCATCTCCAATAGACATCTTCAATGGGTTTATGCCAGGTTGCAAATCCTTGTTCCTGGATTTTTTCTTTATCATCCCCATAAACCCATGTCAGGACTCTTTCGCCAATTTCCTTCCAGTTTAGGACTTCGCCAGGTTTAAGCGTAAGCTTTTCATCGGTAATACTGTAATAATCGTTAAGGAGTTCGTGATATTTGTCAAGAACACCAACACGATTTGCAACATCCAGATAAACGTCCATAAAATCTCGTGATTCACCAATGGGTTTTGCAACAGGGTTTTGCAAATGAACATACCAGTCTTCATAGGATGGACTTCCATTGAAGAAAAAACTATCAATTTCAGAAGACCAGGTATCTTTTTCAAGATAAGAGGTATCAGGAAGGATTATATCACCGATGGCCTGGTCAGTTTCATTGACCCATATATCACTTAGTACAACAAAACAATCTTTAAAATTTTCCAGGGCAACTTCCCAGTCAGAATTACTGATCAGAAAATTTACTGCGATTCCAAAAATCATCTCGGGCTGGACTTTTTCAACACCGAATTTTTCCTGAATATAATCTTTTTCTTTAACATAGGGTATATGGGAAAGAGTGGAATGTGACCAGAATTCAACACATCCTGAATTGGTGCATGGATAGCTTGGTACATGGACAGGCCATGGATCATGTGAATAAAATACGGAAGGAACAATAACGCCGTCTTTACCTACTTTAGGCATACGTTCGTATTGGCCACCCGGGTATCTACGTCTAATAGATGGCCAACCCATTGTACCACCCGGTACATCTTCAGCACCAACAAGCTGACTGATAAGATCTATTGCCGCCACCTGATGTATACCATTTGAATGTCCCTGGGCACCACGGAAGGTTACAGAGGATACTGGCCGGAAAGGAAAAGTTTGTCCTTCTATTGTAATGGTGGATCCAATTTGAGCGTTATCCACCCAACCCTTTGCCACTTCAAGAATGGTTGCTACAGAAACTGTACTTATTTTAGATGCCCATTCCGGGGTGAATTGTTTTAAATGTTCTTTTAATGCCATAAAGCAAGGTCGGCATTTTTCGCCATTATATTCGTAGTCACCTTCAAGGGAAAAATCTTCAAACGCTATGGATTCATCATCAAAGACTTTTATCTGTTTTGCTTTTTCATCAAAAACAAGCGGCTTGTCAGTTTCTTTATCACGGATAAAAGTACCATCTTCCCGGATCAGATAAACAAAGTTTGTCTTTGCTCTAAGATAAAGTTCATCAATTTCTCCCCTGATATTGAGGATGTAGTTGGCGATGGCAAGTCCCACTGCAGTGTCAGTTCCAGGAAGAATAGGAACCCATTGAGTAGCCTTGCCACCTGCAAAATTACCCATTGGATCAAAAACGATTTCTTTTATTCCGCGCCTCACACCATCGGCTCTAAGTCTTGCATTGATCAAGGCTGAATGTCCGGAACCGGTTCCTTTACTGGAACCCCATTTAAGAACATAGTTTGTGTATCGCCAGTCAGGTGCTATTGACCATGCACCATGGATTAATCCACCAAGCATGTGAGCCGCATTACCGCAGTGCAGACTGCCACCGCCAATGATAAAGTTACCATTGTTTGGTATGCCAAAAGCCTTTGCATAAAAATAAAGATGGTTATGAGGACCATCACTTGCACGCATGGTCTGGTTTGTAAAGAGGATCTTGTTAGGGTTGTCTTCCATGATCTTCTTCATGCGGGTGGCAATCTCTTCAAGAGCCTCATCCCATTCAATTTCTTTCCACTTGGGATCAACACCAAAACCTTTTTCAGGATTGGTACGTCTCAATGGTTTTTTAATCCGATTGGGATCATGGTAATACATCAGTCCTGCGATTCCCTTACCGCAAAGACCGGCTCCTGTACCCCCCATGGTACTTTCTGAAATACCTTCAATTTTAACCGGCATACCGTTAACCACCCGAACCCTTGCAGCACAGCCGCAATAACATACTCCACAGGTGGTATTTACCCATTTGTCTTCCCAAATTTCATCTGTTTTATAGGTCATATTTCCCCCTGTTCATTAATCAATATAATAGACTGCCGGTTCAGTACCGAATTCTTTCCGGAGCTGCTTGCCCTTTTTCTCCATGATCAGACGACTGATTTCACTGTCGGGATCACTAAGATCACCAAAAATTCTTGCGCCGACGGGACAGGCATTTACGCATGCTGGCGTGGCTTCTTCATCCTTGCCAGGGATAAGACCTTTTTTAAGGCCATCATCAATCCTTTCCGCACAGAAATTGCATTTAATAACCGTTCCCACTTTAAATGGATAAAGCTTTTCCCCGAGCAGTTCGTACTCGGTTTTACCCTGTCCTGGAAAATACTCCCGATCTTTTACTTTCTGATCATAATAGGTTCTCTGCTGATATGGGCAACTGACAAGACAAGCCCTGCAGCCGACACATTTATCATCATCGACCACCACAATACCATCTTCCCTGATATAAGTTGCACCAGTGGGACATGCTTCTACGCAGGCCGCATCAGTGCAATGATTACAAAGAACCGGATAGATCAACTTACTGGATGATGGAAATTTCCCGGATTCTCCGATAAGTACTCTGTTAAAAAATACCCTTGGAGGAAGAAAATGTTCCTCTTTACATGCAATGGTGCAGCCCCAGCAAGCTATACACCTTTTTACGTCGATTACCATTCCCCATCTTGGCATAGCAGCTCCTTTACTAATAATTTTATAAAACTTGTGAAACACGAATTTTGATCGGCAAGAGACAAACCATCGGTTACGGTTTTCACATCTCACATCTGGTTACAAATCAAACAATTCCACTTCTTCAAACCCTCTTTTTGCGCAGACAATATTTGCTGAAAGCTTTTTGCCTGAAAAATAATCCTGCAAAGCATCACAACATGGTTCAATATCCAGCAACCCTGACATCCTGGCAAATGCGCCTACAATCACGGTATTGGGTATGGACAGACCAATTTCTTCCACGGCAATTTTATTGGCATCAATAATTCCCAACTTTTTAAGATTTTCATGGGAGACATTTATCGTATTATCTGAATCATTCAACAGCATCATGCCGCCGGGCAATAATCCCTGAAATACTGCATCCGAGTTTCTCTGACTGGGATCAAGTACCACTATGATATCTGGATTATAAATCTGTGTTTTTTCCCGGACAGGTTTATCTGAAAATCTGCCAAAAGCAGTAACAGGAGCACCTCTTCTTTCAAACCCGAACATGGGAAAACTGGCACCGAATTGTCCTGTTCTGGCAAAAGCATTGGCAAGAATTTTGGACGTCGTGACAACCCCCTGCCCCCCCCTGCCATGAAATCTGACTTCACTCATTATCGCATCCTCCTTTAATCTTCTGAAGATACCGGAAGCTGACATTCTGCTTCCAGTACACTCAACCCGCCCAACATGCAGTATTCGTAATCAATATCATCCTGAAGGATCTGAAGATCTGCTTCATTCAAATGAGCGAATTTTTTTATTAACTCAGTATAGGTTGATACAGGCTTGGGTTTTTTAACGGTTTTAGTCATCCTGATTTTGCCGTTCACGGCTTCCCAGAGCGGAAAATAATTTGTTTTTACAGCCCTTCGACAGACTTCAATGGTATTTTCCGGGGCATAACCCCATCCAGTTGTGCAGGGAGCAAAAACATGGAGAAAGGCAAAGCCTCTTTCTTTGGCTTCTTTTGCCTTTAACAGTTTTTTGGCAAGATCCTCAAGGTCACTCAATGTTGCCGTGGCTGCATAGGGGATCTTGTGCATGGCCATTTTCAGACCCAGGTTCATTCTTCTTAAATTCTTTCCTTTGGAAGCTGACCCAAAAGGCGTGGTCGTCGTGCTCGCTCCAAAGGGTGTGGTAGCGCTCTTCTGAATACCTGTATTCATATATCCTTCATTGTCATAACAGATATAGATAAAGGGTTCGTTTCTTTCTGCAGCACCGGCCAGGTTGCCAAATCCGATATCAGCTGCTGTTCCATCCCCATTGAAACAGACCACTGTATTCTTAATCCCTTTTTTCTTGTAATATCTGGCAAGGCCTGTGGCATTTGCCGCAGCTCCCGTCATAAGGGTTCCAAAATACGAAAGTGTATGCCAGGACTGATTGTTCTGCCCAAGGAGTACAGGAGCAGAGCAGGATGGGGTACCTGTAATGACAATATCATTACCCAGCACCTGTGGAATAAATCGCAATAAGAGTTCAAGACCGCAACCTGGGCAGAATGCCACGCCCTTTGAAAAAGGATCCTCATGCTTGAGGTAATCCAGAACTTTTGTCAGTTTGCCTTTCTTTTTTTCTGTCATGTTAAAGCCCTCCCATTTTTTCGGAATCAGATTCCTGGGCTTCAGGATAGCAAACCCATGTGACTTCACGAACGTCTTTGCCCGCAGCAAGATCGCAGGTTGCATCAATCATCTGCTCGATATTGGTTTTGGTGATGTCTGTATTTGCAATTCCATCAATGAAACTTATCATTTTTGAACCGCCAAGTTGTGTTTCAAAGGCTTTTAACTCTGTATAAATGGGACCGCCCTTAAATCCGAAACAAAGGCTTCTGTCCACCACACCAATGGCTTTTTTGCCCTTGAGAGCCGCAACCATTACTTCACCGGGAAAGGGCCTGTACATTCTTATCTTTAAAAGACCGACCTTGACACCTGCTTCTCTTTTTTCATCAATAACTGCTTTAATGGTGCCGCACATGGACCCGGAACCAACCAGAACCACATCTGCATCATCCATTCTATATTCTTCAATCTGACCTCCATAGCTGCGGCCAAAAATCTCTTGAAATTCTTTATCGATCTCTTCAAACTTGGCTTTAGATCTCTCCATGGCAGACACATGTTTGTGCCGAAGCTCAAGATACCCTCCAAGAATTCCATGGGTACCACAGCCCAGTTTCCCTCCGGGTAAAAGTTTGGTCCTTTCAGGCTGATCATTTAAAACAGATAAAAATCTGTCCACATCTTCCTGGAAGGGTACGTCTACTCCTTCTGAAAGATAAGAAAGATAGAACCCGTCATAATGAACCATGACCGGCACCTGGATATCATAATCTTCTGCAAGGCGATAAGCCTGGATCACCAGATCAAGAACTTCCTGACAATCCTCGGCAATAAGGAAAATCCATCCGGCATCCCTTGTGGAAATCATGTCCTGCTGCCCGCAAGAGACTGCTATAATTCCCGGCGTCTCACGATTGACGTTCACCATGACCACTGGTGCTCTGGCACCGGCTGTTGCAAGAATCGCATCATACATGAAAACAAGGCCCCAGGAGGAGGAGGCGGTAAACACCCTGCCGCCGGCAAGTGAGGCCGCAGTAACAGCATTCATAGCGGAGTTTTCACCCTCAACAGTAATCAGCTCGCAATCCATTTCCCCATTTGCATGAAATTTAGAAATCTGCTCAATTATTTCTGTCTGGGGAGTAATGGGATAGGCTGCCACCACATCTGGACGGGCAAGTTTTGCTCCGATTGCTGCTGCAGCATTACCGGTTATAACCTTAATCTGTGAGCCTGGTTTAGTTTTGGCTTGTGTTTTTGTATTCATTTTTGAAAATCTCCCTCCGCCATCATGGAAATTGCATTTTTGGGACATTCCCTGGCACAGATCCCACACCCTTTACAAAATCTCAGGTCAGGAGAAAAGTGTGAATTTTCAACCATCTCCATCACCTGAATGGGACAATAAATCGCACAAAAACCACAAAAAATACATTTCTCTTTGTCAACCACAGGCCGTTTGGTTCGCCAGCCACCCGTATCAGAACACATCAAAGGATCATTAGCATCTGACCATGGTCCTTCGTGCTTTAAGAATTTATTTGAAGACATACAATCCTCTCCTTAAAAAATAAGACAAGCCTTTATTAAAAATAACCCTGCTATTATATCTATTTCATAGCTACTACATAGCGATAGCCTAATTGCATTGTCAAGTAAAAAATAAAATTTTAATTAAAAAAACATGCCGATTGAATAGTAAGAAACGATACTTATAGGATTTATGCGGGTTTCAAAATTTTGAAAATAGTTGACTAATCAACTATTTTTACAAAAAGGAATCTTCTTATAATTCATAAATAATTTTTTTGTTTTTTTTGGGCGATACTGACATGGACGGGAAAGATTATTTTACAGATTCAAAAATTTTACCAGCCTCTAAACGTCGCAGTTTCTCAGACCCTTTTTCAATTTTTTTAATGGTCGTCTTCACTCCTTCAGATGTTTTGCTCAACTGAGGAACAAGGGCCTGGTTTAATGCAATTTCAGCATCAGCCAACTGGTTGATAAAGAAAATATATTCTCCCTGGCGACCTCCATAGGCAGATCTGACAAGGCCCTCATAGGAATCTCCCTTGGCATTTAGCAAAAGAGTATAATGATTCGCCATCACTTTCAAAAACCTGTCATATGTGCCCGACACTTTGGCTTTCAGATTTGCCTGGTCTGCAAGAAGTTGTGTGTTTGGCTTTCTGCCTTCGTCTATGGCCTCTTCGGCTTCATTCAAGGCCTTTTTCCTGCTGAGAAACCAATTGCTCAAAAACTCTTTTCGCTGTTTTTTATAAGCAGAAAAATCCTGAAAATAAAAGATGAAGATGAACGGAATAAAAATCATCCATGCGCTCAGTTTGGGTTTAACAAGCACGTGGCTGGATAGTATTGCGGCAAACTTTTTTTCATGTGCCAGTATGAGTTCTTTGTTATTCATATCCATAGTAATTTCTTTTGATACTATTGATTTATTTCATGATAAATCGCCAGCCAAACCCGAGAATAAGAAAACAGGAGATTATACCAGCAAAAAATGCTTTGGTCATTCCATAATCATCCCGCTTGGAATGTTTAAACGAATCAGTCAGATAATATTCGCCATCATAGGAACCAACCGAATCCATATACATATAAGCTGCAGAATCAATATCCCGCTCTTCCACAATCTGGACAATCTGTTTATATGTGGAAATATTGTTTTCGATATAAGGCCCCACTATCCAGCCAAAAACCCAGATGAGAAAACAATAAAAGACAAGTTTTACCCATGCTTTTGCTCTGGAGTCATTTATTACTTCCGTGCTGGCCATCTTAACCTCTCCTTTATGGATGATAGTAACAGGTTCCTGTACCCGGAACAAGACAAACATGAACCGGGCACAGTATCTGGTTAAACCTTTTAAATCGTTGCTGTCAGTTCAGGAAATACCACGTAGAACATGATATATGCCATGAGCAGTGTCAGAACCAGGTTTAAGGACTGACCGAACACATAGAGAATCAACGGCTTTCCGCCTTTAAAATGTTCCTTCAATTCACGGAAGTTGGTTGCAAGCCCGATGCTGACAAAGGACATGGAAAAAAACCATCCCCTGAAAAGATCGGAACCGCCTGAGATGGTACCCTTGTCAATCATGGCACGTCCAAGGCCGTCCAGCTCTGAATTAAAGCCTGTATAAATCATTGAAAATACTATGGATGCAGCCATAAACCCGAGAACAAACTTGGGGAACCTGAACCAGATTTCCATCAAACCTACCTTTGTTCCGGTCTCTTCGGTTTCCACCTTTGTTGTAAAATAAAGGGCAACAAAAAAGGCAATCACACCAATGAGAACATTCTGAATCATTTTAATGGTGGCTGCCACATAAAGGGCTTTTTCACCCAAAAATGCACCGGCGGCAGCAACAGCCCCGGAGGCATCAATGGTACCACCCATCCATGCACCACCCAGGATCATCTGTTTGTCAACAGGGAAGGTTCCCTTGATAACGATCGGCATAACAATCATCATGATAGCTGTAAAAACAAGAGAAAGCCCAACTGCAAGAGTTAGTTCTTCTTTTTTCGCCCGGCAGGCAGAAGCCGCTGCAATGGCTGCAGACACACCGCAAACAGACATATCAGAACAGATAACCGCGTTCAACCGTTTAGAAGGCATGCTGATTATTTTCTGGCCAAACCAATAGGTAACCAACCAAACTGTTGGGGTCACAACCCAGGCCACAAAAATACCGGCAGTACCAATGGTGATGATTTTTTCAAACAGGATTTTCGCTCCCAAAAGCACCAGACCCGTCTTAATGTAATATTCGGTCTGCACGGCAGGCAGTGCCCATTTCGGGGTTCCAACAGTATTAGAAATCAGCATGCCAATGAAAATAGCCCAGAATGCATATCCGATTCCATAATGTTTCATGGTTGCCTGGTTACTGAAGAACCATGCTAAAACAGTCACAGCATAGACAAAGACAAAGCCCAGGGCAAATTTCTTAAACGGTACTCCCATGATGCTTAAGGGGATACCAAAAAGAATACAGAAAAACACCCCCAGGCCAATGAGTTTGCCAATCTGGTTATAGGGTTTCACACTGGTTTTCTTTTTAGCTGCACTGGCCGCAAGCTTTGCATCACGCCATTTGTCAATGGCAGTCGAGGCGGAAGAATTGAACGCCACATCCTTAAAACCCGCTGCTTCTGCAATCTTTTCTGCAGCAAGGGCAGTTGCAAAAGCAAGATCTTCAGATGCTTTTTTCTTTACATATTTTGCTTTTGCTTTGTCAGCCTTGGCATCTGCTTTCTCCTTGCTCATGAAAAAAGCATCCATGGGATTGTCTTTCCACCCATGTGTTTTACCGGTAAAGCTTTTCAACCATTTACCCACTGAAATCTTTCTGGCTTCAGCTTTTTTCTTGGCGTCGGACAATTTGTGCCATGCTATTGTTTTAATAGCACTTGTCCGGTCTGCAGCCTGACCATATTTTGCTTCAGCCTTATTAATAATTTCCTTCATTTCTCCAGAATGGGGAAAATAAACAAACATGGCAGCAATAAGGAGAAAAAAACCAATCCAGATCGCCCACCAATCTTCTTTTTTCCACATTTCCGACCATTCCCACTTACCTTGGTCAACAACGATTCCACTACCTTCTGCCATAATGAACCTCTCTTTTTTTATGGTTTATAAAAATACCTTATGCGTTATAAAAAATCTTTTGTTTGCCAAATTGTATAGCAAAGCTCGTGCCATGCGCTTTCATTTTTCAAAAGCCTTGATAGTAAAGCCTATTAGAAAACTCCTGTTTCTCAAATTGAAAACTTTAGTTTACACCTGTGTATGCTAAAGTATCCGATTTCAACGAGATATCTTGCAATTTACTAAGAGATTCTCTATTTTAATATTCAGGACATCAAATGGAGGACAAGAAATGCATTTGCCAACATTCAGCCTGAGATTCAAATTCATCACAGGGCTTTTGCTGTTTGCTGTGGCCCTGGGTATCTGTATCAGCATTATCATATACTTTCACTTGAACCATATCATGAAATCGGAGATCAGCCAGCGTTCCAGGATGCTTTTAGCCCAGTCTAGTGCAGTACAGAACTATGTAAGAACCGTATTAAGACCTGAAATGTTCAAGATGCTTCCCAAAGACCGATTTGTGTTAAAGGCCATGTCTTCTTCCTATATCTCAAGGGAGGTGATGGGCCGCCTGAAAGGAGATGACACATCCGCCTTCCACTATAGAAGGGTTTCCATTAAACCCAGGAACCCTGAATCAACCCCCAATGCTTTTGAACGTAGCCTCATCTCAATTTTCAACAAGGACAAGACCCTGGAAATATGGGAAGACAACACCATGGTTGGAGATAAAGAGTATCACCTGGTGGCAAGACCGGTGACATTCACTGACTCCTGCATGCAATGCCATGGCGAACCCAAAGATGCACCCAAAGAGCTAAAAGAGATTTACGGAGATAAAAACGGATTTAATTACACAGTAGGCGATGTTGGCGGTATCGTGGTGGCAGGGTTTCCCCTGGACATGATTCAGAATCCGGTAAAAGAAGTGACCCTACAGTACCTGAGTCTCTATTTTCTGGGAATCATATTTTTTGCCGCCCTGATAAGCCTCTTCTTTGACCGCCTGGTCATGAAAAACCTTCATAACCTGACGTTGATTTTTAAGACCCGGTTTTCAGGCGAGCAGGAGCAGGGCATTATAGACAGGCTCGGGCAAAAGGATGAAATTGAAGGGCTTATCGAAGGGGTTGATGAACTGGCAGGTTGTCTTTCCGATGCCCGGAATGAACTGGAAGATTATGCCCAGAATCTTGAATTCAAAGTGGAAGACCGGACAAAGGAACTCAAATTAAAAGCAAAAAAACATCTGGGGGATGTCCGGCTTTTTGTAAAGCTGCTCTCCGGGTTCACGGGTTCCATTGATACCCTGCATCTGATCTCAAGCGTCCTTGAAAGCGTGGGAAACCGCTTTGATGCAGACCAGGTGATTTACCACTGCACGGTGGTTTCGGAAAATTCCTATTCCTGGAAACCAGAAAAGAAGATTTCAACCCTGGATGCTGATATCAAGGAACTCTTATGGAAAGACGAAATCATGATCCTGGAAAGCCAATTATATATCCCCATAAAATCTTCTGAGAGTCACTGGGGAATTCTGTGCATCTCCTGGTCAAAAATGCCTTTACAGGATGATCTGGACCCGGCCATACTCCTGGCCCTGGGCCAGCAGGTAGGAATTCTTATTGAAAATATCAAGGCATTTTCAAATATTCGATTTCAAAACGACATGCTTCAATCTATTATTGAAGGTATTTCAGATCCCCTTCTGCTGATTGATTCCGACTGCCATATCATCATCGCAAACAAGGGGAGCAAAAGCATTCTCAAAAAAAAGAAACGAGAGAACCAGCAAAAGGAGCTTGAAAAATTCCTCTGTCTGGAGAATGCTTCCCATGAAAAATGCAATATCCTCCAACAGGTGATCGACAAAGAAGAGCCTATGAGCAAGGAAATAAAAACGCCGAATGAAAGATATTTCAGTATTGATCTCTATCCCCTGCCAAGAAGGGACCAGTCTGACCTTCGGATTATACTGTATGCCCGGAATATCACCATGGAAAAACAGATGATGGAACAGATGCAGCAGACAGAACGCTTAAGTTCCATTGGGAAAATGGCTGCCGGAATTGCCCATGAGATCAACAATCCCCTGGGAGTAATCCAGTGTTATACCGATCTTGTGAAAGATGTGGTGAAAGATCCTGCAATCTTAAGCGACATTGATGTCATCGTAAAACATACCCGCAAAGCCCAGGCCATTGTCCAGGCGCTGCTCAATCTTTCAAGGCCCAAACAGGTGATTTCAGGAATTTGCAGTATCAATAAAGTGATCACCAATGCCCTTGAAGTTTTTAAGACCCAGGCCGCATCAAAGGAAATATCTGTGACTTCCTATCTGAAAGATAACCTTCCTGACATCAAATGTGATGCCGTCATTTTAGAACAGATCCTGACAAATCTCTGGCTCAATGCCTTTGACGTCCTGCAGGAATCCGGCGGGAAAATCACTATTTCCACTCAACTGGCAAAAAAGGATCATGTTCTGCTTTGCATTGAAGACAATGGACCGGGCATCCCGGATCATGTAATGTCCCAGATATTTGACCCGTTTTACACCACAAAAGATGTGGGGAAAGGAACCGGTTTAGGACTTTCCGTTGTATACGGATTTATCAACGAACTTGGCGGACGGATCGAAGTTGAAAGTGATGATACCACCATTTTTAACATTTTCTTTCCCGTGGACAGACCGGAAAACAACTAAATGGGGATATAAAATGAAAAACTTTACCATACTGGTTGTTGATGATGACAATGATTTTCTCAACGGCATCATCAGGCTTCTCAAAAATAAATTTACAAAGATCGACATCATCGGTGAATTGTCGGGTGAACGTGCGGTTAAGGTATTAGAAAAAAACAAAATCGGCGTAATGCTTTCCGATCTTCGCATGCCGGGCATATCCGGGCATGATCTGCTCTTAAAGGGGATAGAACTCAATCCCCACCTTTGCGTGATCATGATTACAGGACATGCCACGATTGAAACCGCTGTCAAGGCCCTTAAAATGGGGGCATGGGACTTTATTACCAAGCCTGTGGAAAGAGATGCTCTATACCACACGGTGGAAAAGGCTATTGAACATTATACCCTTGCCAGCGAAAACCAACGTCTCCAAAACATTATTAAAACTTTGAGTGCCGACCAGTCCCTTCAATGGGAAAGCGAAACCATGAAGCAGCTCCAGAAAAAGATCACCGCAATTGCTGTTACCGATTATACTGTTCTGATCACCGGCGAATCCGGAAGCGGAAAAGAATATATTGCAAGGGCCATTCACGATCTTTCAAAAAGAAAAAAGACATCCTGCCACGCATTAAACTGCCCGGCCATCCCTGACCAACTTCTGGAAAGCGAGCTCTTTGGTCATGTGAAAGGGGCGTTTACCGGTGCCGAAAAAAACCGGGAAGGGTTTTTCATGGCAGCAGATAAGGGGACCCTTATCCTCGATGAAATCGGGGATATCAGCCCGTCCATCCAGGTCAAACTTTTAAAATTCATGCAGGACAAAGAGGTCAAGCCCGTGGGATCCAACACCTCAAAAAAATCAGACGTCAGGATCATTGCCCTGACCAACCAGGAACTTGAGCAGAAAATCCTCGACCACAGCTTTCGACAGGACCTGTATTACCGCCTTAATGTACTTTCCATCAAAGTTCCCCCTTTGCGGGAAAGAAAAGACGACATCCCCATGCTGGTTCGAGAGTTTATTCTGAAAACCTGCCAGGAAATGAGCATGGAGCCCATGGAAATCGATCCCATTGCCCTGGCCTATCTTACAAGACAGCCCTGGCCCGGGAATGTACGAGAATTATTAAACTATGTCCGCCGTCTGGCGGTTTTCTCCAACGGGAAAACCATTGATCTTGCCCTGATCAACCTTGTGGAAGGAAAACTTGATAAAACGCCTCTCCCAAATGGTCATACCCTTTACAAAAATGCAAAAAGGGAAGTATTGGATATTTTTTCAAAAAATTATCTCACCAATCTTTTTGAGCATAACAGGGGAAATATTTCGGAAACCTCAAGAACCAGCGGGCTTGAACGGGCTTCCATTCAAAAAATCATCAAACGTCTTAATATCGACATGTCTCAATTCAGGCGCTTAATAAACCCCAAATAGGCTTTCTTATTTATCAAGGAATTGGTTCAGGCTTCGTATCTATAACCCACACCATGAACAGTGGTGATAAGACAGGGGTTGGAGGGGTCAACCTCTATTTTTTTTCGAAGCTGTGCAATATGCTGATCAAGGGTCCGGGTGGTACCAAGATAATCAATCCCCCAGATAGCGTTCAAAATTTTATCCCGGCTTAAAACTTCCCCCGGACAATCATGAAAATGGCAGATCAGCTTGAGTTCCCTTTCCGAAAGATCAATGCTCCTGCCCTGTTTATAGAGCTTATAGGTTTTAGGGTTAACCTCAAACTCACCAAACATGAACGGTTCTTGAAAAAGCTCTTTATCTTTATTTTTTTGCCTTTTTGATCTGCGAAGCACAGCACTTATCCTTGCCAGAAGCTCATGAATACCAAAGGGTTTAGTCATATAATCATCCGCCCCAAGCTTAAGCCCGACAACCTTGTCAATCTCCTCACCTTTGGCTGTCAACATGATGATGGGAACATCTTCATTGATTGCCCTGATATCCCGGCAGACATCATATCCGCTTTTTTCTGGCATCATGATATCCAGGAGAACCAGGTCAAAGGAATTATTTTCAAACAATTGCATGGCCTGTTTGCCATCTTTGGCCTGGCTTACCCGATAACCTTCGCTTTCAAGTGTATCCACAAGCCCTAGCCTGATGTTCATATCATCTTCTGCCACAAGAACTTTAATCTGAGTCATGATGTTTTATCCTTGCTGTAAAACAACTGCCGTTTCCAGGCACAGGATCAAAAGACAAATCGCCTTCAAGATCCCTTAAAATCTGCCTTGCAATACTCAATCCTAACCCTGAGCCCGGCTGTTCCGCGGTTAAGGAGCTATCCACCCTGTGAAATTTTTCAAAAATCATCTCTTGCTGAGCTTTAGGTATGCCCGGCCCATCGTCACAAATTTTTAAAAGAATAAAGGACTTTTCTTTTTTTAAAATAAATTTGATAAACTTTCCCTGGCCCGCATATTTTAATGCATTGTCCAACAGGTTCAATACCACCTGTTCTATGGCATCTTTATCTGTTTTCGCATGATATTCCCCTTCTTCAACCTGTGTGATGATTTCAAGACCTTGATTCTCTATTCTGATGCTATGGGCTTCAATCATCTGTAATAAAAACCGGTCCATATCAAAACCAGTCTTTTGATATGTTTTTTTGCCTTGTTCAAGCTTTCCAAAATCAAGCACATTATTGATCAGCCTTGTCAGGCGCCCACTTTCATTAACAATAACCGACAGATAGGTTTGAGTTTTATTTTCATCTTTAACTCTCTTTGACAATAAAAGTTCTGCATACATCCTAATGCTGGTCAAAGGTGTTTTCAGTTCATGGGATACGGAAGAAACAAATGAGGTTTTCTGCCTTGCATCTTTCATGTTTTTAAGGGTCAGGCGTGTCAAAAGGAGCCCCCCGGATATAATGGCAGCAATAAAAATCCCCAGCAGAATAACCGAGACATATAAAAATCCACGACTTGCCCCAAACCCTTTATCATCGACAAAGACAGCAATCTGCCAATGGGGTAGCAGACTTGATATGGAAATAACAGCCACGGGTTTGTCTTCAGGATCTGCCATCCATTTTCCAGACTGGTGCATGAAATTGCCGTTTCCATCCATAAGCACCAGGGCAGCCCCTTTTTCCGACAATTCTGGAAAATCAACCACCAGCCTTGACAACAGGGTCATCAGTTCCAGTTCAACCCCGTATACCGGCCCATTCTCAAATTTCTGCACCCAGCCCAGTATGTACAGATAATTCTCGCTAAACCAGGGAATCCATCCTGACTTTTCTAAAAATTGTTGCTTTTTTGCCTCTGAAAAAATGGCCTGCTGCTCTAAAGCAGGTGCTTTTTGTGCCAGTCTTGACAGGGCAACAAGCTTTTGGCGGAACGATTCTGTCTGTTTTTTTGGAGCAGAATCATATCTGCGCAAGCCTGAATAAGAATCTGCCACACCATTTATCTTTGATTCATCCCTTAAAGAATCTTCATTAAAATCAAATTTTATTCTCCCTGAAAACAACGAATCATACCGGGCAATAAAAAGCCTTTCCTCAAGGGTGGATTCCAGTCCCCTGAGCGGATATTCAAGATTCTGATCCTTTTTATAAACAAACACATTGCGCACCAGAGGATTTGTCTCTTCCCATTTAATAAGGTTTTCTCTGAGATCATCCTGATCAAGAACCCGTAAAGACTGTGTAAAATTATCCTGAACCGCTTCTACAGTTAGGTGGATGGTTTCAGAAATGGTTTTTGCTCTTTCAGACAGCGCAAGCAGAGCTGACTGGCTGATCCGGTCTTGCTCGTGGGACAAAAGCTTAAAGGCAATAATTGCTATAATAAGGGTGGGCACTAAAAACAGTGCCCAGAATATAATGATGGATTTTTTGCTTGTCATACCTTAGCAATACCAGTTTTTTACCTATTGTGAAAGCTGTTGATTTTTCTTCTGATAAGATTCAGTTCTCAACAATTTACGACTTTTCTTGCTCATACCCTGATCTTCAATCATATCAGCCTGGACTTCCAGTTCAACTGCCTGTTTTAACAATTCTTTATCCTTATATTGGGAACCGATTTGTTTCAATCTGGCAGCAGACTGTTTAAGCTCTTGCACTGCCTCTTTTTTCTTTCCCTTATCAGACAGTTCAATGGCTTTTTCCTGGGCCAGGGCATTCAGATTTAATTGATATTCTCTGACCACATTGATGTTGGTTGAATCGGTAACTTTTTTTGGATCATTGCTGAACCTTGCATATGAAGTTCCGCTTGCTGTTTCCAGTTTTTGACTGAAAGGATTTTCATAAGTTACGTCAGCCCTGGCAACCATAATTTTTGATCCAGGTGTTGATTTCGGGATATTGACTTCAATCAGGGCATACTTTTCCTGGCCCCCATAAAGCTGGTTCATAGAAAGTTCTATCTGATTTCCCCTTATTCTGCCTTGTCTTCCGATAATATTGACGGGTTGCACATTGTATGGCAGCGTTATGATCACTTTTACTTTTTTCGCCACTACATTTAATACATCTCCCAGTTCTGCTGAAAAAATCCTGGGAAGATCAAATCCCGACTCGACAAAATATGTATTGCCATCACTTTTCTGGGCAAGCTGTGCCATGAGATCTTCATTATAATCTGTACCCACTCCCACTGTTGTGACTGAAATATTTTCTTTAATCAAAGCCGCCCCGAGCCGTCCAAGATCTGCAGGCATTCTGGGTCCCACATTGGCCAGTCCGTCAGACAAAAGAATAATGCGGTGAACATAATTATTTTCAATGTTTTTTCTGATCTCGGCAGCCCCCTGGCTTACACCACCGAAAAGCGCTGTGCTTCCGCCGGCACGAATCTGTTGAATGGTATGAATAATGCCCTGGATATTCCTGGCGTTTTGCGCCGGGACGATGGTATGGACATTGGTATTATAAACCACAACGGAAAAAACATCCTGCAAACCAAGCCTTGTTAACGCTTCAATGGCAGCCGCCTTTGCCTGTTCAATCTTGGTACCGTTCATGGAGCCGGACTGATCCAGGACCAGGGCAAGGTTAACAAGGGGTCTTTTAACATGAGCCGGGGATAAAGGCGCATCAAGGGTTATTTTTAAAACTACATTTTGAGAATCTCCAGAGGGCAGGATTGCCCTGTCTGTTTCTACCCTGCAAATAAGTTTGGAAGGGGCATTTTCTGCCCAAACACCTTGTGCCATTATGACAAAAATAATCAATGCTGTAAAAAAAGAAACAATTGTTTGGTTTTGATAAAATCTTAAGCGTGTCATGGTTTTTCTCCTTTAGGATCGA
Source organism: uncultured Desulfobacula sp. (assembly GCA_964457495.1). Taxonomy (GTDB): domain Bacteria; phylum Desulfobacterota; class Desulfobacteria; order Desulfobacterales; family Desulfobacteraceae; genus Desulfobacula. The sequence continues at coordinate 31,126 of CAYWGN010000031.1, forward strand.
AAATTAAATACTTTAAATAAAAATTTCATTTCCGATCCTTCCCAGTTGAGTTAATAAATTTTTGGTTAAACCGCAATATAAAGATCTGTCTTTCATTGGGTTTAATTATATAGAGCCTAATTTAAAAAAGTGTCATCAAGGAGTAAAGATGTTGTAAAAAACTTGTAAAAATGCTTTTTTCTTGACCCGCCATCTATTGTTTGGGATTATTTGTGTGTGACACCACTCAAATAACCTTCAAAGGAAAGGAATAACCATGAAATTCACCATCGACCATTTCAATATTAATGTATTGGATCTTGACAAGAGTTTGACATTTTATAATAAAGCGCTTGGATTAGAAGAGATTAGAAGAAGCGAAGCTGAAGACAAAAGTTATATTATTGTTTTTTTAGGCGATGGCTCAACCCAGAATAAAATTGAACTCACCTGGCTGAAAGCCATGGACCGGCCCTATGATTTAGGGGATGAAGAGTTTCACATTGCATTTAGAACATCGGATTTTGATGGGGCATACAAACTTCACAAAAAAATGGACTGCATCTGTTTTGAAAACAAAGAAATGGGGATCTATTTCATCAATGACCCGGACGGTTACTGGCTGGAAATTGTTCCAGTGCGATAAATTTAAAAAAACGAAAAGAAAATACAATAGATAGCAGGGAGATTATGAAACCAAAAAATTTTGATGTTATTATTATCGGCGGCGGCATTATGGGCTCATCCACAGCATATCATCTGATGATGGCGGATCCGTCTTTAA
>CAYWGN010000032.1:0-31611 GCA_964457495.1 uncultured Desulfobacula sp.
ATACAGTTGATGAAGCTGCCGGAATCATGTTGAGCAACGGGATATCTGGCATGCCCGTGGTTTCCAATGATGGTAAAATTGAGGGGATCATAACAAAAAGTGATATTTTCCGGTGTTTTGTATCTTTTACCGGGGTCTCAAACAATGGGCAGGTTTTTGCATTTAATTTGCAGGACAAGCCCGGTATTATAAAAAATTTAACAGATATGATCAGGAATGGCGGCGGTCGGCTGTGCAGTATCATGACGTCCTATGATGATATTGAAGAAGGGTTCAGAAAAGTGTTCTTCCATACATTTGATATTGACCCTTCAAGTTTTGACGGCCTGGTTGAAAGATTTCATGGAACAGGTGAACTGACTTATGTGGCTGACCTTTCACGGGGATTTCGGAAGATATTTTAATAAGATAAAGGAGAATTGTAATGAATAAAATAAAAAAATTTTTAGCCTGTGTTGATTTTTCGGACTATTCGTTGATGACACTCGAGTATGCTGTGGAACTTGCAAAAGGATCAGAGACGCAAATTGTCGTTTTCAATGTTATCAATCAGAATGATATCAATAGGATTGAAATGGCCGGTGGTTATTTCCCTGGCTATTTTGCGGATACAATTACTGCGGAAGGTTATCTCAGGGAGCAGAAAAAAGACAGGCATGAAAAGATGGAAGCCATTATAAAAGAGAATTTTTCCGATGATAAATCCAGAATGAGCATAAAGATTGATGTGGGTATTCCTTTTGAATCTATTCTTAAAGCAGTGGAAACAGAGGATATTGATTTGATTGTAATGGCCAACAAAGGCAGGGGAAATATATCAAGGGTTTTATTTGGCAGTGCTGCTGAAAAAGTTTTCAGACATTCTCCGGTTCCCGTTGTCAGTGTTAGAGATAAAAATAAATTCAAAAGGGGAAATTAATAGACCCAAAAAAAATAATGGTAATTACTGATATTCAGGGCGAGTGGGGAAAAAAAATACTTACAATGAGAGCCCGAAACGCATCCATTTAAAAGCTTCCCGGCTATTTTGAAGAACATTTTTCCCCACTCGTGCCATAAAAATATTTTCACGCTTTAGACAAATATTGGGCTCGTTGGTGGGAAATTCCAGGAATCCGAAGCTGGCGTAAAGATGAATCAGGATATTTCTATAGGACTGAACGCTTAACCCTAAATAATCCAGATCCCATGTCCAGGAATAGGCAGTGAGATAGACGATTTTTTTTTCTAATTCAGGATCCGAGAGAAGATGGGCGAGAAGGCGCCGTGCAATCCCATTGTTTCTAAGTTCCCGTAATATTTCAACTGCTTTGAGTTCCATCACGATGTTATCACCTAGGCCTGACCAACGCTCATTTGTATCGGGGTAATCAAGAGCGGCAAATCCTACGATGGTTTTATTATCCAAAAGGGCAAGAGTGATACTCCCCCCTCTTCCCACAATTCGCTCAAGGGTTGCTTTTCTGGTAAAGATGGACCGGTATAGTGCATGGCTTGTAAAATCAGAATCAAATATCAGGTCTTGAAGACGTTTCAAAGTTAAATTGGTTTCAATGTGAATGATACCCATTTTTGTTTTGATAGGTTCTTTAATTGCTTTTCCTCCATACAAATATGGGTATCTATTATCAATCGTATTTCTTATTTTAATATTTTTAATCCAAATTTTTGTTCAAATGCACATGCGATTATTTGGGCTGCCTGGAATGGCTCATTGATATGATCCCTGTTAATAACTATATCAAATTCATCATAGGAGGTTGCTTTTTTATTATAAACAGTTTTAAAAAACGCATGCTGTTCAATATCGGTGATATTTAATTGTGTTTCAGCCTCGGACTTGCCAATGTTCAGCATACTGGCCAGTCTATCAATCCGGTATCCCTTGCTGCTTACCAATCTTATAGACAAAACTATATTACGGGGCAGGATTAAATGGGTTCCCCGACCCACAAAAATTGTTGGCTCGGTATTGGCCAGTGCAATGACGGTTTTTACCAATTGCCGGGCATAGTCACTTTTTATAAATGTTTTTTCACTTATGAGCATGGAGAACAATTCGCTCATTTTGCCAGGATAACGTTCATCATAAAATTCAATTGCCTTTTGTGCCAGATTGGTATCTTGTGCCATATGTTCCAGAATTTCTCTGTCAACCACCCGATAATGGATGATTTCAGCAAGAAGATCTGCTATTTCCAAAGCGCCCACTCCGATTTGCCGTGAAAAACAAATACTATAAGGGATAAAAGGTTTTTCCTTTTCCTGTTTTTTGTCTGCATTCTCCTTGCTCCATTTTTTGATATATGCATCTGTCCAGGCAGCAGCATTCAGTCTTTTTTTATCATAATATCCTGGTTTATAACATGTTTCTTGTGAAAATTGATTCATTTTTATTTTTCCTTTCAGTCATTAAGGTTAACACTCATAGTTAAAAGTAAGAGCAATAATAATGCCATTATATTAGAGGTATATTATAAATGTGTTAAAAATTACTTTGGAGAATTGTAACAGCTCTTTGTTTGACGACTTTGGTATTTTTTTCTGGATGGATTTCATTAGTACTGAGTGTCAGTTTTTTTTACAGGTTGAAAGAATATTGTTTGATTTTCCCGTGTGGGGTTGATTTTTTATTAACTTTTAAAGCCTTTAGATACCTATTGAACAATACGCTTATGAATTTTTTATAAAATGGCACGACACTTGCTATCATCAGGTTAGGCAAGGCTAGGCATCAGGCAAAAGCCTTGTTATTAATGACACCTAAAATACTGGAGGCAAGAAATGCTGATAAAAGAATGGATGAGTAAATCTGTAATTACCATAGATAATAAAGACTTTTTGAATGATGCAATAAAATTATTTAAAACACGGGTGATTTCCATGCTTCCTGTTTTAAAGGATGGAAAACTTATCGGTATCCTGACAGATGGTGATGTGAAAAAAGCCATGCCTTCTGATGCCACGAGTCTGGATAAATATGAAATCATGTCACTTCTGGACAAAGTTACAATTGAATCTATCATGTCCAGGCCTGTTGTCACCATCCAGGCGGATCATACAGTTGATGAAGCTGCCGGAATCATGTTGAGCAACGGGATATCTGGCATGCCAGTGGTTTCCAATGGTGGTAAAATTGAGGGGATCATAACAAAAAGTGATATTTTTCGGTGTTTTGTATCTTTTACCGGGGTCTCAAACAAGGGGCAGGTTTTTGCATTTAATCTGCAGGACAAGCCCGGTATTATAAAAAATTTAACAGATATGATCAGAAACAGCGGCGGTCGGCTGTGCAGTATCATGACATCCTATGATGATATTGAAGAAGGGTTCAGAAAAGTGTTTTTTCACACATTTGATATTGACCCTTCAAGTTTTGACGGCCTGGTTGAAAGATTTCATGGAGCAGGTGAACTGACTTATGTGGCTGACCTTTCACGGGGATTTCGGAAAATATTTTAAGAAGATAAAGGAGAATTGTAATGAATAAAATAAAAAAAATTTTAGCCTGTGTTGATTTTTCGGACTATTCGTTGATGACACTCGAGTATGCTGTGGAACTTGCAAAAGGATCAGAGACGCAAATTGTCGTTTTCAATGTTATCAATCAGAGTGATATCAATAGCATTGAGATGGTCGGTGGTTATTTCCCCGGCTATTTTGTGGATACAATTAATGCGGAAGATTATCTCAAGGAACAGAAAAAAGGCAGGTATGAAAAGATGAAAGCCATTATAAAAGAGAATTTTTTCGATGAAAAATTCAGAATGAGCATGAAAATTGAAGTAGGTGTTCCTTTTGAATCGATTCTTAAAGCAGTGGAAACAGAGGATATTGATTTGATTGTAATGGGCAACAAAGGCAGGGGAAATATATCAAGGGTTTTATTTGGCAGTGTGGCTGAAAAAGTATTCAGACATTCTCCGGTTCCAGTGGTCAGTATCAGGGATAAAAACAAATTCAAAAGGGAAAATTAATAGACCCGAAAAAAATAAACGGTTAGTGGTTCCTGATGATCGCATTTATAATAAGTGTCAGCCTTTTTTATAGGTTGTAAAGACTTCATTGGATTTACCATGGTATATTATAATGTATAACCTGTATGGCAAATTTATCGGTCAGAAAACTTATAAATTATCCCAGACGGCCACTGTACCTTCCGTTGAATTGGAAGATGGTATGGATTATGTTCCCACGAAAAAGGAAGCGATTTTCGGGCATCATTTTACATCCATTGCCGGAACCGAGCCTATTGTAGGACCCGCCATCGCCATTATCTGGGGATGGGTTCCGGCACGGATCTGGGTTGATCAGCTTGAAAACTGCGAATGGAAATTTATAGATGTGCTGTCTGTGGCTGAAACCAGGCGTATTCTTACTCCATGCCACCACGGACATGCCGGGGATCTCCTTTTATCCCTTTTTTTGAAAAAACAATCTGCCACAATTGATTCCTTCTTGATCTGAAACTGCCTGCACATAAAAGAAGATAATAGATCCACATACGGTAAAATCTTTCATCATAAGACGCTTTAAGTTTGTTCCAGTTTTTTGTAAAATTGTTGTACCAGGCCATCAAGGTTTGATCATAATATTGCCCAAAGCTATGCCAATCCTCAAGCACAAACAATTCCTCTGCTGCCGAAGTGATCTGTTTTGTTGACGGCAGCATTGAATTCGGGAAAATATATTTATTAATCCACGGATCTGTTGAATTCACAGAACGGTTTCCACCTATTGTATGCAACAAAAAAAGACCATCCGATTCCAAACATCGGTGGACAACTTTCAGAAAAGCCCTGTAGTTCCTGCAACCCACATGTTCGAACATCCCTATTGAAACAATGCGATCAAATTTTTCTTTCAAATCCCGATAATCCTTTAGCTCGATTTTAACATCAAGCCCTTGGTAGAATTTATCTGCATACTTCACCTGTTCCCGGGACACAGTTATGCCATGTACACTTACGCTATATTTTTGGGCCGCATATTTTGCAAAACCACCCCAGCCGCACCCGATATCCAAAACTTTCATGCCCGGCTGCAACCCTATTTTACGGCAAATTAGATCCAACTTGGCTTCCTGTGCCTCATCAAGTGTTTTCGCAGTTTCCCAATAACCGCAAGAATAGTTTAGCCCTCTGTCCAGCATAATAGAGAAAAGATCATTGCCGATGTCATAATGCCGCTTACCAATTATATATGCTTTTGATCTGTTTTGAGCATTTATGATCTTAGCCTTGAGCATAACCCAGAAGAATAGTACGGGATTTATTTTTACTTTTCTGTCTAAGCGGGTTTCCAAAATTTTTTCAAAGAACTGATCAAGGGCTTCACAATCCCACCAGCCAGACATGTACGTTTTTCCCAGAGCAAGGGAACCTCCTGCCAGGACCCGTTCATAAAAATCGGGGTTATGCACCTGGATATCATAGGGCCTGTTCCCGTTAATCCGGATACCTGAAGTGCTAAGGATTTTTCGCGCAATTTTTTTTGCTTTTAACTCTTTCATGTGATTGTCCTCTTTTTTGTAGAAAAATAAATAATTTGGAACGTCATTTGATGAATGGACAAACAGCAATTAAAATTTTTATTTTTAATATCGGTGCCGGTTACAATCCCAGCCAACCAGTTTAGATGTGAGGCCGGAAGCATGGAGGGACCATTATTTTTTGTCTGTTTTGCTGAATATTTCATTATAAGGATTGAAGTTCAAAATTCATGCCATATGCTTACGTTAATTGAAAAAGGCACCCCAAGGGAGATTCCCTGTTATTTTCCAGACAGAAGGAATTTAAAAAAAACAAACAAACAAACAATTCTCTTTACACCTTGTAAAAAAAATTGACACCGCCATTATTTTTTGCAGAATTTCTTTCATTTTCCATAAGTACGTTAAGGCATTATTCTTACAGGCATCACTTGCCTTTTAGGAATTTTACCATTCAAATTTTAAGCGATTACTGCTTTTATGCTGTGTCGGTATGTTAATTGCTATTCAAATATTTATTTCATTGATTGATACTTTAAAATCAGTACAACTATTTATAAAAGGAGATTTGAAATGATTAAAAAACACCCCGAACAAAAAAATAAGCGTAAAAAGATCGAGTTTTCATTGCAAGCCCCTCAAGCTAACGAAGTCGTTCTACTAGGAGATTTTAATCAATGGAATGGGAAAAAATATAGCATGAAAAAAGGAGGGCAGGGGGTATGGGAAAAAACATTGATGCTCACACCAGGCAGTTATGAATACAAATATATCGTTGACGGTAACTGGCAGGAAGACCCTGAAAATCATCAGAGCCGCCTGAATCCTTTTGGAACTTATAATAATTTGTTAACAGTAGCAGAATAAAAATTAAGGAGAGTTGCCATGAGTAAAATAAAAAAAATTTTAGCCTGTGTTGATTTTTCGGATTATTCGTTAATGACACTTGCATATGCTGTGGAACTTGCAAAAGGAACAGGTATAGAAATTATTGTTTTCAATGTTATCAATCAGCGGGATATTAATATGGTTGCAACTGTTAGTCACTACGCTCCGGATGAAATACATGTTGAAAGTTATATAAGGGATTTGAAAAAAGACAGACACGGAAAGATAAAGAACATTATAAAAGAGAATTTTTTTGATGAAAAATCAAGGATGGCCATAAAAATTGATACAGGTATACCTTTTGAATGCATTCTTAAAACAATTGAAACAGAAGAGATAGATCTGGTTATAATGTCAAATAAGGGCAGGGGAAATCTTTCCCGGGTGTTGTTTGGCAGTGTGGCTGAAAAGGTATTCAGGCATTCTCCGGTTCCCGTGGTCAGTGTCAGAGATAAAAACAAATTCAAAAGGGGAAATAATAATATATGAGCACACTTAATTTACACAGATTATTCAACCCTAAATCTGTAGCAGTGATTGGCGCCAGTGAAAAAGAAGGTTCTGTAGGGTTTTCAATTATGAACAATCTTGTAAAAACAGGTTTTAAAGGTGATATTTTTCCTGTGAATAAAAAGCATAAGAGTATCATGGGCCTTCCTTCATTTGGGAGCATTCAGGATATCGGATCAAGTGTAGACATGGCCGTGATTGCAATACCCATAAGGTTTGTTCCCAGGGTAGTTGAGTCTTGTGGCAAAGCCGGACTGGCCGGCGCGGTTATCATATCTGCCGGCGGCAGGGAGATTGGAGAAAAAGGCCAGGCCATTGAAGCCACCATCCTGGAAAGAGCACAAAAATACAATCTGCGTATTGTTGGCCCCAATTGCCTGGGTATTGTCAATACATCAAAGGAATTGAACGCAAGTTTTGCCCATTTGTTTCCTTTGCCAGGTAAAATAGCTTTTCTTTCCCAGAGTGGTGCGGTGTGTACATCCGTCTTAGACCTTGCCCAGCGTGAGAAGATCGGTTTCAGCCATTTTGTCAGCCTGGGCTCAATGATGGATGTTGATTTTGCGGATATGATCGATTATCTGGGTTCTATACGTTCTGTTAAAAGCATTGTCATGTATATGGAGAATATGACCAATATTCGAAATTTCATGAGTGCGGCACGGTCGGTTTCCCGTGTAAAACCCATTATTGTTTTGAAATCAGGCAGATCCGAAGCCGGGGCCAGGGCTGCGGCTTCCCACACCGGGGCCATGGCAGGAGTTGATGCCGTCTATGACGTAGCATTTCGCCGGGCGGGGATTTTACGCGTCAATGAATTTGAAGAATTATTGGATTGTTCTGAATTCCTGGCAAAACTGGGCCGTCCTTTAGGGCCCGGCCTTACCATTATCACCAATGCAGGCGGACCCGGCGTTATGGCGGCAGATGCACTGGCATCCCATGGAATGGAACCTGCCGTTCTAAGTGCTGAAACCCTTGAGCAACTGAACAAAATCCTTCCTGAAAACTGGAGTCGGGGAAATCCACTGGACATCGTCGGGGATACATCTCCACAAATATATGTAGAAGTGGCAAAAATATGTGCAAGTGCTAAAGAAACAGATGCCCTGCTGCTGATGTGTTCTCCGGCCGGGATCATTGATACCTTGAACCTGGCAAAGTCCCTGATTGAGTGTTTGAAAAGCCTGGCATGCCCGGTTTTTACGGCATGGATAGGAGGTGATAATGTTGTAGCGGCCAGGCAGTTGTTCAATGAGGCCGGTATTGTTACCTTTGATTCTGCAGAACGAGCTGTCAGAGCCTTTAAAAATCTTTATCAATATGGCCGTAATATTGAAGCCTCATTGGAAATTCCTGTCCGGACAGACACAAAATTGATCATTGATCGCCCCAGAGCGGGAGATATCATAAAAAAAGTCATTGCCAAGGGAACCCAAAGCCTTACGGAAATAGAGGCAAAAGATCTGCTTGGGTCCTATGGAATCCCTGTAAATACCACTAAAATAGCCGATACCGAGGAGATGGCTGTAGAAATTTCAGAACAGACAGGGTATCCAGTTGTTTTAAAAATTTGTTCAAAAGATATTCTTCATAAATCTGATTGTAATGGTGTTATTCTGAATATTAAGACAGCAGGAGAGGTCAGGAAATCATTTAAAAAAATAATGGAAAATGCATTGGAATATGCCCCTGATGCAAGAATTGATGGAGTAACTGTGCAGGTCATGCAGGACCAGGCAGATTATGAACTGATCATTGGCGCAAAAAAAGATCCCAATTTCGGGCCTGTTATTCTTTTTGGGATGGGCGGTGTGTTAACCGAAGTGTTCAAGGATACGGCAATGGGGCTGCCGCCATTGAACCGGTTTCTTGCCCGGCAGATGATCGAAGAAACCAGGATATCAAAGGTGTTAAAGGGATTTAGAAATTTCAAGCCGGTCAATATGCTGTTGCTGGAAGAAATATTGATAAGGACCGGCAGACTGATTAAGGATTTTCCGGAAATCATTGAATTGGACATCAATCCCTTAATGGTTAAAAATGGCGATATAACGGCTGTGGATGCCAGGGTACTGATTGCAGCTTCGGACATTCTTTCGCCGGAGCATTTAATAATCAGTTCCTATCCCTGGGAGTATGAAAGAAAGGACCAGACCATAGATGGACATGAGCTTTTTATCAGGCCTATTCGACCCAGTGATGCAGATCTGCTGATCGATCATTTTTATTCCCTTTCGCCAAGAAGTGTTTATCTGCGGTTTTTTTCACCGGTAAAGGAGCTTTCTAAAGCCATGCTGATAAGATTTACACAAATAGATTATGATCGTGAAATCGCTCTTATAGCATTGATGGGAAATGGGGGGAATAAAAAAATAATCGGAGTATGCCGTATTATAATTGAGCCTGATAAAACTCTGGGGGAATTTGCAATGGCAATAAGTGATGACTGGCAGGGCAAAGGAATTGGCTCATCGCTTCTTAAACTATGCCTCAAGGCTGCTTGTGCCAAGGGAATAAAGCAGGTTATCGGGATTGTACTGGCTGAAAACACCCAGATGCTGAGACTGGGCAGGAAATTGGGATTTTCAGTAAAACGCCATCCAGATTCCGGAGAATATGACTTGACTATTGATTTGGAAAATATGCATATTGATTAGAACGAATTTAAATTTATTTTGCGGGGTTAATATAGACTATTTATTTTTTGACAAGCGGGATCATGAACTGATCAGGATTGTTAATTCTGTTTATGATGCAGACAACACCCTTTGCTATACCCGAAAACTGTATTATCCCTTTTTCCATCCTCTTGGAATCAAAGAACTGGCAGAATCCAAGGGACTTCGCATGGCTTATGCCTTTGTCCATCTTCTGGAATCAATGGAAAGGGGGGAAATAGAAAATCGCGTGCAGGCACTTCAGGGATTAAATGATGAAATCCTTAATACTGCCAATGGCACTATGCCGAAAAATACAGCCAGGATTCTTCTCCAAATCATGAAGGAGCTTGTCAGGGCAAAGGGTAATTATCCACTTCAGTTGCAACTATCCCATAATTTTCGTATGGCAGCTTTTGGCAAGCCCAGAGTGGTCAGGAAACTGCTCAAGCACTATCATCTTCTGGAAATGCCAGAAGACTGGAATCAGATCACCTTTGACGATCATGTCCATGATGCCAATACTAAGGGCCGGAAATCTCCCACACATCTTATCATGGACGCATGGATAAAAGGAATCCGCCGCTTAAGAGTGATCTATTATCATTATATTGAACCCAGATTTGCAGCAGAACTTATCGAAGCTGCCAGTATCATGGAAATAGATCTTCGAATTGGAATTGAATTCTGGGCAAGATACCGGAATCGATACATATCATTCATATGGGTGGCACGGGGGCTTCCTGATGTTGAGGCTTTTCTGTGTTTTCTTGCTGAACCCCATGTGGTCAAATGTATGGAGCAGGGCAAGGCTGTATTAAAGTTCCAGGAAAAATATGTTTTGCGCCTCCTGGATGATTTCAATAAGCGACATTGGGATGAAATCTGCAGGAATCTGGATATTGATATGTCAAGGCTGTGTACTAAAGAATTTTTACGGTTTATTTCCCCTGGACAGCCATCAGTCCCCCATCTTGGGGAATATATCCATTTTCTGGCTGTCAGAGCAATGAAAGCACGCATTGATAAGTTGAATCAGGTATTCAGCCAGTCTGATGCCAAGGAACAACTGAGAATAAAAAATCTGGTAGAAAAAATGGACCGTTTCAGTGCCCAGAACGTCATTGATGACTATTTATGCCCTTCGCAACATCCTGATATACCCAATCCATTCGCTATCAGCAATGATACTGATGTCCCGGACAGACTCAAATTGTGTGTAAAAGAGCTTCTTGAAGAGATTGAGCTACTTCATCACGATTTTAGAATTACGCTTAAAATAAGTAACCTGAAACCAGAAGATATTCTTGAGATTCTTTATGAAGGAAATGGTCTGATCACCCGGATTGAGATCATCAATTTAAAAGATTTTGTTGTTGGAAAAACAGATCATATTTTTTCAGTCAATGTATTTCAAAACGCCATTAACGAGGGAAGTCTATTAAAATTAAAGCGAGTGGTCCGTCAAATTATTCAACGTCTGGACAAGGCTGGATATGCTGATAAGAACGACCGAATGGGAAAACTTTTGAATATCCTCCATGATATTGATGCCCTGAAAAACATGTACACATTAAGACCACTCAAATTCAGGATAGGAAGCGATTCAACCGGAAAGTCACACCAGGCATACGGGATGGGGTTCGGTATTGTCAATACCCTGTCTTTCAGGGCCATAAATGAAATCCAAAAAAATATTGATGGCAAGCTGATCCTTCCGGCAAATATCAATGTGAGCCAGAGGATGACTTCATTTCCGGTAAATGAGATAAAACAGGTTTCCAAATGGATGATGAATGCGTTAAGATGGTTGCCCGGTCTTGATCAAATCATGCCAATTAAAAAGAGAGAATGGATTTTTGAGTCCTTTTCCCTGGATATGAAAAAGAAAGGCAATATTGTTACTCTGGGTGGAATCCAAAAGGAAAGCAGTAACGGCCTGGGGCTCGAGTTGCCAGATACGAAAAAAATCAGTACGGAAAAATCATGGAAAAATTTGAATACAGGACTGAAAAACTGCTTAAAAGTCTTTATTGGATTTGTCCCGGCGTTTATCTGCTTTGCCCTTACAAAAGACTGGTGGTTTCTGGCTTATTTTGGTGCGTTTATCTGGTTTGGTATTACCGGATTCAGGGTTATTTTACAGTCTGTTCTCGGGGGAGGAGGAATCAAGCGGTCATCCCTGCTCAACTGGAATGATTATGTCAGTTGGGAAAGACTGACAGACTCTTTGCTGTATACAGGGTTTTCAGTGCCGCTTTTAGATTATGTGATTAAAACTGTTCTTCTCGATAAGACATTTGGAATAAACATTACATCCAGCCCGATTGCACTCTATTCTGTCATGGCCCTTGCCAACGGTATTTATCTCTCCTCTCACAATGCCTTTCGCGGATTTCCCAAAGGGGTAATAGCCGGTAATTTTTTCAGGAGTATTCTCTCCATTCCTGTTGCCATCATTCTCAATAGTTTGATTGGTGGGATTTTAATGTTTTTTAACATCTCTGCTGTTGAAGCTGTTCTTCAAAAATGGGCAGCGATCATTTCAAAAGCTGCTTCAGATAGTGTCGCAGGAGTCATAGAGGGAATGGCAGACCGGATCAGGAATATGAAGCTTCGGAAACGAGATATCAAAAAGAAATTTTCAGACCTGTTTGAAACCTATTCCAGGCTGGAACTTCTTTTTCCTGAAACCGAAGAACTCAAGATCCTTGACAATCCGGAAGTCCTTTACAAGAGCAGGAATTCCGAAGTCAAGGATCTTGCTGTAATGATCATTATCAATTCCCTTGACCTTTTTTATTTCTGGATGTATCTGCCAAGGGCAAGGGTTAAAATGCTGAATATGGTTTCACGACTGACACCGGAAGAAAAAACCATATTCCTGCAGTCCCAGCAAATGCTGGAGCATGAACACCATATCAGCAAACTTTTTGTGGACGGTATCCTTGGCAGGAATTTTTCACGTCCTTTATCTTTTTATTTGACATATAATAAAAACTATCTATCTGCTATAAACAAAATAAATCAAAACAATTTTAAAGAATCTTAAGATCAACACCGGCTTCAGCAGTTGCTAATGAACTGAACAGGAGATACACGGATCATAGGATCGAACCAGCATGGAGCTTAAAAGTTCAAGCTTTTCATCGGTCATTTCCTTTGTCATGGCAAACTTTTTAACAAGGCTTTTTATATCCTGGTGGATGTTTGCATTATTTTGTGTGGTGGGCACTACGCAATTGGCCATCAGTATCCGCCCGGTTTTGTCATATTTATAATGATGAAATAAAATACCCCGGGGGGCTTCCACCGCACCGACTCCCTCACCAGCTTTGGGAGTCACTTTTGCCATGGTTTCACCCGGGCCGGATTCAACCAGTTCGTCAATCAGGCGGATGGCTTCATGTACCACATGAAAACATTCAACAAGCTGAGCCACATTGTTCATAAACGGATTATGGCAAACCGATTTTAAGCCCAGGGATGTGGCAACTTCAGAGGCTTTTGGATGGAGAAGCTGAACATTGTTGTTAAATCGGGCAAGGGCACCGACAGCATAGGATTCCCGGGACAGTTTAGACCACTTTGATGTGTTGTTTTTGTCCACATATTCATTGGTCATGGGCTGATAGTCCTGTTCTTTATGTTCAACACCATCGCTGGATATCAATGATCCGCCGATATAGGGGTATTCTTTTTCTCCCTTAAGGGATACAAATTCAGTTTCCCTGATAAAATCAGGGATTGTAAATGTGGAAAATAGATCCACCACGGTTTGCAAATCATCAAGAGATCGTTTTAATTCATCCCGCAAACCCAGCAGGGAGTTTTTTTCCGGCACCATGGTCACGCCGCCCACCTGAAAGGCCACTGGGTGTGTTGTTCTCCCGGCCACAGTATCGCATAGCCGATTGCCCACGCCTTTAAGCCTGATGGCAATGGCAGCTATATCAGGTTTTTTTTCAATCAAAGGAATCACGCTGGGTTCGTTGAAAAAATCAGGCGCAGCCAGAAATAATACATGCAGTATATGGCTCTGGAATGTTTCACCATGTTTTGCCAGAAGCCTTAATTTAGCGGCTGTTTCCGGAACTACCACCTTAAAGGCATTTTCAGTGGCCCGGATGCTGCACAGGCAGTGGCTTATGGAGCAGATTCCGCAGATTCTGGCCGCCAGAAGACCTGCAGTGGAATAATGCTTATTTTTCAACATGACTTCAAAAAAGCGGGGGGTTTCCACGGTATCCCATCTTGCTTCCTTGATTTCACCGTTTTCAACCTTGATTTTTATGTTTCCATGACCCTCCACCCGGCTAAGATGGCGGACATCCACATTCAGATTTATTTTCATGATATATTCACCTCCTGAAAGGCACCAAAAAAGTTCAATCGTTCCCTTAGTTCAATATCACTGAATCCTTTTTCTTTAACAATGGAAAAAAAAGATGGGTAATTTGCTTCAACCGAAGGCCCCCGGCATCCCCAGCAGCCAGATCCCCCGGCAGGGCAGGGAGCATTGCAGCCGGCTCTGGTAATGGGTCCCAGACACATTTGTCCTTTTTCAAACAAACAGGTCGTAAACCGCTGTTTGCATTCAACACAGACGGGGTAGACAGGTATTTGAAAAGGGCTGTCCCACACCACATGACAGATGAGAGATTCAATTTCAGCCTTTGATACCGGGCATCCGGGAATTTCAATATCCACGGGTACAATATCCTTTATCCGTCTTACATTGATGGTCTCCTTGGGGTCATTGCCATAAACTTCCCTGTTCATAGATTTTAAATCAAATTCATTTTTTAACTGATTCACGCCGCCATAGCATGCGCAACTGCCCATAGCAATCAGTATTTTTGCGGTTTTACGGATTTTTTCAAGTCGCTTGACCTCATCATTCCTGGAAACTGCTCCTTCAATCAAAGCAATGTCATAATCATCGGAATATGAAGAGGAGGCTTCGCGAAAACGTACGATCGTAACCGCATTCAAAAAATCAGCCAGGGTTTCTTCCTTGTTTACCAATTGAAGTTCGCATCCTTCACAGGAAGTAAAATCAAAAATTGCAATTTTTGGTTTTTTGGGTTCAATGCCCAGATATTTCATAATCGTTTCCTTTCATCAAATGGCTTCTTTTAAATTCATCACCGTCCAGAAATCAAACACCGGACCATCCAGACAGGTATAAGTGGAACCGATATTGCACCGGCAGCATTTTCCGATACCGCAGTGCATCCTGCGTTCAAGGGATACAAACATCCGCTGCATGGGAACCCCCATCTCGCCTAATCGTTTACAGACGAATTTAAACATGATGGGTGGTCCGCAGACAATGGCATAGGTTTTGTCCGGCGGTATTTTGAGATCATCTAAAAGCTTGGTGATTAATCCCACCGGTCCGACCCATGATTTGTCGGGCTGTTCCACAATCACCTCAAGATTTATATCATCAATGCGGCGCCATTCTTCGTACTGGTAGTCAAAAAGAAGCTGGGACGGTTCTTTTGCTCCATACAGGATATGAACGTCATTAAAGTCGGCCCGGTTTTCAATCACAAAACTGATGGGCGCCCGCAAAGGCGCCAGCCCCAGTCCGCCGGCAATGAGAAGAATGCCATTTTCTTTCATCCGTTCCATGGGAAAATAGGTGCCAAAGGGGCCCCTGAGTCCTACAATGGCACCGCGTTTTGCCTTGTGAAGCGCCTGGGTCACTTTCCCGGCTTTTCGGATACACAACTCAATGGTGCTTCTAATCGATGGTGAGCTTGAAAATGAGATGGGGATTTCACCATAGCCGGGCAATTCAAGCATTACAAATTGTCCGGGAAGAAAAGTGAACCGTTCCCAGTCTTTATCATTTACCATTCTTATCTGGAACAATTTTTCCATATCAGTGAGACGGATCACATTGGTTATTTCGGCTTTAAAGCATCTGTCCACTTCCTTTAACCGGCTGCGCCGGTTAAAATCCAGTGGTTCCACCATATCAGTTTCGTGTCTGATATTGTACGGTTCCATAATTTTTTTCATCGCTTTTGCTCCCTTTGCAAATCGGAAATAACATCGGACGGATTGATACCGGCAAGGCATATCCGGCCACAGCGGTTACAGCCCACACACATTGGCTGACCGAATGATTCCACAAAACCCCGGTGTTGATGATAATAACGATATTTAAGGCGTGTGGCAGGTTCGGGTCTGAAATTATGACCACCGGCAACCTGAGCAAAGTCATTCAGATTGCATGAATAAAGTTGTTTGATTTTGTCGCTTTTGTTAAAGTCCATGGATATATGTTCCGTGACACCATAACAATAACAGGTGGGACAAACCATGGCACAGGTGCCGCAGCTCAAACATTTGTCTCCCCATTTTCTCCAGACATCGGATTCAAATTCAATATCCAGCAGGTTGGGAAGATTCTCCACACGCACGTGTTTTTCAAACCCGTCCTCGAATTTGTTTCTTGTTTGAAGATAAAGCTCGTTGTCATCTTTGGTAATGTCACTGGTTTTAATTTTATGGAGAGCATTAAACGCCCTGTCAGAACCGATTTTTACGAAATATCGGTCCCCGATATCCGTTAAAAACAGATCAAACCCATGGGTCACTGTATTTGAACCCACGGAGGAACAAAATCCGCCGTCGCAGGGTTTTTTACAATCAATCCCCACGACAAATGTATTTTGCCGTCTTGTAATATAATAGGGGTTGGGAAATAAAGTTTTTTCAAACACCTTGTCAAGCTTAATCAGGGCGTTTATATCACAGGGATGCAGCCCGATGATAACCCGGGGGCGGGTGCGGTATTTAATTTCCTGGGTCCAGTCATCATCTTCAAAGTTAAATGAAGAAAGGGTCTCTTTATAGGGAAGAAAATAGGTTTTGGCTGAATATTCGGTTGTGTCGTAATCAAGGTTGATTTCGTCAAAAGAGGAAAAGGGCAAAAATTGATAAATGGGTTTGCCCTTGTGATTTGTTCCGACTTTTTTGGGTCCGATACATTGAACATCGGAAAAATATAAGTCAAACAAATCTTGTTTTTTTATTGTTTTAAAAAGCATTTTTAAAGCTCCTTTCTGAATTTATGTTATTTAGCGATAAAATCGAGAAAGAAATAATTTCCAAGATGAGTTTTAAATGGTTTTAATACTTGGTTTTTTTTATGGTATTAACGGGCGTTATCTATTGCTCCTTTAGTTTAGGGTGAGTCGTTTACCGTTTATAATAATAAGGAACAAAGCAAAAGGTATGCCAAAAACAAAGCAAACTTATAAATAAATTCAACCTATTAAAATGATAGAAGTTTATTTAAATTGGAGACAGTGAAAAACTCATATTTGAATTTTATGAATGTCATGTTTTTTTACAACATGAAAAAAATATGAACTATTTTTAGATTGGATCGATTCCAAAAGGCAAGGCTGGCGATTTCATTTGCTGATGAAAAAACATATTTTTTTGATTATATATATAAAAACAGATAGTTATATTTTTAAAGACTTCATTTTAATCTCTGGCACGTAAATTGAATTAATGAATTAGTAAATTAGTAAATTAGTATATTGAAACAGTATTCTGAAACAGCCATACAGAATAAAAGATTAAGAAAGAATTCTGTTGTCAAACAAAATACTTTAACCCTAATACGGAGGAAGAGAAAAATCATGAAAAAAGCGATGAGTAAATTAAGTTTAATGGGCATCAGTTTATTGGTGCTGTGGGCCATTGTGCCAATGACTTTGGCAACGGCGGCTCAGGGATTGAGGTATAGCTGTTCGGCTCAGGTTTACGAAGCATTTGAAAATTCCAGACTGGACACTTTTACAAAGGAAACCGGAATATCCATTGATCTGTTTGTAGCTGGATCTGAATCCTGTATTTATCGGGTTACCCAGGATATGACCGACATTGCCAGTTCCACAAGTGAAATATATCAACGTCACAAGGATTACGGGCTTATAGAAATCCCATTTTGCAAGGACCCGCTGGCCATCATCACCCATAAAGATACACCAGTCAATATGTTAACCAAGAGTCAGCTCCGGCAAGTATTTACCGGTCAAGTAAAGAATTGGAAAGAAGTGGGGGGACCTGATTTACCCATTATCCTTGTTGTTCCCGGAATTAAAACCGGAGCCCATAAAAACTTCAATCGCCAGGTGTTGCAACACAACGTCATTCAATATGATTATTTAACCTATAAATCCACTCGTGTTTTGGAGGCCATTGAAGGATTGCCTCTGGGTGCCGTATCCTTTATCTCCCGAGGGGCTCAGATTACCCATCCCAAGATAAAGGCATTGAGCATTGACGGCGTAAAGCCAGGGGATAAAGAATATCCTTACTACCAGATATTTTACCTGGTTTCAAAGGGTGAGCCAACGGGAACGGTCAAGACCTTTGTGGATTTCATCAAATCTGAAAAAGGAAGATCTCTTATTCTGGAAAGAGGCATGCTGCCAATTGAATAAGTAATGTTATAAGCAATGTAAACAAATTAAAATAACTTAATAACCCTTTTCTATACAGGAAAGGGTTATTAAAAATCAAAGGCAGATTATAGCCGTCAACACAAGTGAGCCTTAAGCCTCACAACAAATACAGGAAATGTTGTGGTTTTAAAAAAAAAAAATACAGACAGAATCCAGCATTTCAACCTTAAATCTTCTCCCAGGCAAAAGCGACCAGGAACGGAAAAAAGCATCGTCATCATTGTGGCCCTGACTGCTCTCATCTTTGTGGCTGCAAGCGCGGTTATGTCCCAGTGGTCCATAGAGGAGATGTGCAAGATCGTGCGCAGGCAGTTCAATGAAGAGCAGATGGTTATTGCGCACGATGTAAAAAATTTTATTGAAAGAGAATTTTCCCTGTTAAAAAGAGAAATGAAAATTCTTTCCCTGGAACTTGAAAAGGATGAAGATTCCGTCAGGGCAATACAATCAATACTGTCCCGAGTAGGTGAATGTGGTGTCAGCACCATCGAATTTCACGACAGGGATGCCGGAATCCTTTATACGGGTCACCCTGGCCGCAGGGAAATTGCCAGTTCTACCCTTGATGAGGCCTTGCCCCTTCCCTTTGATCCAGATGCTCAAAAAATAAATCATTTGACCATCTCAAAGCCACAGTTCACACCATCTGGAATATTTTTAATAATATCCTTACCCGTTGGCCAAAGCCAGTTCATTATTTGTCATGTCAATATTTCATGGCTCCTGGATCCCTTTCTCAAGAATATCAGGTCCGGCAAGACAGGGTATGCCTGGATCATCGACAATGAAGGTTACTTTCTTTTTCATCCAACAATCTCATTTATAGGGAAGAATGCTTTTCTGGTAAGAAAAGAAAAAAATCATGACATTTCTTTTGTTGAGATCAACAAGATACAAAGGGATGAAATGCTCAAGGGCATTGAAGGAACAGGACGGTATGTTTCAGGATGGCACAGGGGGCTTACAGGCAGTATGGAAAAACTTATCGCATACACCCCTGTAAGGATTTCCCAAATTCCGGCACAGAAATGGTCCATAGCCGTGGTAGCCCCTGTTTTAGAAATAGAAAAGGCAGTAAGGGATAAATATATGGATCAGTTTTTCATGCAACTGGCCGTGATATTCACCATTATTGCAGGGGCTTCAATCATCATGTTTTTTGAAGTAAAATGGTCCAGTCACATGGAAAAGGAAGTCAACAGGCAGACCGAAGAACTTGTAAAATCCGAGGCAAAATACCGATCCCTTGTGGAAAGTGCTGAAGATTTCATCTTCACCGTCGACTCCAATGGCAGATTTTTGTCCATGAACAGCTTTACATCAAAGTTTTTCACATGCAGGGCTGAAGATCATATGGGAAAGATAATGTCATCCCTATTTCCGGAAGAAATGAGCAAAAGGTTTCAACGACTGATTCATATCGTTTTTGAAAGCAAAAAAAGTATCAGAAAAGAATCCAGATTTGACCTTGATGGCCTTACGATATTCCTGGATGCCAACATGGTGCCCCTGCGCAGCGAAAAAGGAGATGTAATTTCCGTGCTCTGCATTGCAAGGGACGTCACTGAAAACAAAAAACTTGCACGTCACCTGATACACACGGAAAAACTTGCGTCAGTGGGAACGCTGGCAGCAGGGGTTGCCCATGAAATTAATAATCCCCTTGGGGTGATCCTGGGGTTCTGCGACCTTATGCTGCGCAAAAAAGATAAAATTTGCCAGGATTATAAAGACCTTAAAATTATAGAGCGCCAGGGCCTTCATTGTAAAGAGATCGTGGAGAACCTTCTGGGCTTTGTTCGTACAGGAGAAGAAAATGGTCATTGCCACACTGATCTGAATCTCTGTCTTGAAGACACCATAAAAATAGCCAGACATCGGTTTGAAAAAGAGGGGATTTCATTGACCAGAGAATTTTCAAATACAATACCCCTTGTAAGAGGCCATTCCAGGAAGCTGCAACAGGTTTTTCTCAACCTGATCAACAATGCTGCCGATGCCATGCCCCAAGGTGGGAAATTGACAATCAGGACATTTATGGACAATGATCTTCATATGGTTGCGGCACAATTCCAGGACCAGGGACTTGCCATAGCAGACAAGGACATGGACTATATATTTGAACCCTTTTTCACCACCAAACCCGAGGGCAGGGGAACCGGTCTGGGGCTTTTTGTGAGTTACGGCATCATAACCGGTTTTGGCGGAATCATGGAGTGTGAGAGCCAAAAGCATGCTATAGCGGATATTGGATCAGGTGGCACTATTTTTACAGTCAAACTGATGGTGATACCTTAAGGAGTAGTGATGAAGGGACGTATTTTAATCGTTGACGATGAACAGGATATGCTGACACTGATGGACAGGATTATTGCAGAAGATACCCATTACACGGCTGTTACAGAAAGCAATCCTGAAAAGGCCCTTGAAATTTTTAAAAAAGAGGAGTTTGATCTGGTAATAACAGATCTGAAGATGCCCGGAATGTCCGGGATCACCCTGATGGAGAAAATCAAACAGATCAATTCCGATGTGTCGGTGATTATCCTCACTGCTTATGCCACCATAGAGACTGCAGTGGAAGCCACGCAAAAAGGGGCAAGCGATTATCTGACAAAGCCTTTTAGAAGAGAAAGGCTTCTGGTAACCCTTGACAAGGTCATGAAGTGGCAGGGGGTAATCAGAGAAAACAGGCAACTGCGCCGTGCCCTGGAAAAGGAGAACGATCTTTCCATCATTGGGTCGACCACTTCCATGGCAAAGGTTTTCAACCGGATTCGTCAGGCAGCTCCCACATCAGGAACCGTCCTTATAACCGGACCCACCGGAACGGGCAAAGAGCTTGTGGCCAGGGCGGTTCATCAGAACAGCAATAGAAGATCAAAAAAACTGGTTACCATAAACTGCACAGCAATGCTGGAGAATATGATCGAAAGCGAGTTATTCGGGCATGTAAAGGGTGCCTTTACAGGTGCAGCGACAGATAAGAAGGGACTGGTTGAAGAGGCAAACGGGGGCACCCTTTTCCTTGATGAAATAGGAGACTTGAAGCCAGGACTCCAGGCCAGTCTTCTTCGGCTGCTTCAGGAGGGAGAATACAGACCTGTGGGCAGTGTCATAACCAAAAAGGCGGATCTCAGGTTCATTGCAGCTACAAACAAAAATCTTGAACAGGCCATAAAGGAAAATACATTCCGGGAGGATCTGTTTTACCGCCTGAATGTCATCCGCTTGGAAATACCGCCTTTAAGGGACAGATCCGAAGATATTCCACTTCTTTGCTACCATTTTCTCAACAAATATTGCGTAATGAACGGAAAACATATTAAGGGCATCGCTCAGTCTGCCATGCAGGCTTTGACAGCAAAGCAATTTCCCGGTAATGTAAGGGAACTTGAAAATATTATTGAACGGGGAATAATTTTTTGTACGGGTGATACATTGACCCTTTCTGACCTTGGTATTTCTGGCCCGGAAAAGAGTTTTATGCCGGAATTGAATCCCGATTTAAACCTGGAAAATACCCTGATGAATTTTAAAAATGCCAAAGAAAGAAACATCAGGCTTTTCCACGAACACTATATCCGGGCTCTGTTAAAGGAAACCCAGGGGAATATCAGCAAGGCAGCTGAAACTGCCGGGATACAGAGACAATACCTCCATCGGCTCATGAAAGACTCCCATATGGATGCCAATGAATTCAGGGGAGAAAACCATAACCCCTGATAAAAAGGTTTTCCTTCCAGCATAGATAACCGCTTAGATAACCATCCCATCCTATTTTGGAAAAAGCAGGGGGCATTAAAATGCTCTCTGCTTTTTTTTGTCTGGTCGCGGGTAACCCAGGGTTCTAAGATAGAATTAAATAATACTGTCAACCCGTAAGTGACATCTCTTCTTTAAAACTGTCCACTGCCAGGTTTTACCTTCTAATATAATCTGGATATCGGGTGATTTTTCTCAGGGCATTTAATCTGCATAATCAAGCTGTTAGCTAATAGTTTTGCTTTTTCTTCGTCCTGGCATCTTTTTTGTTATTACCTATTCTAAACGGCTGCTGAAAAGGAAATAATCGGTCGATACTTTCAACTAAATTTTGATTCTGAAAAGGAGGTTTTATGCAACACAGTCTCTGGCAATGGTTTGCTGATGAAGCTGTTTTGGCACACGCAGTAAAAGGGCTGTCCACTCCCCTTTTACTGGTTGCTATTGTTGTCTGTATTCTTTTACTCTCAAAGGGAGCAGACTGGATGATAGACGGTGTAGTTGACCTGGCAAAACGCACAGGAATACCCAAAATTGTCATCGGTGCAACCATTATTTCACTGGGAACAACAATGCCTGAAGCTTTTGTTTCCGTGATGGCCGCTGTCATGGGAAATCCCGGGCTGGCCCTGGGCAATGGCGTAGGCTCCATTATTGCGGATACAGGGCTAATTTTTGGCCTGACCTGCGTGCTGGCGGCTTCGGTGCCGGCAAACAAGTTTATCCTTAACCGAACCGGATGGGTCCAGGTGGGATCAGCAACCCTTCTGGTGGTCATTGCTCTGGCCCTTCTTTTCTTCTCGCCGGGACCACCCGTATTGGGCCGGCCTATTGGCATCTTTTTTCTCATCCTTCTGGCCATTTACATGTGCGCAACCTATTTCTGGTCAAAATCCAGCATGGCCCAAATGGCGGCAGGAGAGAACGATGATGACGAAGAACTCATCAGCATAGTTCAATGCTGGATTATGATGCTGGGCGGCCTTTTTCTCGTTGTCCTGGGAGCCCGGGTCCTTGTACCCTGTGCCTCGGAAATAGCCATGAGATTCCATGTGCCCGAGGACGTCATTGCTGCGACAATGGTGGCCTTTGGCACTTCTTTGCCTGAACTTATGACGGCCATATCTGCCATCAAAAAAGGACATCCTGAAATAACCGTTGGAAACATTGTGGGTGCCGACGTTCTCAACTGCCTGTTTGTAATAGGGGCGGCTTCAACGGCAAAACCCCTTGCCATTCCGGAAAATTTCTTCTTTTTCCATTTTCCGGCCATGCTCATCATCCTCTGGTCTTTCAGGGTGTTTATATCCATGAACAAGGGAGGGGTATTTAAAAGGTGGCAGGGCGTATACCTTCTCGGGGTATATCTAAGCTATGTGGCTCTTCAGTACGCTTTAAATGTGGAATTACCCGCATAATGAATAAAAAGACAGGCTGTATAATCAGCATAAACAAAATACAAAACGTAAATTAGAAGGAGAAACAGAATGGAAAAAGCCAAAGCAAAAATAACGGGTTTTGAAGTAGCTCGAGACCTGGAAAAAAACAAACAGACCATTGCCGAGCGGTTTATCCCGGAGTGGCGGCATATACGTGCAGCCCTGGGAGGTATATTTGTCTTTTTCCTGGTTTTCCTGCTAGGCATCTGGCTTGCGGGAAACCCCTTTGAACCCACGATAAGGATACAGTCTGCATGGGTTACGGCTCACGGACTCGTTGGAAATGACTGGGCCATCATATGGAGCGTGGTCCTTTTGGCGGCACTTTTTGAATTCATGGACGCATCCGCAGGCATGGGATTTGGAACGGCTTTAACACCCATCCTTCTTGTGATGGGATTTGATCCCAAGCAGATCGTACCGGTTGTTATGATTCAGCAGGGTGTGGCGGGTCTTGTGGGAGCCTTTCTTCACCGGGAATTTGAAAACGTGGAGTGGAAATTTTCCCCCATGTCTGAAACCGTAAAGCTCTGGATTATCATCGGGGTGACCGGGTGTATTGCTGTATCAGCATCCATCATGGGTATTTACAAGTTTTTCCCTGTGGATAAAGTCTGGATCAAACTCTATGTGGCCATCCTTCTTCTGATGATGGGGTTCATCTCGGTCATCAGCGCTACTAAGGATAGACCCTACAAACCCATGAAAATGCTTTTTTTTGCAACTCTGGCAGGGTTTAACAAGGGTGTGGGTGGTGGTGGATATGGCCCGGTGGTCACCATCGGCGGTCTTATGTCCGGTGTTCCTGTTAAAAGTATGCTTGCGGTAACAGCCATCTGTGAAGGAACCGTCAGTACCTTTGCCATCATTGTATGGCTGGCCCTTTTAACCAGCGGCGTTACGATAGACTACCTGCTCCTGCCGTCCATGATGCTGGCAACCATGTTTTCTGCGGTTGCGGCACCATATATGACAAGGGTCTTTCCTGAAAAAGCATGGAAAATAGTAGTACCGGCATACAGCCTTTTGGTGGCGAGCTACGTCTTCTACAAGATATTTCCCAGCATTTACAAGAAACTTGCGGGTTGATGGCAATTTGAATTAATATATAACCCCCTCCCTGTAAACGGGGAGGGGGAAAAACAAAAAGGAGATGTGTTATGAACAAAAACCCGCTGAACAATTATATCCGGAAACGGACGAAAAGCATGGGCTGGTCAATGGTTGTCATGGGGGGGTCATTTTTTCTATATTATCTGGGACTTTTTGGTAATGTTGATGGACCGCTTACACCTGAAACACTGGGAAAATTTCTGGCCGGCATGGGGGTTGAAAAAGTCCATATGCTGATGTTTTTTCTTTCTTTTTTCATTATAGCACTGACATGGAACCATATTTTTAATCTGGTGACATATATTACCGGTTCCAGTGTTCATCCCGTCAAAAAGGGTGTGGTCAGCCACACTATATGGGTTGTCGCTCTGGTATTCTGTGTCATATTAAGGTATTTTTGATAAAAACGATTTGTCCCAGGGAGGTACAGGGCATGCCTGACAGAACTTTTGCCATATCTGCAACACGGGATTTTCCCTATTACCGCAAGGTATGGAAAAAGGTTGTTGTAATTCTCATTGCGGCAGCCTTTCTTCCTCTTGTGGTAATTGGCGGCGGTATGTATTTTTACATGGCCCGCACAATAAAACACAAAACACTGGAGGCCCTTCAGGCAGAAGCGGTCTTCCATAAAAAAACCATTGATTCCTTCCTCATTGAACGGACAATGGATTTAAAGCTTATTTCGGAAAATAACAGCCTGTCAAATATGATACTTCCTGGAACCATTGAACAATATCTTTTTTCGCTTCAGAATCAACTGCCCTGTTTCCAGGATCTCGGTATAATAGGACAGGACGGTTACCACCTTGCCTATACGGGGCCCTACGATCTTGCCACAAAAAATTACAGGGACACATTATGGTTTCAAACAGTGATGGCTCAAGGCGTATTTGTCAGTGATGTGTTCACCGGTTTCAGGAACGAACCCCACTTCATCATAGCTGTGAAGCGTACTGAAGGTCAAAATGTCTGGATTTTGAGAGCTACTATCATGTCGGGTCTGTTTGACAACATTGCCACCCAGGTGGCAGGAAACAGGAAAGGGGATGCCTTTCTGATCAACAGCAAGGGCGAATTTCAGACAAATTCGAGACATGGCGGAAAACTCATGATGAAATCTTTGATTTTGCCCCCGGGTCGTTTTACGGGAGTGCAGGTGGATGAAAAAGGACCCAGTATTATTTTAACCATCTGGCTTGAGACGATTCCCTGGCTTTCCGTTGTGAGTTTAGACAAAGGGGATATTTTTGAAGCGGAAAGAAAAGTGCAGATCATCAGTCTTATTATCGTTCTGCTGGCAGGATTTCTGATGGTATTGGCCATCCTCCTTACCACAGACAGTCTGGTGTCCATGCTGGAAGAAAAAAGAAAGCGCGGGCACCGCCTGGACAGCAGGTTGAGGAGAACTGCCTTTCTGGCCTCATCAATGAAATTGGGCAAAGGCGTTTTCAGCGACCTCAACGATATTCTGTCCAATATTCACGTAACGGCTATGCTGATGAAAGAGCAGGCCGGGCTGGCAGATTCTGGTGAAACCGATAGTCTGGCGAAACAGATTTTTTCGGAATCCATAAGGGGGAAGACTCTTATAGACAGCTTTATCCGGTTTGCCGCACCAAAAGATCCCATTATTATGGATGTTAATATTCACATGGTTTTAAACCGTATGATCGGGTTTTTGAAGACATCCCTGATTGAAAAAAATATAGATCTGATGACCGATTTTCAGGATGGATTGCCCTGTGTAAGAAGCGATGTTGCAGTCCTGCGTCAGGTCTTCCTGAATTTTTTATTGAACGCTTCTGCCGTTGTCGGCACAAACGGCTCAATTTGTGTGTCCACGTCCAGGAAGGAAAATTTTGTGATGGTTTTGATCGCAGATAACGGACCTGACCTGGAAAATGCAGATATGGAACAAATTTTTGACTTACAGCATTTGACCAAACGGGGAGATTGGGGATTTGGCCTGGCCATCAGCCGGTTCATCATGGAAAGAATCGGCGGGAAAATATCCGTGAGCAATGGAGAAAAACAGGGAGTGATATTTGAAATTCAGGTGCCTGAAGCATTTATTGGATCATTTTCAAATTCAGAGCTCGTGATTCTGGATTGATGATGCTGACCCGGGAAAATATCAAACAGGCCATCGATGCCATTGGCAGAAGAGAGCCTGAAATTGCCTATACCCTGCATACCATGCTGGGAAAGGGGGGAATTGATCTTTTGCCTGCATCACAAACCCGGGACGAAAAAAAGCTGTATTTTCTTTTTGGCGACAAGAAAACCTTTGTCAATAAATACCAGTTTTTCACCAGCGGCATCCCCTGTCTTGAGCAGGCGCTGTTGATTCAATATGGAGAACTGGCCCAGACACGACACCTTTTTCATAGTGACCCTTTAGCAAATCCAGGGAAACAGGCTTCAAAAACCGATACTGCCGGCCTGTCTTTGATGCTTAATTATGAAATCGATCTGGCTGTGGATCTGCTGAAAAACCGCATAGTCTCCATATTTCAAAAAAATACCCAGGCCAATGAAACTCCTTTGATCAAGGTGCTGAGACAAAGGCTCAAAAAGCTTCTGGACATAAGAAATGACAGCACTGGCCAGAGCGATTTCAAAAATTTTGAAGACGACCCCCGGGTACTTTCCCGGGGAGTGGTAGACGATTATACAATGGCCTTTTTCATGAGATTTCCATTTTCCAGGGAAAGCCTTATGCAGGCCGGTCGCTTCAACCTGGAATTTTTTCACATCCGTTTTCTGTTAAACTGTCTGGTTTCCGGCACGGACAGCCTGCTTTTTGCATGTGTGGCAAAAGGGGAGATACAGGGGCTGACTTTTCTGGAAAGGATAAGAAAACTTTTTTACCAAGGCCTTGAAGTGAAATATGTTGCCACCCGGGGCGGAGCTGATTCCCCCCTTGATCCCCGCCCTGTCAAAGGGGCCGGTACTTTTATAATGGCAGGGGTCTGGGTGCTGTGGAAAAGTAATTTTCCCGAGGTAAAAGAGATCATTCTTGAATCGGAAATCGAAGCGGAAAAGTTTTACAAATCCATTGGATTTAATGCCAGGGGATTGTACAAATATACGCTTAAATCTCCCGAGGGGCGGCTTTTAACAACTATTGCGGCAATTGCAGCATCTTCTAAAAAGATCCATCCTTCCATCACAAATCATTTGTGCAAAAGAGTTCCAGACCGGATAAGGCTTCTTAAAGGCAAAAAAACCATAAACGGACAGCGCAAGAATGCCCTGACGTTTATAAAAATCTCGCTTCATCCTTCCAGTTCCGATCTTCTGGCCAGAACAACGGTATCAATACTTTTGAAAAACAAAACCCGTATTCCTGAAGGAGAGGCGCTGTTTACACTTGCAAAAGCCTTTGGCCGCATTGAAACAGAGCCTGGGCAGATGATTTCTTGTCTTCCTGTTGCAGTGGTAATTGACCCAAGATACCGGAATCATCTCAGGGGGGTCACGCACCTTGAAAATTACAAACGGATAAAAGCGGTGGAGGTAATACTATCGAACAAATGCCTGGATGGAAAATGGGTTAAGATTGTACCCCGCTTTGCTGAAAAAAAAGAACTGACATGGGTGCATACGCCTGCCTATGTTGAGAAAGTTGAAAAAACCGCTGGAAAAGGCCTTTGCTCCTTTGAATTTGATACCCAGACCACAGAAGAATCCTGGTCAACGGCCAGACTGGCCGTGGGTGGCGTTTTTTCTATGATTGACGGGATAATGTCAGGCAGATCATCCCGGGGCTTTGCATTTATAAGGCCGCCGGGACACCATGCCGGACCAGCCAGCGGCATGGGATTCTGTATTTTTAACAACATTGCCCTGGGTGCAACGTATCTAAAACATAAATACAATGTTTCAAGGCTGATGATCATTGACATTGATGCTCACCACGGCAATGGAACTCAGGACGTATTTTATGACACGGATGAAGTGCTTTTTGTCTCCATTCACGAGTCAGGTTCTTTTCCCGGAACAGGACGGATTGAAGAAAGGGGCAAAGGAAAAGGTGAAGGGTTTACCATTAATATCCCCCTGGAAAAAGGAAGCCGGTCAAGGGACATTGGAAGGGCGCTCTATTTTCTTATCGGGCCCATTGCCCAGGAATACAAACCTGAAATAATTCTGGTTTCCTTTGGTTTTGACCTTTATATCCACGACCGCCTGGCAGGTATGAAAGTGACACCAGGCGGGTATGCCCTTATCACCGCGCTTCTCCTTGAGGTGGCAGCCCACGCTTCAGGTGGGAAGATGGCCTTTGTCATGGAAGGGGGATACAGCTTAATGGGTATCCGGGAATGCGGTCTTGCCGTTATGAAAGAAATCTGCAATGTACCGGGTATAAGTGAAGATAAAATAGACCGGGTCCGTAAAAGCGACTTCAGCCGTTTGTCAAACCTAAAGAAAGTCATTGAAATCCATAAAAAATACTGGGAGGTTCTTTGGTAGAAGAGTCAATCTGTCATATAGCAATTTCCAGCCCTGTCTTCTGCCAGATGACATTTTACCAAAGCCTGTTTTTTTTGCCTTTTGCCACCTTAAAAAAAATATTTTAATTACAATACGTTATCCAGATATTGTATGAATATAACCCTCTGGCACACTTGTTGAAATACCATACCTAAAAGCATTTACGCATATAAAAAAACAGGGCATACAAGGAGTCTGCATGGATCAAAACCTTGAAACTAAGAACAAGACATATTATTCCCGTCTCTTTCGCAGGTTTGTTTTCTTTACCACGATCTGCTCTATTGTTCCTCTGCTCCTTGCCGGATGGGCAATCAATATGCATTATTCAGGGTTTGCAAGGGAAAGGATACTCAAAACACTTCAGACCCGGGTGGACTACCATAAAAAAATTATAGAACTTTTCTTAAAAGAAAACAAAACCAGACTTGACTTCATCGCCCGAACAAATTCAATTGAATTTCTGATAAAAGAGGGTAATCTCACTCATATTTTAAACAATATCAACCGTGATTCCTGGGTTCTTACCGATATTGGAATCATTGATGAAAACGGGGATCATGCAGCTTACGTAGGGCCTTACGACCTTATAAACAAAAATTATTCCAACACTTTCTGGTTCAGGGAAGTAATGGAAAAAGAAATTTATATCAGTGATATGTTTATGGGATTCAGAAAAGAACCCCATTTTATAATGGCAGTTACAAAGAACGAAAACTGTCGGCGCTGGATATTAAGAGCCACTGTTAACACAGACGTTTTTCGTTCCCTGGTGGAGAATGTAAGGATCGGCAGGACCGGTGATGTATACATCCTGAACAGCAAGGGGATCTACCAGACAAGTCCGGGTTCCAGCGGAGAGATTCTGACCCGGGCCCCCGGATTTAAGGGTGAAATTCATGATGATTTGAAATTCAGATTCCTTGAAACCCATGACAGGGATTTGAAGATCAAAAAAATTGTCTGCGAAACCTGGCTGAAAGATCCAAGGTGGCTCCTGGTGGTGAGGGTTGGTGAAAAAGAGTTTTTTGAAGACATCCGTCATGCCAACAGGGCAACCCTTGTCTCACTCCATCTCAGCGCTTTGATCATATTAATTGTCACATCATTTGTAACCAACCACATGGTTCAGGTTATCAAAAAAAGAGACAGCGAGCTTGAAGGTATGAACAACCAGCTCATACAGGCAGGGAAACTGGCATCCATAGGAGAGCTTTCTGCAGGGGTTGCCCATGAGATAAACAATCCCCTTGCCATTATCATGACCGAACATCAGCTTCTTTTAGATGCTGAAAAAAGAATTCCTATAACGGACCAGGATCTTGGGGAACAATTTGCAGGATCATTGAGTCAGATAGGTACACAGGTACGTCGGTGCGCCAAGATTACAAAAAATCTTATGAAGTTTGCCCGGAGAACCAGATCCTTCATTGAAACGGTTAATATAAACATATTCTTAAGAGAAGTGATAGATCTCATGGAAAGGGAAGCCAAATCCGACGGTATAGCGTTCAAATCTGTACTGGATGAAACCCTTCCGCCCATCTTGACAGATCCGTCACAGCTTCAGCAGGTATTTTTAAACTTTATCAATAATGCAATAGACGCGCATGAAGAAAAAGGTTTTGGTACGATAACCATATCAACCTGTCCTGCCAGAGACAAAACCGGAATTTCCATTATAGTGGAGGATACAGGGAGTGGAATAAAAGACCCGGATATTGAAAAAATTTTTGACCCGTTTTTCACCACAAAAGCGCCGGGGCGGGGCACAGGGCTGGGACTTTCCATCTGTTACAATATAGTAAAGCAGTTGGGCGGCCAGATTCAGGTTGAAAGTCATCTTGGAAAAGGAACGCGCTTTACCCTGACCTTTCCCTTTAAACCGCCGGAGGATCTCATGAATAACGGACAAGACAAATGATATATGGAAAAAAGCTTAAAGAGTTTAGCAACCATTAATACAGGAGGGTAAATTATGATAGGAAGTAAAATTTTACTGGTGGACGACGAAGAAATATTTGCCGACAACATGGCCAAGCTTCTTCAAGGCAGGCAGTACAAGGTCACGGCTGTTTACAACGGAGAAAGCGCCATAAAAGCCCTTGAAAACGAGAATTTTGATGTGGTTGTTCTTGATCTGAAAATGCCGGGAATGAATGGCATCGCTACCTTAAAGGAGATCAAAAACATGGGACTTTTTACGGAAACACTTCTTCTTACAGGGCACGGTTCCGTTGATGCTGCAGTAGAAGCCATCCGCATGGGTGCATACGATTTTCTCAATAAACCCTGTGAAATTGATGATCTGGTTGAAAAAATTGAGGGTGCCTGGAGAAAAAAAGATGATGCCTGGAAAAAGGATCTGGAAGAAAAACTCAAGAGAGTTGTAGAGTCACCCTCGGATGCCTTTAAACTATTTGATTGATTTATAAGGCATAAAACGAGAAAACCAAACCGAGCCGCCTTTTTAACCGAGTCAACACGGGCGGCCGGTTTCACACCTTGGGGACCCATTTAACGGTTTTAAGTTATTTTGATTTTTGTGATAAAACGGAGATTGAATTTGAAAATATTAGAAAAATTAAATATAAAAGTTAAAAAGCTGAAAAAAGAAATTATTGCGCTTTATTATGCGTATAAACATCCGAAAACTCCTGTACTACCAAAATTGATTATCTGGTTTACTTTAGGATATGCTTTAAGTCCATTTGATCTTATTCCGGATTTTATTCCGATTTTAGGTT
>CAYWGN010000033.1:0-20473 GCA_964457495.1 uncultured Desulfobacula sp.
TCGGATTCATACCAGGGACGGCATTCCCAGCGCGTCCAATGCACGGAGCCGTCCTTTCTATAATAGGGATCTTCTTCTGCGCTTAACACCTCCCCGGCTAATGATCTTTGATGCACGTCTTTCCATTTTTGAGGAAGATCCGGAAAAACCTCATAGTGGTGTTTACCAATTAGATGCTGCTCTTTAACCTTGTAATCAGCTATATATCGTGTGCTGACATATATATACTTTAAATTCCTGTCAAATACGGCAATTGCACTTCTGGCATGAGAAATAATATAATCCATCAAATCGTGGGAGTGAATGAGTTGTTTTTCTCTGCGTTTGCGATTAGATTCTGCCTGCTCTAATTTTTGAATCTTTTTTTTTAATTCCTCATAGGTCAGTTTTCTCGCCATGCTAATTTCCTTTTATATCAAAATGGGCTTGATCCTTGGAGCAGAATGCGTTTAATATTCTGGCCAATTCAAATAAAAATTACAATAATATATATTGTGATGCAAGGTAAATTAATTAATTTCGGGAAAATCAAGAACAAATTGTACATCAGAGCATTGTAGAGAGTTTGATTAAAAACTGGTCCAGTTTTTTGGCTGAGACTTTCACTGTTGTTTTTAACTCTTGAGCAAATAAAGAGATTTTGTACTCTTCCAGAAGCCAGAAAAAATCTTCAATCTGTTGGGATTTTTCCAGTGTTGAGTCTTGGGAAAGCGAGGCCAGGAGATTATTCAGATGAATGGTGTAACCTTTTAACTGCAACGCTTTTTTTTCTTCCTTTAAAGGATTGTCAACCGCTTTTTGGGCCCTGATCCTGGTACATGCGATATAGCGGTGAAGATGTTTGATCCTTTCGTAATCATACAGGTCGGTAAAATTTGGGGGCATAAGGTGTTTGAGATCTTTAAACAGACCGGTTAAAATCTGAAATATTTTTTTCTTTTTCTGATGTTGAAAGGATAATTTCTGGATTAGCTCAAAGCAGGATTGATATTCCTGGCCCAGAACAAGAAAGGTTTTAATAAAGTCCTGTCCAGTATTGTAAAGATGCTTTAATTGGGTCTGGGCATGAAGTTCAAATGCTTTTTTTGTTCTGATATTTTTTGTAAACAAGGTATGAGTAATCAGGTTGAACAAGGATTGCTGAAATTTTGTCTGGCCATTAAAATAAGGCGCCATCTGCTTAATTCCGGAAGATGCGTTGATGTCTTTTCTAAGGGCTTTGAAATCATCTGGATAATATAGTTGAAACAATTGTCTTATCCCAAGACAATGGGATGCTTGTGCAGCCTGTTCTGAGTTGAAAAGCCTGAGGGATATTATTTGGGGGCTGGTTTTTGAATCCTGTCCAGTTTTTGAATCAGGATTGGCTTCAATTTTCAGGCCAGGAAAGGCTTTTTGGGTAAATTCTTTGTCCGGGGTTATGATAATAAAGTCTTCAAGGTCTTTAAAATTCCATTCTGTGATATCCGTTATTTCATGCTTTTTTTGGGCTTTTTCAAAGGCATTGCTTTTTTGAGGAATGGTTGTTTCTGAAAATTGGCTTAAGACAGCTTTATCCCGCAAAGCTTTTATCTCATGGCCTTTTTCATCCCGGATGGAGAATCTCATTTTTAAATGATCGGGCAGGTATTTATCAGACCAGAGATTTGCCGGGATGACAAAATTAAATCGCTTTTGAATAAAAGCGGAAAGCAGTGAAAACAAGGGGGCATCTTTTTTTGGCAGTTCTTTTGCAATGAAGGCTGCCTTTTCAGATACAGGGACCAGTTTTACCCGGTATTTTTTGGGGAGCGCCTTTATCAGAGCAGCAATTTTTTCTTCAAACAACCCTGGAACCAGCCTGTCCACACTGTTTTTTGAAACAAGCAGGGCTGAGGCAGCAGGAACGTTCATGGTGATGCCATCTTTTTTAGACCCGGGATTGAATTCATATCCCAGCCTGAATTTACCCTGGGCCATTTGCAGGGTATCGGGAAACATTGACAGTTCATGTTCATCAATGGCAGATTTTTGAAGATCTTCCATTGTCATTTTTAAAAAATCCTGGTTTTTCTGATCTTTAATAAATTTGGAAAAGGTTCTGATATTATAGAAAGGCTCTGGCAGTCTTGACTGGTAAAAAGCAAAGATATCATCTTCTGATGCCAGAATATCTTTTCTGCGCCGTTTATGTTCAAGGGTTTCAAGCTCATCAATGAGGTGAAGATTATGGTTCATGAATTCAAATTCCTGGTGAATTTCCCCCTGGACAAGGGCATGGCGGATAAATATTTCCCCTGATTCCTGGGGGTTTATCTTGCCATAAGCAATATTTCGATCATTTACAATAATCAGTCCAAACAGGGATACCTGTTCTTTTGCAATAACTTCTCCGCGTTTTTTTTCCCAGTGTGGTTCAGAATAGGTATGGACACAAAGGCCTTTCCCAACTTGTTCAAGCCATTCAGGATCAATGGTGGCAACCGTTCTTGCAAAAAGCTGACTGGTTTTCACAAATTCCGCCGCCACTATCCAGTTTCCGGCGGTCTTAAAAAGACCTGATCCAGGAAATATCATTGCCTGCTGGCCCTTTGCAGCGCTGAAGAGATGTTTTTCCTTTTTATGGGCAATATTGGCAAGATACCCAGCTAAAATGGCTTTATGCAGGGCAATATATAAAGGCCCGCCAAATTCAAATTCTTTAGCTTTCATGCCAGGGGTTCCTGTTGGAGGGGCGAATTTTTTTTCACCCTGCAAATCATGGTCTTTTAGTATCCTGATAATCTGGCCATGAATTTCATTCCATTCCCTCATGCGCTTAAAGGACAGGAAGTGATCCTGGCAATATTTTTTGAGTTTTGAACGAGAACTTAATTTTTTTTCAGCAGTTTTAACTGCATTCCAGATGTTTAGAAGCGTTACAAAATCCGAACCAGGGTCTTTGTAGAGCGCATGTTTTTGATCGGCTGCCTGGGTTTTATCTGCTGGTCTTTGCCGTGGATCAGAAATGGCAAGGACCGTTGTAATAATAGCAGCTTCTTTTAAGCATCCGTTTCTGTCGGCTTCTATCAAGATCCTTGATAATTTGGGATCTATGGGAAGCCTGGCCATGGTCCGTCCGATTTTTGTCAGAGCATATATTTTTTTCTTTTTTTGTATTTTAAGGGACTTTTCTTCTTTAATGGCGGAAAGTTCAATCAAGGTATCGAATCCGTCCTTAATACTTTTGGGCGCTGGTGCATCAATGAATGGAAAGGTAGCGACATCCCCGAGATTTAACGAGATCATTCGTAATATGACTTCAGCAAGGTTGCTTCTTAAGATTTCAGGGGAGGTAAAAAAGGGCCTTGCATTGAAATCATCTTCATCAAACAGCCGGATGCAGATTCCATTTTCCACCCTGCCGCACCGGCCCAGTCTCTGGTTGGCAGAAGACTGTGAAATAGGGCTTACGGGAAGTGATGTGGTTCTTGTCCTTGGAGAATACTCAGGAATCCTTGCAAGACCTGTGTCAACTACATATTTAATACCGGGTATAGTCAAGGAGGTTTCTGCCACATTGGTTGCGACAATAATCTTTCGTCCCACCTGCCGGGAAAAAATTTTGGCCTGCTCATTTGCTGAAAGTCTTGCAAAAAGAGGCAGAACAGTGACACTGGGATGATTTTTTCCCCGGATCAATTCTATGGTTTCTCCGATATCCTGTTCTGTGGGCATGAACACCAGGATATCGCCGGACCTGGATTGTGAAACAAGAAGATTTGCTGCATTGGCTGCAGCTTCCACATACCCCTGGTCTTCAATGGTTCCATTTTCATCCTCTTTATTTAAAAAGGGCATATAGATAGTCTCGACGGGGTACATCCGGCCTGTAACTTCAATGATAGGCGCATTGTCAAAGGCTTTGGAAAATTTTTGTGTGTCAATGGTGGCTGATGTGATGATCAGTTTGAGATCATTTCTTTTTTTTACCAGATCTTTTAAAATGCCCAGGGTGAAGTCAATATTCAGGCTTCTTTCGTGGGCTTCATCAATAATAATGGTATCATAGGCATTCAGAAACCTGTCGCTTTGAGTTTCCGCAAGCAGGATCCCATCCGTCATTATTTTTATGCAGGTCTGGGCCTGGGTTTTATCATCAAATCTGATTTTATATCCAACAGACTGACCGATAATTTCATTGAGTTCCTCGGCAATTCTTTTGGCAACAGTTATGGCGGCAATACGCCTTGGCTGAGTACACCCGATCTGGCCTTTTATTCCCTGTCCTGCTTCAAGACAGAATTTTGGAATCTGGGTGGTTTTCCCGGACCCGGTTTCCCCTGAAATAATCACCACTTTATTTTTTTTTATGGCATTGATGATATCTTGTTTTTTTGAGGTGATGGGAAGATCAGAGTTAAAAATTATGTTGGAAGGCCTGCTGAACTGCCGGTCTTTTTTCTTTCTTGTCACTGATCCTCTTTTCGAGCCTATTGTCGAATCTATTTTTTTGGGTTTATTCATAGCAGTTGAATAGTAACTTAAAGTTCAAAAATGTCAAATTTTGAATCTTTATTTCTAAAATATGGTTGACATAAAAGACGGAATAAGAGACAAAGAAAATTGTTTAAAAAATTAGCGAGGATATACAATAAGGTAATAAAAAGACTTTAAATTTGGATAGAAAGGGAGAAAATAATAGCATGGGAGATACAGCTATTAAAATTGGAGATGTAAGAAAGAGCGTTTTTAAAGATAAGGTAATGAAGCTTTTGCCCGATGGCGGGAATTTGAATGCGTGCCTGACATGCGGTGCATGTGCAT
This sequence comes from uncultured Desulfobacula sp., assembly GCA_964457495.1. Classification (GTDB taxonomy): domain Bacteria; phylum Desulfobacterota; class Desulfobacteria; order Desulfobacterales; family Desulfobacteraceae; genus Desulfobacula. Next base: position 4,786 of record CAYWGN010000033.1, read on the forward strand.
CCGGTTGTCCTGCAACGGGTCTTGAGGGAATGGATCCAAGAAAATTCTTGAGAATGGCAGTTCTTGGAATGGATGAAGAAATACTCAGTACAAACTGGGTATGGATGTGTACCATGTGTATGCGATGTATTTATGTATGCCCCATGGAAATTAATATTCCGCAGCTTGTATTCAATGCAAGAGCACAATGGCCAAGAGAAGAAAGACCAAAAGGTATCAGAGGCTCCTGTGACATGGCATTGAGAAACGATACCTGTTCGGCCATGGGTGCCAATGAAGAAGATTTCCAATTTGTTGTGGAAGATGTTCTTGAAGAGTATCAGGAAGCACAGCCTGAATTTGAAGAGATGACAGCAGATGTAAACCGGGAAGGGGCCTATTATTTTTTAAACCAGAACTCCAGAGAACCTGTAACAGAACCAGATGAAATGGTTCCGCTGTGGAAAATAATGCATCTTGCAGGGGCTGACTGGACATATGGAACAAAAGGCTGGGCAGCAGAAAATTATTGCATGTTTCTGGCTGAAAATGAATCCTGGGAAAAGATTATTCGGACAAAGGTAAAAGCAGTGGAGGATCTGGGCTGTAAAGTCTGGCTCAACACGGAGTGAGGGCACGAACTTTTCGCAGTCCTGGCAGGACTGAAAAAATTTAAAATCCCTTACAACTTTGAAATCAAAAGTATTATTCAACTCTATGCAGAGTGGATCAGGGAAGGAAAACTCAAACCATCTTCTGACTGGAACAAAGATAGAAAAATTAAATTCACACTTCAGGATCCTTGTCAGCTGGTCAGAAAAACACTTGGTGACCCGGTTGCCGAAGAAATGAGATATGTTGTCAAGAAAGTTGTTGGCGAAGAAAATTTCATTGACATGACACCCAATAAATCCAACAATTTTTGCTGTGGCGGCGGCGGTGGATTCCTTCAGTCCGGTTTCCAGGAGCAAAGGCGGGCCTATGGCCAGACCAAAGCCAACCAGATTCTTGCAACAAAAGCAGCCTATTGCATCACGCCATGCCATAATTGTCATGCCCAGGTGCATGATATGGCCGATGTCAATGATCATGCATGGGAGACAGTTCACCTCTGGACACTCTTAAACCTTTCTCTGGGCATACTTGGCCCCAATGAAAGAGAATATCTTGGCGAGGATTTAAAAGAAGTGGATGTGTTCCACCCGGAATCTGCCTTGTAATTTGCACGTCTGAAATTTTAAGATTAAGCAAGCCTTATACAACAAGTGATTTGCTGTATAAGGCTTTTTTTATGGTTTATATTGTTAAAAATAAAAAATAAGATTTGAGAATTTTAATAGTTTGCCTAAGAAAATTAATTATGGTAATGAAATCTGATTATGACTCAAATTATCAGTATAGCAAACCAGAAAGGGGGCGTTGGAAAAACAACGACCGCTGTTAATCTTTCAGCCGCTCTTGCCACAATTGGAAAAAAAGTATTGCTTGTTGATTGTGATTCCCAGGCAAATGCAACAACGGGTATGGGGATCGATAAACCCTCCCTGGAATATTCTTTGTACCAGGGCCTGATTGGTGAGATTGGGGTTGAGGACATTATTTTGCCCACGGTTTTGCCTAAACTGATGATGATTCCGGCTGATACGGATCTTATAGGCTTTGAAATTGAGATGGTGTCGGAAAAGGACAGGGAGAAAAAGCTTAAAACGCTTCTGGAGCCGGTAAAAGAAAATTTTGAATATATTATCATTGATTGCCCGCCGGCTTTGAGTTTGTTGACATTAAATGCATTTGCAGCTTCAGACTCAGTTTTGATACCTCTTCAGAGTGAATTCTATGCCCTGGAAGGCCTGGGGCAACTCCTGGATACCATTAAACGCGTTAAATCATCTTTTAATCCCGGATTAAAGATCAAAGGGATCCTTTTGACAATGTTTGACAAACGAACAAATCTTGCTCAAAATGTTGTTGAAGATGCAAAAAAATATTTCAAAGATATGGTTTTTAAAACAAAAATACCGCGTAATGTGAAGCTTGGAGAGGCACCAAGCTATGGATTGCCGATTATTTTATATGATAAGCTGTCAACAGGATCAATAAGCTATATGACTTTTGCAAAGGAACTTCTAACCCGGAGGTGATAAGTAACCCGGAGGTCACACGTAAAATGATGATGAAAAAGAAAAAGAAAAATACTGGCCTGGGAAGAGGAATTTCAGCACTGATTCCGGATTTTGGCATGCCTGAAAGCAATAGCAATCCAGATTTTTTCATGTGTTCCATTGAAGAGATAAAGCCCAACAGGTATCAGCCACGAACCGTGTTTAACCAGGAAGAAATGGACCTGCTAAAGGAATCTATTGCCCAGCAGGGTATTTTGCAACCTTTGCTGGTAAGGCATATTGATGATGCCTATGAGTTGATAGCAGGTGAGAGAAGACTCCGCGCTGCCAGGGAAGTCAATTTGACCCATGTGCCAGTGTTGGTAAAAAACTTGACGGATGAACAGGTCCTGGAAGTTTCCATTATTGAGAATATTCAAAGAGAAAATTTAAATGTTCTTGAAGAGGCAGAGGCTTATTACCGATTGATTCATGAGTTTAATTATACCCAGGAAAAAGTTGCAGAAAAAATCGGCAAGAACCGTTCTACAATAGCAAATCTTATTCGTCTCAGAAGCCTTCCCCAGGTGATTAAAGACAGCCTGATTGCAGAAAAAATATCCATGGGACATGCAAGAGCCCTTTTAGGGGCTGGCTCCCAGGAAAACCAGATTTATCTTTTTAAAATAGTCCTTGAAAAAGAGTTGTCTGTGAGACAGACGGAAAAACTTGTCAACAACGCCAAAAAAGAACCCCAGAAATTTCAGAAAAAAATATCGGCAGTTGAAAAACAATTTCTTGATGAAACCTGTTCAATCCTTTCCAATCATATTCAATCCATTGTTAAAATTAAAAAGATCGGGGATAAAGGCAAGATTGAAATCAATTTTAAATCAAAAACAGAGTTTCAGCGTCTGGTCGATCTTTTGACTAATCTTGTATGAAAATAGTTGTTGCGAAAACCGCCGGGTTCTGTATGGGAGTCCGCCGTGCTGTGGATATGGTGCTGGATGCATCTAACCTGTCCCAGGAACCCATTTATACCTATGGGCCTTTGATCCATAACCCCCAGGTCCTGAAAATGCTTGAAGAAAAAAAGATTTTCAGGATTGATAAAATTCCTGAAAAGGGTACCGGTATAGTTTTAATCCGGGCTCACGGGGTTCCGCCGGAGGATGAAAAAGCATTAAAGCATGCCGGTTTTACAGTGATAAATGCGACTTGCCCCAGGGTAGTAAGAGTCCAGGTGATTATTAATAAATATGCCCAGAATGGGTATTCAACTATTATTATAGGGGACGAGAAACACCCGGAGGTCGTTGGTCTTTTAGGATATGCAAAGGGAAAAGGGCATGCCATCACATCCATGGAACAGCTTTGTGCCTTACCTAAGTTTGAAGCTGTTGTTGTAGTTGCTCAAACCACCCAGGATACAGCCTTTTACGATGCAATAAAGACATGGTGTAAAACCAATGCACCCCATTATAAAATATTTGATACTATTTGTGGCTCCACGGAAAAACGTCAGGCTGAAATCCGTAAACTTGCCAGAGAAAATGATGCTGTGATTGTTGTTGGAGGAATGCAGAGTGGAAATACAAAGAGACTGGCACAGATTGCATCTGGGACAGGCAAACTGGTTACCCATATTGAGGATGTTTCCCAGATTGATTATGGCAAATTGTCATCGGCCAGGTCTGTGGCTATTACAGCCGGAGCGTCAACACCAAACTGGATCATTAATGATGCATACAGGAAAATAGAAAGCAATCTTCAACATCAAAATGTTGTCAAAGTTTTTTTATTTTTTATTCGTGATTTTTTGCTGAAAACCAATATAATGGCTGCAGCAGGTGCAGGGTTCCTGACCTATGCATGTTCCATGCTTCAAGGGGTTACCCGGGATTTTCACCATGCATTGATTGCAACGCTATATGTCCTTTCAATGCAGATACTAAACAATTTGTTTACGATTAAATCTGATAAATATAATCACCCCCAAAGAGCGGTTTTTTATAAAAAAAATAAGTTTTATCTGTGGACTCTTGCCATTTTATCAGGTTCGGCAGGTCTTTACCTGAGCTTTACCACGGGGCCGTTATCTTTTTTTGTTCTTCTTGTCATGAGTATTTTGGGGTTATCATACAATTTTAAAATTTTCTCTTTCATGTCAAAAAAGGGAAAGCTTGCCAGAATAAAAGATATCCCCGGTTCAAAAACCATTTTGATTACCATTGCCTGGGGAACAGTAACATGCCTTTTGCCGGCAATGACAAATCAAAGCAATTTGATTTCTGTTGCAATTGTGTGCCTGTTTGCCATGGGGCTTGTATTTGCGAGAACTGCCTTTTTTGATATTATGGCCATTCAGGGTGATAGAATCACAGGCAAAGAAACCCTTCCTACCCTTTTAGGGGAAAAGCGAAGTTTTGAAATCATACAATATGTGTTGCTTGTTGATATGGGTATTATTATTTTAACGATTCTCACCAATGTGCTGGCGATAAAGGCGTTGTTTTTTGCTTTCATACCCTTGATCATGCTTTTATTAATAAGGTTTTTTAAAAACAATAGTCTTATATCTGGTGTGCACCGGGAATTTGTTGTTGAATTTTCATTTATTGCCACGGGATTGTTAGCAGCTGTGATTTAATGTTTACGCCTTTAAATCTTTAATTTTTTTATCCTTTTTTTGCCATAAGGCATTCAGCCAGATGCAAAATAGGTCTTTATACTCAGGGTCATTAAAGTAATCTCCATTCAGAGATTCAGTTAAGGGTATGACTTCAAAGTCAATAATGATTTTATTGGCCCTGCCTGAAATATATTCCCAGAATGTTGGAATCTTGTCTGGATAGACAATGGTAACATCAATGATTTTATGAAGATATTCTCCCATGGAACTTAAGACAAAGGCTATTCCACCTGCTTTCGGGGTCAGAAGATGATTAAAATTATTGCTTTGGGATGCTTTTTTGTGCAGGGTAAATCTTGTTCCCTCAACAAAATTCATGACAGATACAGGAGTATGTTTGAATTTCTCGCATGCCTTTTTTGTTATTTCAAGATCTTTCCCCTTTAGGTGAGGATTTTCCTGTAGTTGTTTTTTTGAATACCGTTTCATAAAAGGAAAATCCAGGCCCCACCAGGCAAGTCCCAAAAAAGGAATCCAGATCAGTTCTTTTTTTAAGAAAAATTTCAGCATGGGAATTTTTTGGTTCAGGGTTGTCTGTAAAACTAAAATATCCACCCAGGATTGATGATTGGAAATAATCAGATACCAGTCTTTTTCTTCAAGTTTTTCAAGCCCCCTGATATCCCAGTCTATTTTACAGAATAATTTTGAATTAAATGAATTAATCTTGATCCAGAGAGTGGCAATGGATATAAGAATTTTATCAAGGATAACAATAAAGGGACGAATCGGGATAATAAACTTGAATAAAGAGATCAGAATCAATGGAATTGTCAGAGAAATGGTGTTTAATGCGTATAATAAAAGCGATAGAACACCTTTGAGTGGTATAGGTAGAAAAGAAAGCATGAGATATTCAGTCTGTTTTAAAATTCATGATATGTTTTTTTATGGTTCTTCTATCCAGTCCTGTCTGTTTTGCAACCTTTTCATAGTTGCCTGACTGGTCATACAAAAGTTTGCAATATTTTGATATCAGGGATGGCACAGTAATGTTTCGGTCCAAAATTCCTTGTAAGAGTTCCTGTTTCAGGGAGATCATTTCTTTTTCTTCTGTTTGTTTTCCTTTATAGTCGCGTCTTAATAATACACTTCTGACACATTGCTCAAGTTCCCGGACATTTCCTGGCCATTGATAATCCTTTCCAAGCCGGCGGTCAATAATTCTTTTAACTTTCAGGATTAATTTTTCAGAACGGGTGCCCGTCATTTTCTGGATGGTAAAGTCAAGGAGATCATCTAATTCCGATGGTCTTTCACTTATTCTGGTGCTAAGGGATGGAACTTCAATTATATCGGAACAAAGTCTGTAATAAAAATCATCCCTGAATACCTTGCCGTCCAGAATTTCTTTTTTGGGGCGGTTGGTGGCGGCAATGACCCTTCCGTTGAATCTTGATGTCGCATGGGTTCCCACGGGTGAAAAATCTCTTTCCTGGAGAACTCTTAATAATTTGATCTGAACATGGTTGGGAATTTCACCGATTTCATCCAGAAGAATGGAACCATGGGGGCTGCAACGGGCAAACACGCCCTGGTAATCATCCACTGCCCCTGTAAAGGCCCCTTTTGTGTGGCCGAACAGTTCTGATTCAAGCAGGGTTTCAGGGTATTGGGAAAGGTTCAATGAAGAAAATGCCCGGGTGAAACTCTGGGTAAAACTTAGCTTTTTCTCATCAAAGGGAATATATCCGCTGCTGCCAATGGCTTTGGCCGCAGTACCTTTTCCCGTGCCAGTCTCACCTAAAAGAAGGGTAGAAAAATCCTCCATTTTATTCCATAAAAATTTATTGTAAAGCTCAATATTATAAGTGAAAACATTGTACCACAAATGTTTTTTAAGCTTTTGCATGCATGGACTGCTTCCCACAAGGGAGTTGGAAATAAAGTAAAAGGCCCGACGGAGCTGATAGGAAAGGGCAAAATAGTGGGGAATGCTTTTATCGTCAAACCCTTTTATTTGGAGCATGTGCATTGCTTTTTCTGCAAAGGGAACCTTGATTGATATGTCTTCGGCCTTAATTTGATCTTCTATCAGCAGATCAAAATCATCTCTGAATTTGTGAAAAATATCAAACAGAAAGACAATTGTAATGATTTCCTTATCCTGCCCCTGAAACGCATTGATATTGGCACGACCCTGCGTTTCAAGTTTTTTTATCCTGCGATCCACCTCTTTGATGCACAGATCTTTGCTTTCTCGCCTGGAAGCCAAAGGAAAAAGTCCTGCAATTTTAATATCAAGGTTTTCTCTTAAATCGCTGAACGGGTTTGCAAAAGCGGCATTATGAACCGTTTTAAAAAAAATGCGTTCTTCGGAAGTCAACTTTGCTTTTTTCAATTCTGATTCTCCATGGAGTTACAGCTTGTTAATGTACAATTTTGTACATGTCATATGCATAAAAGGCAAGAATAAAAATTGTCTGCCACGGCTTAAAAAAACTCAACAAAGGAAAAACTCTTTTATTCTATGTACTTATCTATTTTATGGCCTGTGGCACAATATTTGAAAGGCTTGATAGGGTTTGATAGGGTTTGAAATTTGAGAAATTTGAGTGGGGTCAGGCTTGCATAGTTGGCTTTAGGTATGGGGTCAGGCTTGCATTATTGCGTTATTGCATTTTTGATATAAATTTATGGATAAAAATACAATAAAACAAGCCTGACCCCTTCTGCAAGAACTTAAGACCGAAAGTTGAGTGAATTATTAAAAAATTATTTATGGAGAAATACTTATGATTAGACGAATACTGAATTCAAGACTTCCTTTAATGGTTTATAACCCGGTAAAGGTTTTTGATATAAAGTATTTTAAAGATATTTTCAATGCTGGCGCTCTTCCCATATTTGATACGGAATTTTTAACCCAGGACGACATACTTAAAAAAGCCTTCTTGCTTTCCAAAGAAGAGTTCAGTTTTGGTATCAGACTTTCAACCCATGATAATGAGTTGATCGGGAAAATTAAACATCAGCAGATGATCAACCTTGATCTTTTAATTTCTCCTCTTACAAAAGAGGATACGCCTGCAGATTTTGCAAATTTTGCAGAGACTAAAATAATCCTGGAAATAAAAGATATTAATATTAACGACAGGATAAAAGCGGTTTCACCCCATGCCTTGATCCTGAAAGGGAATGAAGCAGGTGGCAGGGTTTCAAGATATTCATCCTTTGTTTTGATGCAATGGTATTTGAAAAACAGCGAATTGCCGATATTTATACACGGAGGCGTTGGAAAATATACGGCTGCCGGTATGTTTGCAGCAGGTGTTTCAGGCCTTGTCATGGACAGTCAATTGCTCATGGCAGATGAAGCTCCTGTATCTGATAATTTTAAAAAATTTTTGGTCATGGTGGATGAAAGTGATTCCACTGAAATTACCTATGATGGCAGCGATATTTACCGGGTGTTTGCAAAACTGGGGACTAAAATTGTCAAAGAACTGAAACTTGCCGCCGTTAAATCGGGTAATGATCCCCAGGGAAAACAAAAAAATTATGAGTCCATAACCAACCATATCGTATCCTTTGATAAAGAAGATGTCCCCTTTATCCAGTCTCTTTTCTATTTGGGCCAGGACGGGGTGTTTGCAAAGGATTTTGTCAAAGACTCAACAAATCTTACACAAATCATTTCGGATTTTTTCAAAATCATTGGTGAGAATTTAAATTTTATTGATACCTTTGATCCCATAAAGCAAGCGTCCCCTTTTGCCCTGGACCAGGGAACAAAATTCCCCTTGATCCAGGGACCCATGGCCAATATTTCCGATAATGCTGATTTTGCAAATAAGGTTCTTGAGCATGGGGCGCTGCCTTTTTTTGCAGTGGGAAGTCTTCCTGAGACGCTGGCAGACAATATGCTAAAGGATGGTTCCGGGAAAGTGGATGTTTTTGGTGCAGGGTTAGTGGGCATTGAAGCCTTTAACCCGGCAGTAAAAAAGCATATGGATATGGTGAAAAAGTATAAGGTTCCCTATGCGCTTTTTGCAGGTGGAAATCCTTCCCAGGCAGCAGAACTTGAAAAAGCAGGAATCAAAACCTATCTTCATACTCCCTCGGTTTCCATGATGGAAAATGCCCTGAAAAGCGGATGCAGGCGGTTTATCTTTGAAGGCGGGGAAGCCGGTGGCCATGTGGGCTCTCTTTCTTCCATGGTGTTATGGGAAGAGGCCATTGCCACTTTAATCAATAAAAATTATGATCTGTCTGATGTATACCTGGTATTTGCCGGAGGCATCTCCACTTGTTTTGCATCATTTTTCATTTCAGGGCTCACATCCTTTCTTGCGGCCAGAGGGGCAAAAATCGGTATCCAGGTGGGAACAGCCTATCTTTTTGCCGATGAAATCGTGGAAAGCAAATGTATCAAGTCTCAATATCGTGACATCATTATCCGGGAAAATGAAACCATGGTAATCGGCAAAAGTTTAGGATTGGCATCCAGGACCGCACCCACAAGGTTTGCCAGGATGATGCTTGAAACTGAAGCTGAGATGATTAAAAATAAGGATAGCCTTGAGGCAAGAAAGCGGGCTTTTGAAAAGAAAAATATTGGTTCTTTGCTCATAGGCGCAAAGGGTTTTCTGCCGGATTTTAAAAATCCAGGGGCTGAGAACTATACCTGGTTTGAAGATGAAGAACATAAGGAAAAGGGCAATTTTCTGGTGGGGGACAGCCTGGCTTTTTTTGATGGATCTGTTACGATAAAGCAGATTCACGATTCATATTTTAAAGCCAAATCAAACCTCTTCAGGAATATCAATTTTCTGGAAGTTTTTTCAAGCCCGAAAAATAAAATCAATGATGAGATTGCTGTGGTGGGTGTCGGTTGCACCCTTCCAGACGCCGATGATCCTGACAGTCTGTGGGCGAATATTCTGGCTAAAAAATATTCCATCAGTCAGATGCCGGAATCAAGATTTAACCGCGGCCTGTATTATGACCCTGACAAAAGTGCAGAAGACAAGACTTACACCATCCTTGCAGGACATGTAGACCATTTTGAGTTTGACCGGGAACGGTTCAGATATGCTGATGATAAAGAAAAAAGGCTTTCCCGCAGCCAGAAAATGGTATTACAGACGGCATATAAGGCCGTTGAAAATGCAGGGCTTCTGGGGGATGACAACCATCTGATCTGTGATGATCCTGCAAGAACTGCTGTTATTATTGCCACCTGCCTTTCCAATGAGCTGGGAAATGACGTTCAGCTTAAGTACTGGTATCCACAGATAGTTTCCATGATGGAAAAAACAGATGAATATCAAAGCTTAAGTGATGATGAAAAAAAAATAGTCAAACAGGTTTTAATGGAAGGCATGGAGGCAGAGAACCCAGGATATGACCCGGTTCATGGGATCCTTTTAAATATAGAAGCCTCAAGGATTGCCCGCCACCTGGGTATCCGGGGTACCAATTATGTTGTTGATGCAGCCTGTGCCTCTTCCGTGACTGCCATTGACGCTGCAGCAGGAGAGCTTTTGTCCGGCGATTATGACCAGGTTATTGTGGGCGGAGTCAATACCCATCTGGCGCCGGAATCCTTTATCGGATTTGCAAAAATGGGAACCTTGTCCCAGAATGGGTCATTTCCCTTTGACGAGCGGGCTGACGGGTTTATCCTGGGTGAGGGCTCCGTTGTTTTTGTGTTAAAAAGAATGAAAGATGCCATCAGGGATAAAAATAATATTCTGGGTGTCATCAATTCCATTGGTTCAAGTTCTGATGGCCGTGGAAAAGCCATTGCTGCACCAAACCCGGCAGGGCAGGTATTAAGTGTCCAGCGGTGTTTTGAAAATATCCGGGACGGCATAAAAGCTGAAGATATCGGATTTATTGAAGCCCATGGTACATCCACCACCATTGGTGATCAGGCAGAGCTTGAGACCTTGAATTCCATCTACAAGAATGCCAATGCCGGTATCTCTTCCATAAAATCCCAGATCGGCCATCTTTTAGGGTGTGCAGGATCAGCAGGCCTTTTAAAGGCATTATTGGCTATTAATAAAGGGAAACTGCCACCCAATGGGCAATTTGAAACCCTTTCAAAAAAGCATGATTTAAAAGGGTCTTCTCTGTTTATTATAAAAGACACACAGGAATGGAAATCTGAAAAGAATACATCCCGGAAAGCAGCTGTCTCTTCTTATGGGTTTGGCGGTATTAACTATCATATGGTTGTTGAGCAGATGACCCAAAACTATCAATTGATTCCACGGGATATTTTTATGGATCCAACCTATGATTTTAATGATGACCGAATCGTGGTTGCAGGTCTTGGCGTATTCCTTCCCGGTGCAAAAAACACAGAAGAGTTCTGGGCGAAACTTGAATCAGGGGAAAAACAATTGTCTGATATCCCCAGTGAGCACTTTGATAATGATGCCTATGCAAATCTCGATAAAAACTCTACTTACAGGCTTCCCAAGGTAAAGGCAGGAGTTGTCAAGGACGTAAAGTTCAACAACCTGAAATACAGAATGCCCCCCATGATGGTCAAATCCATTGAAAGAGGGCAGATCTTTGGCCTTGAAGCTGCCAGTGAGGCTCTTGAAAGTTCAGGCTTGCTGGCTCAATTAAGCGCTGCCAACAAGGTTGGGGTCATTTTAGGCACCATTGCCGGAGAGCGCCAGAGCAAAAATATTATCAGGGTTAGAAAACAATTTATTGGTAATATCATTAAAAATTGCCAGAATATTGATGCAAAAAAGAGCAACAAGGTTTCAGATGCGCTTGTGGAATCCATCCGGAATACGATTCCAGAGAATAATGAAGATACCACGCCAGGACTTTTGTCCAACATTATCTCCGGCAGGATTGCCAATTATTTTGGATTGAATGGTGCCAATTACGTGATTGACGCATCCTGTGCCTCATCCTTTATCGCCATGCGAAATGCGGCCCGGAACTTAAAACACAAAGATCTTGATTTTGTCCTGGCAGGCGGAGTTGACTGCAACCTTTATCCGGCAGTCCTCATGGCCTTTAAACGCCTGGGACTTTTGTCAGAAGGGGATTGCAATTTTTATGATTCAAGGGCTGACGGCTATGTCATGGGAGAAGGTGCAGCCATCCATATTATGACCACCTATAAAAAAGCCCGTGAGTATAATATGGAGATTTTAGGAGAGATCAATGATTGTGCCGTGTGCTCAAGCGTGCCGGATCATCTCCTTGCACCTTCGGAAAAGACCTTTGTATCCACCATAAACGAAACTTATTATAAATCAGGGATCAGAAAGAAGGATATCAACCATCTGGACCTGTTTGCATTTTCCAATATTTTTGGTGATATCGTGGAAAAGCAGGTGATTGAAAATTGTTTTGACCATGAAATGCATTGCGGAAACATAAAATCTCAGTTCGGGTATTTCAAAGCTGCCAACCCGGCTGTAGCCATGGCAAAGCTTATGCTCATGAACAGCAAAGGAAAAATTCTACGGGATTTTAATTATAATCCTGAGCATTCCATTTTAAATGATGGCAAAATTTTAAAACCGGCCCGGCAGATTAAGGTAAAGCCCAAAGGCCAGCCCTTTAGATTTGCAGCCAATGTCAATGGCATTGGCGGTAATCATTGCCATATGATCATGAGTACATTGCCAGCCCTTCTTGAAAGAAAAGATGAGGTTGTACAAGTAGAATTTAAGGCAGCAGGGGATGATATTGTATTAATAGATCATGCTTACTCTGCAGATGACATGGGTAAAAAATTGAAAATGGTTGCACTTCTTTCCGGCCAGGGTGCTCAGAGAAGCCGCATGATGAAGGAGCTTTTTGAAAAAGATGCTCACATCAGAAAAGTGATGGAAGCCGGCGAAAATATTTTTATGGAACAAAGGGGGTATTCACTTTTAGACATGATGTTTGGCACGGATGATGCCATTAATTCAACACAGAATACCCAACCTGCCGTATTTCTGTCTTCTGCTGCCATTTACAGCCGATTGTCCCAGGAAGGATTTTCTCCGGATTACTTCATCGGCCACAGTGTGGGTGAATACACAGCCCTTTTTTGCAGCGGCATGCTTTCCTTTGCCCATGCCATGCGTCTCATCATTAAACGGTCCGACCTGATGCATGAAGCTACATTAAAGGTTCCTGGCAAAATAATGGTGGTATTTAAAAATGAAAAAGAGACTGAACATCTGATCAGAAAATCCTTTATTTCTAACATTTATATTACCAACAAAAACAGTGAAAAACAGACGGCTGTTTCTGGCCAGGCCGAGGATATTGAAAAATTCTGCGCCTTTTTGACCCAGCAGGATATTTTTTACAAAAAACTGAACCTGACAGGGGCTTTTCATACCCCTCTGCTCAAAGAAGCTTCAGACAAGTTAAGAGCATATCTGGATACCATTACATTTAATGACACCCGGTTTGGAAAAATCATTTCCAACACCCTTGCTAAACCCTATCCGGAAAGACGACAGGATGTCAAAGATCTTTTGGCAAGACAGATTATCTCACCCGTTGAATTTATAAAATCCATTGAAAATGTATATGAATCCGGCCGGACCCGTTTTATTGAAATCGGGCCCTCAAGGATGCTGGTGAATCTCTTGAAAAATATCAATATTGGAGAGTATGGCACAGCCGTATCCGTGGATGTAAAGGAAGGAGAGGTGAAATCCTTTGAAGCATGCAGAAAATACCTTTTGAATTGTAACAGCATTTTTGAGACAAAATCTCTCGCCCCAGTTAAAACAAAATTTATTCCCAAACCTGAAGAGGAGTTACCAAAAATTAATATGTCTGAAAATTTTGAATCCTTTAAGCAAAATAACCAGAAGCTGGTTGATCAAATCCTTTACAAGGAATATCAGCACCAGAAACGTCAATCTGCCATTAATGCCATTGAAAGATATGATTTTAATACTCAGAAAATAGTGATTTCCGGTGTTTCTGTGGGGCTTCCTGGCAAATCCAGACGTGTCTTTGCAGCAGATAATTTTGATGCCATTTTAAATGGTGAAAATTTTATCGAAGCCCTTACTTCTGAAGACCAAGATAAAATAATAGACAAAAATATTACCAAATTGTTCAAACAGCCTGACGGAAACGCCAGGTTTGTACAGATCACCAAAGCAGAAGATGTTATCCATCTGGCAGGGCAGCTGGGTTATTTTGATCTTACGGATGAATACGGGATTAAAGAACAATACGATATCAACATGTCCATCAGTATTGCAGCCGGTATTGAAGCGTTAAAGGATGCGAACATTCCCCTTGTCATGCAGTATAAAAAGATGAAGGGCGGCAAACTCATGATCCCTGATGGATTTGCGCTTCCTGAAGAGATGCAGGAAGATACGGGTGTGATTATTTCATCATTATGGCCCAGCCAGGAGACCCTGATTGAGGAACTTGAAAAATATTATTATCAAAAGTTTTTTCTCAAACCCTATGAAGAGTTTGAAAATATCTACTATTACCTCATGGAAAAAGTGGCTGACATTGAGATAAAAGAACAGATCACTGAATGGTTTTTCAAGGCTAAGTCTGGAAAGAAAAAGGATTTTAAAGCGTATAAATTTGACAGGGCTTTTGCCGGGAAGATTACCCCTTTAGGGTCTGCCTATTTTGCCCGGATTATTAAAGCCAAAGGACCCAACACCCTTGTCAGTGCAGCCTGTGCATCAACAACGCTTGCCATTGGTATTGCCGAAGACTGGATCAGGGTCGGAAGATGCAAACGTGTCATTGTCATTGGTGGTGAAAATGCAACATCTCAAAATCAGAACCAATGGATCGGATCCGGTTTTCTTTCCCTGGGAGCGGCAAGCATTAAAAAAAGGGTTTCAGAAGGTGCAAAACCCTTTGATGAAGATCGAAACGGAACCATCCTGGGAGCCGGTGCAGTGGGGCTTGTTATTGAGACTGAATCCTGTGTCAGGGAAAGGGGAATGGAAGGACAGTGTGAAATTCTTGGAACCCATATGGCCAACTCGGCTTTTCATACTTACAGCATTGATGTAAAACATCTGGCAAATGAAATGAATAAATTCATCAATAAAGTTGAAAAACGCACGGGTCTTAAAAAAGAAGAATATGCAGACAAACTTCTGTTTATGTCCCACGAGACCTATACCCCGGCAAGGGGAGGAAGTGCCGATGCGGAAGTGACAGCACTTGAGACGACTTTTGTCGATCACCTGGACGACATATGCATTTCAAATACAAAGGGATTTACCGGTCATACATTGGGTGCTGCCATAGAAGATGTTGTGATGGTTAAAGCGCTTCAGAAAAGAAAAGCACCTCCCATTGCAAATCTTAAAAAAATACCAGAGCATTTTAAGCGACTCAATTTTTCCGGCCAGGATAAAATTAATTCTGAGTATGGCCTCCATCTGGCTGCCGGGTTTGGCTCTCATCTGGCTTTTATTTTTGTCAAACGAGTGGAGGAAAATCTTGTTGAAGGCAATGTGATATACCAGGACTGGATAAAACAGATCACGGGTTCACAAAATCCTGAACTTAAGATTATTGATCATACCCTTTGTGCAGTGGCTGGTGGAGAAGCCTTGCCACAGGCTACAAAAGAAACAAGGAAAAGTGCTAACCCTGTAACTTACGCCATTGCTGCAAAAGCATCTATGACGACCCTGCCGGCAGCTTCTGTGCCCGTTGTAGCTATGAAGGAAACAGCAAAAGAGGTTGAAGTCAAGGCAGTTAAAGAGACAGCCGGCGGAGCACCTTTAAAAGTTTCTGCCATTGAAACGGTTAAGGCAATTATTGCCGAGCAGACGGGATACACGGCTGACATGCTGGAACCTGACCTGGACCTGGAAGCAGATCTTGGGGTGGATACGGTGAAACAGGTTGAGATTTTTGCCAAATTAGCCTCTCATTTTGGTTTTTCAGTACCAGATGACCTGAAACTTCGGGATCTGAACACCAT
>CAYWGN010000033.1:20573-31523 GCA_964457495.1 uncultured Desulfobacula sp.
TTTGGTTTTTCAGTACCAGATGACCTGAAACTTCGGGATCTGAACACCATTGCCAAACTGGGGGAGTATATCCAATCCAGGGCAGACAGACCTGTTGAGACCGCAAACCAGGCAGCGACACAAGAATCAGCGCCTGTGGCCCTGGTTGTACCAGCCCAGGGAGAAGATATTGCAGCCATGGTTAAAGAGGTGATCGCCGCCCAGACGGGATACACTGCTGACATGCTGGAAGATGATCTGGACCTGGAAGCAGATCTTGGGGTGGATACTGTAAAACAGGTTGAGATTTTTGCCAAATTAGCCGCTCATTTTGGTTTTTCAGTACCAGATGACCTGAAACTTCGGGATCTGAACACCATTGCCAGATTGTCCGACTATATTACTATCCAGGCAAAAGCTTTGCAAACGCTTCAAACAGAAGCAACAATTCCCGTGGAAAGCAATGAAAAAAATCAGGCAAAAGCATTAGTTGTAACTTTAAATAGAGATGATGAATTTCCTGATCCTGCATCACCCATCAAACGGTTGATTGTCAGAACGGTGGAATCTAAGAGACCTGAACGTTCCAAAAAGGATTACAAAGGCAAAAAAATTATAGTCTCCCTTGACAATCAAGGGTTTGCCAAGGCGGTTATCAAGAAAATAAAAGAAAAAAATGGTCAGGTTATTACCATTGGCAGCAAAGGAGCTGATTTCAAGTTTGACTTAACGGATGTCAAAGCCACGGAAAAACGGGTGGAGGAATTTAAAAAAGCGTATCCTGAGGTAAATGGATTTATCCATCTGGCACCACTTGATTATTATTTTGATAAGAAAGACCAGAAGAATGGGTCAGATGAGTCTCTTAACACCACGATTAAATCTTTTTTTGTCATGATTAAAGCTCTGTTTGAAACCCTTGATCAAAAAGAAAATTTAATTGGAACCCTTACATTTGATTCCGTTGTATTTCCTTATATGGAAAACTGCGGTGATATCCATCCCCTGTTTGCAGGGCTTTCCGGACTTATGAAAACGATGAACAAAGAGCTGCCTGATACCCTGGTCAAGGTGGTGGACTTTTCATACAAAAAGCCTGAAAAAAATATAGATCAGATTACAGACCTTTTCTTAAATGAGCTGCAGTCTTCCGATACAAGGGTAGAGGTGGGATACAAGGATAAAAAGAGGTATGTCATTTCCATGAAACCCTCCATAGCAGATAAAACACAGCAGGTCATATCTGAAAATGATACTCTGCTGGTAACAGGAGGGGCTGGCGGTATTACCTATGAAATCATTAAAAAAGTGGTTGAAAAGTATAAGACCAACCTGATTATCCTGGATATCAATGATATTTACAGCACTGATCCAAAATATCTGGATAAAAAAGCCACGGATGCAGAGCTCATGGCACAACTTAGAGATGATATGCCAGGAGTTAAGCCCGTTGAAATCAAACGGGCTCTTGATCGCCTGATGCGGGTCAGGCAGGCCGTTGAAAATATTGATTACCTTAAATCTCTGGGTGCCGGTGTTGAATACAATTGTGTGGATGTAACCAATGCAAAAGCTGTAAAGGCAGCTTGCGATAAGTATGACAAGATTGATGGAATTTTCCATGCAGCAGGCATGGAAATGAGTCAGTTTATACCCAAAAAGGAACTCTGGTCCTTTGAACTGGTGGTGGATGTCAAAGTCAAAGGAATGCAGAATTTATTGCAGGCTTTTAAGGACAGGGAATATAAATACTTTTTTACTTTTTCATCTGTCACAGCTCGTTTTGGAAATCAGGGCCAGGCGGATTATACTGCAGCCAATGATTTCCTCGGGAAAATGCTATTCAGGCAGAAACAGCTTCACCCTGAAAGAACCTATAAAGTCTATGCCTGGACAGCTTGGGGTGGCGTTGGCATGGCCACCAATCCAACAGTGAAGGCAGTGCTTGAACAAAGAGGCATACAATTCCTTCCAATGGAACAGGGTGTAAAATTCTTTATGGCGGATCTTTTAGATAAGACTGAATCTGAAATGGTATTTTCCGGCCTTGATTATTCCTTTGACACGGATGGCCTTCTGGGAGACCCGGGAGATGCACAGTTTCCTTTTCTGGATACCCCCGTGGAAAAAACCCCAACAGGGATGACCTATTCAAGGGTTCTGGATGTTGAAAGGGATGTCTTTCTCCATGATCATACCATGGAAGACGTACCACTTTTCCTTGGTGCCACAGGCATTGAAACCATGGCTGAAGTCGCCAGATCCCTGTCCAAAGATAAAGCGCATTTTGTTGAATTGACGGATTTTCAGATTCCCTACGGGATCAAACTGTTAAAGAAACGGCCCAAGGAGCTTTTGATTTCAGGGAATAATTTGGGAGAAGATTTATTTGACTGTAGGATAACATCCCAGTTTAAAAATCCTAAAGGAATTGTCATGGGTGACGCTAAGCTTCACTATGAAGGCAAATACAGGTTTGCTGAAAAACCTTTACAGGCAAAAAAGATCAAAGTGCCGGTATTTAATACAGTATCCTGGGAAGGCGATCTTGAAACTCTTGTGTATAACCCCAAGCGGCTTTTCATGTTCGGTCTTTTTGGCACTATCATGGATATTAACTCCTTTGATGGTAAAACATTGGTCACAACTATGGCAGATAAAAGCACAAAAGAGTTTTTCAAAGGCGTAACAGATCCCAGTTTTGTGGCAGCTCCCATCCTGGTTGATGCCATGTTTCAGAGCGGCGGACTTCTTGAGTTTTTTACCACTTCAAGGACAGTTTTGCCCTATAAAATAAAGTCATTGAAATTTTACAGGGACGTTGAAAAAAACAGGGAATATTTTTGTATCACCCAGAAGAAGGATTCAGGAGAAGAAACCAATACCTATGATCTCAAGCTTATAGATAAAAAAGGAAAGGTCTTTATTGAGGTGGACGGTTTTGAAATGGTAAAGCTCAACCGGCTTGACCCTGAAGACAGGATAATTGACCGGGTCGAGTTTAGTTTTTCAGACGAAAAAGAGAGCTCAAAGGTTAGCTAAATGTCCTTAAAAAAAATCTGGTAATTGATCTGAACTTAATATAAATAATATCATTACGTTCCACCCATGCCCTGTGCCATGAGGCCCATAAGTTTCAATTGGGCCAGCGCAGGGATAATAAAGACTATGATATGTGGAAACACCTGCTGCTGATGTTTTTCATGATGCACAGACAAATCTGCTGGAAATGAGATGAAGGTTCGTTTTCCCTACTCTATTTTCTACACTATTGATGAAAATGAAATTATCATCGTGGCAGTCATGCACCAGAAACAAAAACCCAGTTACTGGATAGGTCGATTGTAAAAAAAATACCAGGAAGCAGGGTCCCTCTGTGATTCAAGGAAATTGAAATGGCAGCAGTGTTAAAATTTGGGACGAGAAAGGAACAAGAGATCTAACAGATGAAGATCTCAAAGAATAAAGGTATAATGGCTTTGAATATTAAATCAGAGAATCCATAAAATAGAAACAGTAATTTTTAACCCCAAAAAGGGTATGGCATGAAAAATCAAGTGGTAAAAGGCAGAACACAATTTCATTACGGCTGGATCATTGTTTTAACGGGTATTATTGTTCTTTTTTCATGTCTTGGCCTGGGCCGCTTTGCTCTGGGTATGCTGCTGCCTTCCATGGGGATTTCACTTAACTTGAATTATTCTCAAATGGGGTTAATCGGAACGGGTAATTTTGTGGGATATATGATTTCCGTGGTGCTGGCCGGTATCATTGCCAGAGCCATTGGTGCCCGTTGGACTATTTTTTTCGGCCTTGTTCTGGTAGGTGTCTCCATGATCTTGATCGGACGGGCCATGACCTTTATTGAAGTAATGACCCTTTACGTGGCAACGGGTATTGGTTCAGGAATGGCCAATGTGCCCATTATGGGTCTTGTTTCCCACTGGTTTTTAAAAAGTACCCGGGGCCGGGCTGCCGGGACCATGTTGTCGGGAAACGGTCTGGCAATTGTTTTTACGGGTTTATTTGTGCCCTGGGTTAATGCAGGCCAGGGGGCAGAGGGCTGGCGCACGGGCTGGCTGACCTTTGGCATTATATCCCTTGTCACCGCTTTTGTTGCTGTTATGCTCCTTAGAAATGATCCTGAAGAAAAAGGCCTGGCACCTTTGGGCAATGCAAATCAAGGGGGTTCTTCTTCTTTTGATACCCAGGGGCATGAGAAAAAACCATCCAGTAAATGGACAATGGTGCACCTGGGTTGTATTTATACCCTTTTTGGGGCCACATATGTGGTCTATGCCACTTTTATTGTCACGGCCATGGTAAATGAAAGGGGGTTTGGCGAGGGTACGGCAGGAACATTCTGGGCTGTTGTTGGTGGGCTTTCAATATTTTCAGGCCCGCTGTTCGGGTGGCTGTCTGACAGACTGGGCAGAAAAATGGGCATGATGGTGGTTTACACATTGTTTACCATTGCCTATGTCCTTGTGGCCGCCAATCTGCCTGATCCATTTTTATATGTTTCCATTGGGATTTTTGGCCTGGCCGTATGGAGTATCCCAACCATCATGGCAGCTGCAGTGGGAGACTACATGGGTCCGGCCCAGGCAGTAAAGGCCTTTGGTTTTATCACCTTGTTCTTTGGAGCCGGACAGATTACCGGACCTGCTGTGGCAGGCTTTCTGGCAGATATCACGGGAACCTTCAGTATGGCCTTCTGGCTGTGTGCAATCCTGACTTCAGGTGCCGTGGTTTTAACGTATTTTTTGCGGCAACCTTCCCCGGGCTGATTTTTTCTTTAAGCCAGTTGATTGTAATAAAAATCAAAAACATGGGGATCGTTTATCCCCAATTCTTTTCTGGTTAAACCCATTGCCATTCCAAGAATTTGTGTGAAAAGTATGGGAATGATATGGATTTTTTTTAATTCTTGTTCCACGTCCATAACATTGTATTGTATCTGGCAATGGGTACAGGCATTTATAATATAGGCTGCTCCTGAATCAGATGCAGATTTTAATTTAGATTCAAGAATTTTCAAGGATAATTTTCTATTGGTCGCATAAATGGGATTTCCGCAACACTCAGTGCTTTTTGACCATTCAATGGTTTGTAATCCCGCGATATTTACCAGAGCTTCAAAAATTTTTGGTGCAAAGGGATCATCAAATCCTGTGATTGAAAAAGGCCTTAGGGCATGACAGCCGTATTGAACCACAATTTTTTCATTTGAAAATGGTCTTGTTATCAAAGTTTTTAATGCGGCAAGACCCAGGTCATGATACAAAAAGGAAAGCAGATGAAGGACTTTTGTTTCCCCGCTCCATGAAAGGCCTTCGGTTTTCAGGATGTCATTAATTTTGACGCGCAGGCTCTTGTGACTGTTCCACCAGTATATGGCGTGCTTAAACTGACCAAAGCAGCATTTGCAGGGAGTAATGAGATCAAGGCCCTGTTTTTCGGCAAGGGCAAGATTGCGGATGGAAGATAATACAGATATCTCAAGGCTTTTACTTCTGGAAGGGTATCCACAGCAATTAAAGGGAAGGGTTATAAGCTGGACAGATAGTTTTTCCATTATGGCTTCAAAGGAAAGCCCATATTCTTCAAGCTCAAAGGGAATTTTACACCCGGGAAAATAAGCAAACTTCATTTGTCATGCCTTTTTATTTGTCATCTTTTCAAGTTTTATGGCATCTGCCCTTAAATTTCCATTATTTCTTAATTCTATCATTATGTCTGCAACTTTTATCCCCTGGGGACAGCACTCCTGGCATGTATAGCAGGTCAGGCAGTTCCAGACCATACTGGTGCCCGTTGCCATATGTTTTTTGCCCAGTCGCAATAAATTCATCACCTGCTGGGGGGTATAATCATTGCCCGTTATATCATGCTCAACAACGGGACAGACATTTGTGCATATGGTACATTGAATACAATTTTCAAAGGAAGCCACATTATCCGCAAGTTGTGTGGTCTTTGCCTGTGTTGAGGCAATTTTTTCTTTTTCAGGCTCCAACTTTGCCCATTGTTTTAAGGATAAGCTTTTAATAAAGGTGTAATTATCCTGAAATCCTTTTAAGGCAAGTTTTTCATTGAGAAGGGTCCATAAATTTTGAAGATCAATCCCGGAAGGGCAGATATCAGTACATTTGTGGCAATAGGTACAATCGCCATTGCCGGATTGAAGCTGGTATAATGTTTCAGAATCAAATTGTCCAGGATGAAAAAGTCTCTTAAAAGCGTCTATCTTTGAATGGGGCAGGGTGTGAATATTTTTTGTGATCAAAAAATTGGGAAAGACACTGCATACATCCGAGCAAAAGCCGCAGTTTGTGCAGGCATGCAGGGTTGCCATATTTATATATCCCGGGCTTGGATACTGGTCTTGATATTGGTCTGGAAACTGGTCTTGATTTGAGCCTGGAACCAATTGTTCTTTTTTTAAATTTTTTTCAAGACTTGCAACGGGGATGAGAAAAATATGAAAAAGCCTTGAAAATGGCAGACATATAAGAATCAGAAGACATAGAAAATAATGGGCATAATATACATAGTTGTCAGCCCTGTGGTGGTTCAGCCAGGTCCCGGTTTTTTTCAGTGTCCGGGCAATGGTGTTTGATATAAAAGCGGATTTTATGGGAGAGTGACAATCTAAGCAAAAGGATTCATTGAGATTTTTTCCAAGGGCAAGTTTTTCCGGGGTATAGAGCAATGCCTCATTAAAAACCACATTATAATTTTTTTTCCAGTAAATTTTAAGATTTTCAAGGTCTGTGTCTTCCTCAATATCAGAATATTCTTCCTTCATTTCAATAAACACAGGTTCTGAAATTATTTTAACAGCTTCAAGTAAAAAACCCGATAAAAGCACCATTAAAATCAATAAAATTGAAAAAAGGCCTTTTAAATGAATTTTTCTTTTCTTAAGCGTTTTAAAAAAGAAAAGCCGTCGAAACAAAAAACCAAGACAGCCGGCCAGAACAAAAAAACCTGCCAGGTTCCTTAAAAATTGAAAGGGATCAATAGTGGGCAGGTAAGATTGAAACCAGTAAAATGAGGTCACATCATCCAGGGCATGGAAGATCAAAAGATATAGAAATCCTGAAGCCACCAGAAAATGGATCAGCCACCTTAATTTCCCGGCGTTGAACAATTTTATCTGGAAAATGGTATTCAGAAAAAAGGTCTTGATATTCAAACCACGGGGGATCCATTTTTTTCCCTTAAAAGTCCTGTTTCCCTTAATAAAGAAAAAGAATTGATACAAAAACCCAATAAGGGATAAACCTATGGCAATGAAGAGTGCAGTCTGAAACATTAATTTCTCATTTTACATGTTTTTTTTATAAAAGCTGTTAACGGCAGTATAGGCAGATACACAGGAAACACCTGTTCCTGACTTAAGTCTGGCCCAGTCATTATGGGCGATAATGGAGCCTGTACTATATAAATTTTCAAAGGCAGGTTTTCCTGTTTCGTCCAAAGGCCTGAAGCTATTATCGGTTTCAAGTCCTGCCTGGTTTATCATATGTCCCTTTGCATCGAAAAAATTCAATTGGTGCCAAAGGTCACGGGTTTCTGGTTGAAAAACAGGCAGATTGAAAATAGTTTCAATAACGATATTTCTTTTGGCAAAAAGGCCTCCCCCGGGAAACCTGCCCGTGGCAAGAATAACACCCTTAGCTTTTATCCTGGTTTCAAAATTATCATTTATTGCCTGGAGTATGAAATGGTCTTTCTCCATGGCATGAAAAACAATTTTAGCGTTGCTTAAAAAATTAACATGAAGAGTTGACAATTTTTTTTCAAATGCATTTTTCAATCGCAGGCCTGGTATGGAAGGGGGCATGCCCGGTATTTCAAAAACATCCATACCAATTTTTTTTGTAAGGGATTTTACGATGTCCAAACTATTGTGAATCCCGCATATGGCAGGCATCCCTACAATATCTGCCTTTCCTGAAAATTCAATGATTTTATCTGAAAGTCTCTGGATAAAGTCCTTGTTTTCAAATAATTTTGCCAGATGAACCGGATTTAAACTGCCGTTATTTTCAGGCAGATCAATAGTCAATGTATAGGTTTTTCCCTTTTTTTCCCCTAAGCCTGAGGCTGCCTGTCTGGCGCTAAAGCCCTTTAACCCTTTAAAGTCAACTATTAAAAGATTTTTTTCATCCTTGTGCACATCGCACCCCTTTGAAAAGGTTTCAGGAACCATATATGTGGGCTTGAAAGTCCCAACAGAGGTTAGTATTTGTTTGTTGTCAGGGCCGGGCAATTGATAGTTAAGCCCGGCAGAACTTAAAAACTCTGTCAGAAATTGAAAACTTTCCTGGATCTGGTTTTGACTTACTTTTGAATAGGGATGTTCAGGTTGATCAGATTGTAATTTTTTAATTGCTGAATAGGGTTTGGTCAGTATTTTTCCGGAATCTATGGGAAAAACCCCTAACAGATCAAACAATCCACTTGCAAAAAAAAGGGTGGCAGAATTTCCGGCTTGAATTGTTTTCAATCCAAGATCTGATGCACGGGCTGCGGCTATGTAACCGGCCAGGCCCGCACCAATCACAAGAACATCACAATCTGTATTTTTTTTTATCTTCATTTATGTTTAATTTTTGTTTTCAAAAAGTTCCAATCCAAATAACCCGGAATGTATCATTTCCTTTAGTGAGGATTGAGCAAGTGCCTGGCCCCATAGCAAAGATTTTTCTCCCTTCCATCTTTCATTTAAAAAGTTTTTCAGATCCCTGATATCTGAATGATCCTTAAGGACATTGCTGTCATACATGTGGGAAAATATTCGTAAGCTGCAGAAAGCGCCCTGACATGGGCCTTTGCCTATCCTGCTCCTGAGTGCAAGGGATGTTAGATCCGGCTTGCCCCCTGCCTGTTTGATTGAACTGACAATTGTATCAATTGCACTTTGGGGTACCATTTCACACTCACACAAAATCGGGTCATTAATAATCTTTGACATGACGGGTTCAGTTGCCATTATACCGGGCTCAGACCATTCTCCGCTTTTTGTCGATGGCAGGGGAATTTCTTTTGTTAAACATTTTGAGAATATTGAATGTTTCCAGCAGACAAGATCAGATGCCTTTTCCGCCATCAAACGGTAAGTGGATAATTTACCCCCTGTGATGGTAATAAGATTGTCAGCCCCATCCACTTTATGATCCCGCAGGGTAAATCCCCTGCTGACACTCCTGTCATCCTCATTGTTCCCTTCACCGACAAGTGGTCTGGCCCCGGAATATGCCCTGATATACCTGCATGTTTTCAGGGCCGGGACTATTTTTTCGCCCTCGCTTATAATATGGTCAACTTCGTTTATTGTTGGATAGATATTATCAGGAGATTCAACGCGGACTGAGGTAGTTCCAATGATGGAGACCACTCCTCCTGGAACAATGATGTCTCCATCAGTGGCTTTTCTCAGGCGGTTTATAACCCTTTTTGTCATTCGCTTGCTTGTGACCAGAAGGGTGCCTTTGGAAAGAACCATGTTGATAGTGATGCCAGCCATGGCAGCGATAATGCCAGCCCATGCGCCAGATGCATTAACATAGGTCCGGGCTTTGATTTGAAAGGTTTCCCCATTATCCTGGTTTATGATAAAGGCATATTCAATGGAATTATTGATCATTTTAAATCCAATAAGCTTGCAAAAGCTTAAGTATTGACTGCCCCTTGAAACAGCATCGTTCATATTTTCTATGGAAATCTTAAAGGGATTGATTGAAGCGTCATTGACTTGATAAGCAGCGATCATGTCATCGGATAAAACCGGCTCCATTTCTCTGGCAAGGGCTATGTCAATTTTTTTACAATAAACACCTGATTTTTCACACATGCCTGGAAAATCAGCAATATATTTTTCATCATCCCCTTTTACAGCAATAAATAAGCCACCTGTGTCGTCAATGCAGTGCCCGGCATTTTTTTTCAGGATTTCCAGCTCATTTTTACATTCAACGGCAGCCTCTGGATCTGAACCAACATATCTTGCACCACTGTGCAAAAGGCCATGATTCCCACCCGAAGCCCCCGCGTTTAAATCTGATTTATCAATTAATATACATTGCACCCCGCGAAGAGAAAGATCTCTTGCGATTCCCGTTCCAGTCACCCCGCCACCAATGACCAATACATCTGTTTCCATGGTTTTATGCATTAGAAAAGCCCTGTTTGATATGTTCAAAAAAACAAATACCATGACGTAAAAACTTGTGCAAGCGAAAAAAACGAATATCAAATGAAAATATTATGTTGTTTGTCGTTCTTTATGAAATATTTTAGGGAAATGCAAAAAAAGGTATATTTATATTTAAAGAAGGTTATTTAAGTGATATCGTAAGGCAATGGCGGCGTTTAAGAATTCGGAGGTAAAATTATGTTAAAATATGTCGGTTCAATAGATCTTGGGACGACCAGTAACAGATTCATGCTTTTTGATAAACAAGGCAATATTTTTGGTTCTGCGCAAAAAGAGCACAAACAGATTTTTCCAAAACCAGGCTGGGTGGAACATGATCCCATTGAAATCTGGGAAAATACATGTTCGGTTATTACTCAAGTTTTGGAAAAAACCGGAATTTCTGTGGAATCCATTGATTCCATCGGGATAACCAATCAAAGAGAGACCAGTGTTGTCTGGAACAGGAAAACAGGAAAACCATATTATAATGCCATTGTCTGGCAATGTACAAGAACAGATGATATCTGTAAAAATCTTGTGGCAGATACGGGGGAGGCCTTTTTCACTGAAAAAACGGGCCTGCCCGTGGCAACTTATTTTTCAGGGCCAAAACTAAAATGGGTGTTGGATAATATACCAGATGCAAAAAAAGATATCTTATCAGACGATGTTTTATTTGGAACAATTGAAACCTGGATTATCTGGTGGCTGACGGGAGGACCAGACAAAGGATCACACATTACAGATGTTTCCAATGCCAG
>CAYWGN010000034.1:0-1154 GCA_964457495.1 uncultured Desulfobacula sp.
TGAGGCTGTCTATAAAATTTTTCCCCAATTGCTACAACGGCCATGATTTACACCCTGCGCATGTTCTTGATGTGATATCCCAGGCTTTTTCCCAGTTAAGGCCATGCTCATCAAGCAGCAGCCGCATCAGCTCAGGAATTGCAATGGCGGGATGGGTGTCGTTCATCTGTATGGCAACCTTGTCGGGGAACGCGTCGAAAGTGTCGTGGTTTACAAGATAACGTCTTACAATATCCTGAATCGAGCAGGAAACAAAAAAATACTCCTGTTTGAGCCTCAATTCCCTTCCTTCAAACAACTCGTCGCTCGGATAGAGAACTTTTGAGATATTCTCGGAGATATTCTTCTCCTCAACAGCTTTGAGATAATCTCCGTTCTGGAAATATTTAAGGTCAAATTCCTTTGAGGCTCTTGCCGACCATAATCTTAACGTATTGACTGTATTGTTATCATAGCCGTCTATCGGAATATCGTAAGCGATGCCTATCACATCATTGGTGTCCGTCCACTCTGTTTTCAGCTTTCCGTCGGGGAGTATTACCTGCTTTATTCTTCCATAAAAATGAACGTTAAAGCTATATTCGGGCCGGGCAATTTCCCAGGGATTTGTATATTTGAGCCAGTTTTCAGGAAGCTCGACCTGGCCCAGATTCCGTATAGCCTGGTCGAAAATACCGAATTCATACCTTATGCCATACCCGTAAGCAGGTATTTCAAGCGTGGCCAGGGAATCGAGAAAACATGATGCAAGCCTTCCAAGCCCGCCGTTTCCAAGGCCCATATCCGGTTCGTTTTCAGCCAGATCTTCAATATCTATATTCACTTCCTCCATTGCTCTCTTTGTTTCATGGTAAATTCCAAGATTGATCAGGTTATTGATCAAAAGACGTCCCATAAGATATTCAGCCGAAAGATAGTAAACCCTTTTAACATCATGATTGTAATAGAGCTGCTGAGTACTGATCCAGCGCTCAATAAGCCGATCCCGGGTTGCAAGCGCAAGAGAAAGATAGAGGTCACGTTCAGTTGCTGTGTACTGATCCTTTGAAAGAGAGTATTCAAGATGGTTGGCAAAAGAAAGTTGTATGCTCCTCCAGTCTGTTCCCTTGTGGAAAGTGCCCCAGTCTCTGAATAGTTTGCTCTTTTTCATAGGC
>CAYWGN010000034.1:1254-31204 GCA_964457495.1 uncultured Desulfobacula sp.
TCTTATTTTTTTAAAAGAGACAATGAAATATCGGGCCGGTTTGTGGTAATGCCATCAATGCCTGTTTTAATGAGTTTCATCATTTCTGATTTAGAATCAGGGGTCCAGACAATTACCTTAATTCCTATGGCATGAGCTTGTTCTATTAGGTTTGAAGTTATTTTTTTATTATGGCCAATTGAATGCTTATAATTAGGAATCCAGTAGGTTCCACCTGCATATTTTATGGCTTTTGGTATGGAGTCAAATTGATCAATATCTATTCCAGCCATCCAAGGAGAAGCTCCGGGCTTATCCTTTTGAATGGTGTCAAAATTATTTTTTGCAATGGTGAGATAACCGGTCGGCACTTGTGGCATGATATTCTGAAAATACGATAATATTTTCCAGTCAAAAGATATAATCGTTACTCTTTCTGAGATATTTTCATCTTTGATAATCTTTGCAACTATGTTGAAATTTCTTCAGGCGACTTTGTCTTTTCAGGCTTTAAAGGAGAAAACTTAAGTTCAATGAATAAATGCGTTTTGTCGTCTGTTCGCTTTACTAACTGAATCACATCGCGCAGGGTTGGAATATGCTCCCCTTGTGCTGCTTTTTGATGTGGATACTTTTCAGCATATCTTGTCAAGCGGTTCAGCTTCCCAACATCATAAGATTGAATTTCTGAAAGTGTTAAATCTTTAATAAGATGTCTTATTTTTATCCAGTTCCCGTTAGCATCTCTGGTGATTGCAGGGTTTAATCCGGAATCGTGGTATACAACGGCTTCATTGTCAGATGTAAGGTGGATATCCAATTCAATAGTATCAACTCCCATTTCCATGGCTTTTTTAAATCCTGCCAAAGTATTTTCCGGCAATAGTCCAGCCGTCCCTCTATGACCAATGATGTTTAGATCGCCAGCCATAGCACTAATAGTTGTAATAAATAAGAAAATGAAAATAAATATAAGGAATATCATGCTGCCGGATTTTTGGGTTCTTTTTTGTTTTATGTTCATAGTTCCTCCCATGATATATTCTTTTTTAAACCCGTATCAGCTATTAATACGCAATAAATCCTCCAGTTGCAATTGATAGCAATGCAGCACGATGTTGCTGCAAGTAAAACAATTAACATTACGGATAGGGACATTTGAGCACCTAAAATATCTAAATTGAAATCAACATCTGCCTGATTCTTTATCAATTTAATCAGTTATAGTACAGATCTATATATAATAATTAATGTGTCTGGATATTGATTTTTAAGGAAAATATCTGTAAGTGTAGATTGATTTTCATAGGATAATATTCTGGAGTCATACATGCGTCTTGAATGTAATAGTCTGAATTTCACATACCCGGGCAGCAGGATTGCCGTTATTAATAACCTTTCCTTTTCCATACAAAACCCTGGATTCAAAGCCTTGTTCGGCCCGTCAGGAGTTGGGAAAACATCTCTTGCAAAACTTATTGCCAACTCAAAGTTCCGGGGTGCAAAAGATATCATCACGGAGAATATGGATACCATCCTCTACTCCTATAACCTGGAAAGGCTTCCCGGCTGGTCAAGTACTGGAAACCATCTGAACAAAGTTACCTCGCCTGAAAAACAATCGTTAAAAGAACGATTAATAGAGATTTTTGAATTAAATGATGTTCTGGGGTCACGTTTTTCTCAGCTTTCCATGGGCCAGCAGAACAGGATGAATCTTATCCGGTATCTTGTGCAGGATTTTGATCTTTTAATTCTGGATGAAAGTCTTGCCAATGTCGATGAGAAGCTAAGGGAGGCTATAATCCTTGCCATCAAAGAATTGTTTTCCGACAAAATGTTTTTATATATTTCCCACAATCTCATGGAGGTATCAAAATTTTGCAGCCAGATACTTGTTTTTGGGAAATCATCGGAAAAGAAAGATTGCTTTGTGATAGACGGGCAGGATTGCAAAAAGGGTTATCTTGTGGATAAAAAAGAACTGGATGTCACAATGCTGGAGATTATGAATGCTTTTTAGACGAATTTACCAGTTTTTAATCGTATATATAATTGGGATATCCTTTTTATTGATGATCAAGATGGGTTTATCCCTGTCTGATTATGTGATCCCGGGTGTTCCCCTTATCCTTGAAACAGCAGGCCAGGTATTTAAAGAATATTTTTTTGATGTGATGAACACAATGTCTGTCGCCGTGCTTGGTCAGTGTCTTTCCATTATCCTGGCCTTTACCGTTGGCATTAGCGGTCGGAAATCTTCCTGGGTCGGTTCTTTTATTAAAGTAACTGCCTATAATATACAGGCATATCCCATTGTTGCCCTGGCCCCTATTATTTTTATACTTCTGGGTGATGGATTTATTCCAAGGCTTTTGATTGCCTCCATGATCTGCTATTTTCCCTTGCTTTTATCTGTATTGGGTATCATGGCAACCCCCGTGGCAGATATTGAACATTTTTATATTGTCACAGGCAGGATGCGGTGGCAGCTTGAGGTTAAAATAAGGGCGTTTGAAAACCTGAGCAAGCTGACAACGGTGATATCGGGCAGCGCAACCCTTGCCATGGCAGGAACCATTGTAGCGGAATTTATCGCAGCCAATGCCGGGATAGGATATAGCATCAGGATTGCTTTATATCAAAGCGATCTGGCTAAAATCCTGGTGGCACTATTTATGATTGGTATCATTATTTCCATATACCAGGGAATACTGGAAACAATGGGTGAGCAAATTAAAACCAGATGGTCCATTTCAAAGGGAGGAGAGGTCTTATGAGAAAAAAACTTTTTTTATTTCTCTTGTTTTTATTGGTTCTGGTGTGTGCAACACCATCTTTTGCCAAGGGAACCCAATTGAATTACAGACTTAAATGGCTATTTAATGCCAGTGTTGCAGGGGATATTTATGCGGATGCCAAAGGGTATTTCAGCGATGTCGGCCTGGACGTCACAGTCAAGGAGGGAAGTCCTGAAAAAAATGCCATTAACGAATTGGAACTAGGATATGCCGATTTTGGCGTGGCCTCTGCCGATCAGGTCATCCGTGCCCTTGACAAGGGGGCTAAAATCTTTGTTATTGCCCAGCTTTTTCAGGTAAATCCCATGCAATGGATATACAGGACGGATCAGCCTGAAATTAAAACCCTTCAGGATCTTAAGGGCCGCAATATCGGTATTACATTTGGCGGAAATGATGAAACCATTATGAACACCCTTTTTGCAAAAGGGGGAATTACAAAAAAAGATGTCACCATCACAGGGGTCAGGTTTGATTTTACCCCCTTTTTTATGCGGAAAGTAGATGTGTGGCCAGTATACAGGAACTCACAAGGGGTTATACTTAAAAGTAAACTGGCCAGAGAGGGGGAGGATGTATACTTTTTTAATCCAGCAGATTTTGGGGTGAATTTTGTGGCCAATTCCGTGGTTACCTCGGAAGAGATGCTGAAAAATAATCCCGATCTTGTTGAAAAATTTCTCAATGCTTTACTTAAAGGTTGGGAAGCTGCCATGGACCCGGAAAATGGAGAGATAGTCCTGGAAGCTGTGAAAAAACTGGATAAGAGCACCAATGATGTGATCAGAAAAAAGCAGCTCAATGCCACAAGGGATTTGATTAAACCGTCTGTATCTATCAGAATCGGGACCATTGATATAAGCGCTTGGAAACAGACGGAAGTGATCATGCTCAAAGAAAAACAGATTAAAAAACCTGTGAATATAGAAACCCATCTGATCCAAGTAAAATAGTACCGAGATAAAATTTAACGGATGGGTTAGCGATAGGGGTAAGGGGGCTTTCCTAAAACGTACCGGCGTTGGAAGGTAAGGTCCCAGCCTTGATTAAGGATTGGGAAATTTCATAAGCAGTTCGGGTAATGGGGGCGGCAAACGCCTGTTCCATTTCCTCCAGGCTGTAATTTGAGGTGTGGACCGATATGACCACGGCGGCAACGGAATAGCCGCGACTGTCAACTACAGGCGCAGAAATACTGCGGTTGCCGATAGAGAGTTCTTCATCGTTTAGGGCATAGCCCATTTTTTTTATTCGTTTTAATTCTTTAACAAAGATTTTTTTTTGCGTAATAGTATGCACGGTCAAGGGTTTCAAAACGAGTTTATCCAAGATGGGCTTGATTGTCTGGGGATCTCCCATGGCCATAAGCACTTTGCCCATTGCCGTGCAATGAACCGGCAGCTTGGTGCCCATACGAATATCAAAGGGCAGATGCTTACTGATCCTGAAGCGAATGAGAAAAACGATTTCATCAGCGTTCAGAATGGACAGGCTGACGGTATGGTTGACTTCCTTGAATAATTTCCCGAGGTGGTATTTCGAGATGTCGCTCCATCCCATATCGCAAACGGCAGGATACCCAAGCTTAAGGATGTTCGGTGTCAGTTGAAAGTGTTTATGGATGTCCCTTTGAATAAAGTCCAGTTCTGTAAGCGTGTAGCAAAGACGGGTGGCAGACGCTTTGTTGGTATCCATATTTTTTGCAATTTCCGTCAGAGACACGGGCCGACCAGACTCGGCAATCACCTGGAGACATCTGAGCCCTTTTGCAAGGGATTTCAAAAAGTAGCGGGGATTTTTTTTTTGATTGTTTTGCATGGGGCCTAATATACTGTATTATGCAAGGTATTGTCCAGCAATAAAATTATCCAGGACCCTCCCATGTGTTCCTCCATAAAATTCCCGGGGTATATTGTACAGCCTAAAAAAAGAGTTCTTTCATCAATTTTCAACGTCAAAATTTAGACAACGGTAAGTTCACAGGCATCTTTTCCGACTTTTTGGGTTTCCACGAAATGGGCGGCGGAAAGCGACGCAATGCAGCCGTCTGCGGCAGCGGTAATGATTTGGCGGATGGCTTTTTCCCTGAGATCGCCGATGGCAAATATACCAGGGATACTGCTCTCACATTTGTCATTGGTAATCACGTACCCCTCCCTGCTCGTTTTGACTCCGGCTGGAACGAGGCCGTTGTTGGGTTCGAATCCGATGAAAATAAATACCCCGTCCGTGGCCAGTTTGCTTGCTCCCCCCGCTTTTGTATCCTTCATATCAATGGAGCATACGCCATCTGCGTCAGCTTCTATGGCGGTTAGAACCGTATTCCAAAGCACTTCGATCTTGCACTCCTTTTGCAGTCTTTGTTGAAGGAGTCGCCCGGCCCTCAGTTCATCCCGACGGTGGGCGAGGTACACTTTTTTGGCCAGTTTGGCGAGATAAAGCGATTCCTCAACGGCACTGTCCCCGCCGCCGACAACCACTACCGTTCGATCGGTAAAGAAAAAACCGTCGCAGACCGCACAGTAAGAAACACCGTTTCCGTAATATTTGTTTTCTCCCAGAATACCAAGTTGGCGAGGGCTTCCACCGGTTGCCAGAATTACCGCATGGCAATTGACCGCTGTCCCGTCGGCAAGACGGACAGTGTGAAACGAAAGGCTGGGATCGATGGCGGTAACCTCACCGGAGATAATGGGCAAGCCGTAGGATTTGGCATGCTCGAGAAATTTGTTGGATAGGTCCATGCCGCTGATGTGTTCTTCCCCGGGCCAATTCTCAACAGAATCGGACAGGTTCATCTGGCCGCCGCTGGCGGTCTTTTCAATCAGGACGGTTTTCATGGCCGCTCTCATAGCGTAAATTCCCGCGGTCAGCCCGCCGGGGCCACCGCCGATGATTACTGTGTCATAAAATGGTATTTCAGACATTCATTGATCCTTTTATTTGATAGTGACGTTTGCAGTTAAAATTCTTATCTATTTACCATAGGTGAATTTATAAAAAAATTTGCCCAACCCAGCTATTCGGCTTCAACCTATATTGTTTTCAGCTTTTTTCACAGTGTGTATAAATTTCAAATAGAAAAGCGTCAGTACCATAATCACAGCACCGATTAAGGTGATTTGCCAGCTGGGATACATAAGCAGAAAGCCAGCTGCGAAAACCGGTACCCGCTGAACCATGCTGATTCTGCCATAGAAATAGACCCAGCCTTCCAGGGATGCGGCCAAAAAGATGCATCCCAGCAGCGCGGTGATCACCGCAAGGATGACCGCCCAAATCGTTCCATGAAGGATCAAGGCCGGATTCATAGCAAAAAAGAAGGGGACGATGTATTTTGCCGATCCCAACCGCATGGACAACCAGGCCGTGGACATCGGATCCGATCCGGCCAGCGTAGCTGCGGTGATCGACCCCAACGCTACTGGCGGGGTGATGTATGACAGACACCCCCAGTACAGCACGAACAAGTGGCAGGCCAGTGGATCGAGTCCCACTTCCACAAGGGCCGGAACCAGTGCGATAGCGAGAAAGACGTAACAGGCCGTGACGGTCATTCCGATACCCAAGATAAAACTGGTAATGGCACCGAAAATCAGCAGTAGTACATAGTTGCCGCCAGCTAGAACCACCAATTCCCGAGAGAAAGAATTTGCCACGCCAGTGCCGGACAGGGCACCGACGATCAGGCCTACTCCGGCGAGAATGGCGGTGACCTGCCCTACCAGTTTACCCGTCTCAAACAAAAACCCGCAGAATCGTTTCCAGTTGTAGCGGGTACTCTTGCGGATCATGGCGCATGCAAAGAGAAACAGCATTGTGAAAAAGGGTGCCCAGGCCTCGATGCGCATGTAAACCAAAATAAAGATGAGCAGGATTATGGAACCCAAAAAGAACCAGCCTTCTTTTAAAGTATGCCACAGGTTCGGCAGGTCTTCTTTCGGCATGCCGCCGATACCGGCTTTTGCGGCATGGCCGTCCACCTGAAGCAACAGCGTAAAGTAGTAAAGAAATGCCGGGAAAAAGGCGGCCACCATCACTTCATAATAAGGGATGTTCATGAAAGAGGCTATGAGAAATCCGGCTGCTCCCATGATGGGGGGCATGATGGTCCCCCCGGTGGAAGCGCACGCTTCTATGGCAGCAGCATATCGTGGTGAATAACCGGTTCGCTTCATGGCCGGTATGGTCATGGAGCCGGTGGTGACGATGTTGGAGATGACGCTGCCGCTCAGACTGGCCATTAAAGCGCTTGAAATAACGGCAACTTTAGCAGCACCGCCCCGGTTTTGACCCATGATGGCCATGGCAAAATCCATAAAAAACTTTCCACCGCCCGAGGAGACCAGAGCGACCCCGAAAATGATGAAGCCCACCAGCAAGTTGCCTATCACCCGCGTAGGGATGCCTATAATGCTTTCAACGCCCATGGCGTGGTAACAGGCGGTTTGGGTAAGGGAAAAGGGGATACCCCACAGTAACCCTGGCAAATACTTCCCGTACATCGGATAAAAGGAAAAAACAGCACAGATAATAAACAGCGAATTGCCGCCCGCCCTGCGAACCCCCTCCAATGCCAGCAGCCACAGAAAAACCCCTGCGATCACAGGCATCAGCGGTGCCGTGTATTCCCAACCCTTGGTCAGAATGTTGTAGGCATTCATTGCCAGGTAGAAATTGGTGATAATACAAAGCAAGAAAATCGCCCAGTCATACCAGGGCACGATGCCTTTATCGGCTTTCCTGGCCGGAAAAATAAGGAAGGTTATGGACAAAAAGGTTGCCAGGATGTAGTAATAGTATGCGGTGCCGATGGGCATGAACCCGAACATCTTCAAATAAAACAACTGATTGATCACTATGACAATCCCTATCACGGTAAAGAGAATGATAATCACATATGGCAAAAGGGTAATACGGACTGGACTGCTCTTGGCACCGTCGATTGTTTGATCAGGCATTGCAGAATCCTTCCTTAGCTATTGCTAAACAATTTAAAAACAAAACCGTTATCCGGGAAACAGGCTCCTTGGTGGGGAGAGGCAAATCTGTGACAAAGCCTATTTCCCGGTGTTTAAAAAATGATCGTTTTCGATCCGCTACTCAACCAGGGCTTTCGCCCGTTCTTCCATCCAGAACTCTTTGAATTTTTTTGACTTCAATCCTTTTGACTGGCCTTCGGTAACAGCCTTTTCCCAGGCCTTCTGGAGGGTCTTTATGCGGGCCACCCCCCTGTCGTTCCACGCCTGATGTATGTCGGTCCAGAATCCCTTTTCCTTGAAGTATCGGATAGCGCCGTCATGATATGGTGCGTCTGCGGGCGGTACACCGGCCAGGTCCAACCGCCACCATGGCATGCTGGGGTGTGCCTTTTCATACATGCTGAATGTCTCATCCAACGCCTTAACCATATTATACACCATGTCCGGGTCTGCATCAGCATAAACGGTGCCTACAGGATAGCGATACTGTACTAATTGGGCTGGATTGTCCTTGGAAAGACTAGCACCAATGGTTTCGGTAAATGGTTTTAGAAAGGAGGCTATTTCCAGCATCCGCGCCCACCCTTCCTTGTCATTGGGATCAAAGGGAGGATAATGAACGCCTTTGGGCGTACTGGCAAGTTCATAAATGAGGCCGGCCGTGGTCGTTCCGCTGATGGCGTCAACTTTGCCAGCGATCAGCCCTTTGCCGGTGGAACCATAACTGGGAAATTCTACTTTTTTCACATCATTCCAGGTTAATCCAGCAAAAGCCAGATATGCGGTCATCTTGACATTAAGGGATGGATTGCCGGGAATCCAGGAGACCCTTTTTCCCTTGAGATCCTTCAATGTCTTGATGCCGCTGACCTTGGTTGTGATCACTGCATGGGCCGTGGGGTGTGCCAAAATGACCCGAATATCCTGGGGCCCCCATTCGTATGCGGCAAAGTCATAGGTCCCCTCTGCAGCGAAATAGGCTTCTGTTGCCAACCATCCAACCTGAACGCGTTTGGCCGTAAGTGGCATGATTCTGCCGATGGAGGTGCCTGAGGGTAGCAACCGGGTCCGGATTCCGTATTTTTTAAGCAGGGCATCGGCCATGGCCGATGCATGAACATAGCCGGTGGACCCGACATCGTAGCAGCTCCAGATCATGGTTTTCGGCAGTTTGACGTCGCTGGCGGCTTGCGCAGCAGCACTGTAATTCATAAAAAACATACAAACGCTAAGGATGACGATGTGTCTCATTTGGATGAATCTAAATTTTTTCATGGTCTTTCCTCCTTTATTTCTTTCCTATGGTTCTTAGTCTCTTGCTTGCCATCAACTTTTTAATGTGATCTCCTTTCCTCCTTTTTTTCCTACGGTTTCCAGCCAATTTTTATTAAACGCCATATCTCGTTTAATACTTAACTGTAAAGCAACTATCTTTCCTCTATTGCGGATCAGACACGCCATGGAAACCGGCGGTGTTTCGTCCGCATCCCCGTCTAAAATTTACTTGTATCCCGGATTGGTCTCCAAAATAAATGAAATACCGTCGGACAGCTGGGACATGCGCCCAAGGAAAAGGCTACCCTTGGCAAGAAACATGGCCCGTTTAATATCTCCTTTTTTCAAACTTTCGGCCGCGTGACCGATAAATGGAACTGCGGATGGGATATGTCCCTGGGTGGGGCAATAGCCAGGCATTCCCCGCTCCGTGACAAACTGTTCAAGGGCCGGTTTTGCACGATCGATGTCACCGCTCATCGCTGCCAAAGCCGCTATGAGTCTATAGTTGGTGGCCGGCGTATCTCCGCTGCCGGCAGGCAAGGTGATTTCAGGATTGTGCAATTCGGTCGAGAATTTGTCGATATCAGTCATTTTTAGGCCGATTTTATCCAGCGGTTTTTTCACCAACGCCGTCATGATGGCCTGCTGTGCCGATCCTGTGCCGACATCGTGTTTGCCGATGGCATCCAGCCTCATGATGGGACTGACCCCGTCATCTTTTGTGATCAGAAAAGCGATGCCGCCGACAACGTCCTCCAGAATCGGCATTTCCTTTTTTAAATGGGCGGCATATTTCATGCCCACTTTGGCCAAGCACCCGCCACCGGACACGACTATATTGTCATGAATGCCCGATTCGACCATCGCAGCCGCACTGATTAAAGCATGGTTTGGAGAACAGCAAAAGGCGCGGACATCGTGCCCTGTGGCATTGACGCACCCGCACAGTTCGGCCATGGCCTTGGACAGACTGCCGCCGCCCCGGTTATAGCGATCGCCGATGGCGGTTTCCGTGCAGTCCAGGACAAAGTCCACATCCTCGGGCACAATGCCGGCACGCTTAAACATGTGCTTCATGGCCATGGCTCCTGATGTTTTGGCAATCAGGTTTTCCATCAATACGATGGGCTTTAGGGTGTCGTCTTTATCGTGATCTCTGCGGAGAGATCCCACGGTCTTTCCCCAATACTGAATCGGCACGGCCTCCCCTTTTTCAATAATCTCCTTTATTTTTTCCGGGGACTTCCCATCGCCCAGCTTTTTAACCAGCGCTTCGTCAAGAAGAGGATGGCCAGCCACTTTTTCCCGAATTTTTTCGGTGAATTCGGCATCCAGCCATAGCAGGTCAAAATCATCAGCGATTTTCATCCAACCGTAAAACTCGTCTTCCGGCATGATTTCACCGAACGGACCGTTTCGGCTTCCGTTCTCCAGCTGATTTTCATACCACGGTTTAGGAACTCCGTAAAGATCATCTGGATGCATGTTGCCTATGAAGACCTGGTGAGGAGCATAATTCAATACTTCTTCATAACTTCGCAAACGATCGTATATCCGATCTATCAGCCCTTTGGTTTCCGAGATATCCCTTTCCGGCTTTGACCCGTATTGAACAAAATCGGGAACATTAGCCAGGATGTACCCCACTTCTTTGATTACGACAGCCATTGGTGATCAATTTCCTTTATTTTAAATTTTTATTGACCGACGTCTCGATCTCCTTGATTTTCAACTCACCGCCCTTGATTCGATCGATTTCTACGCCGTCCTTATAAATCAAAAAGGTAGGCAATCCCAGGACCTTCAGCCTCAAACACAGACGTTTATTTTTGGATGCATCAATTTCGACAAGTTTCAGCTTGCCTCCAAAATTCTCAGCCAGTTTCTCTACCTCAGGCTTCAAGGCCAGGCAGGGACCACACTGAGGACCCCAGAAATCGACAAGCACCGGTAAATCAGATTGGACAACCTCTTTTTCAAATGTATCCGCATTCACTTCAATTCCCATGATAATCTCCTGATAATATTTTTTGATCTGTTTTTATGCCATTCCTTCGAGATCAAAGATTGTGGGGCCGTCGACTTTCTTTTGAAAAAGTTCCATGGCGCGAAGAACATACTTGCGCCGCAACGTTTTTTCCTGTTGGGCCGTCAGTTCAGGATTGCCAATTGGACAGGGAACCGATTCCCCCTGGAGTATTCGGTTCACACCCACCATTTTCGCAACACTTGGAACCGGCGTGATTTGAACCACCGGAATACCCAATCTCTCGATACCTTGCGCAATCGTTGCACCGCAACGTGTGCTTGACCCTCAGGTGGAAGTGAGCAGTACAGCATCGATCCCTAGCCTCTTGATTTCCTCTCCCATCTCATTTCCCATTTCCGTACAGCGTCTTGAAACAGTGGCATTTCCAGATGTGCTGAAAAAGGTATTGTGCAATTTTCCGATTTTTTTCTCTTTGACGAGTTGACGAATCACATCCACCGGAATAAGTCGAAACGGATTTTCCAACACATTCACAGGAAAATAACCGGTATGCGCAATCTCATACTCTTTTGTACCGGGATCATCGGGCAGAAAAGAATCTAGTTCATTGGTGGTCCATTTCAGATTGCCGCGACCGGCCAGTCCGGCAGGATTACCCTTAGGCACCAGTGCACCGTCGCTCACGAGCGCCAATTGTAGCTTGCTAAGATCGGCAATCGGCGCAGGAGGTTCCACATTGTCAAACACGGGCGGAACCACTTCACTTTCAAAGGGCTTTCCTGTAATCTTGGCCAATAGCTTGTCAATGCTTCGCTTAGCCGCACTCTGATCGCAAAACTCGTTGCGTATGATGAGGCGCTTGAAATAATCAAACATTTCCGGTTTTGGCAGATTCTCGCCGGAAAGCAGGTTCTTTGACGGTTCGCCCAGTACCAGTTGAAGCGCAAGCTTTGACATTTTCTTAAGACTCGGCACCATGTCCCGAGTGCT
Organism: uncultured Desulfobacula sp.; assembly: GCA_964457495.1. Lineage (GTDB taxonomy): Bacteria > Desulfobacterota > Desulfobacteria > Desulfobacterales > Desulfobacteraceae > Desulfobacula. The sequence goes on from CAYWGN010000034.1 coordinate 13,275, forward strand.
TTGCCCGCTCCGGCAGATATAGGCATATTTCCGGTACATCTCAACACCCGGGTTTTCCTGATACATGCCGGTGACCACCGGTATTCCGAGTCTCTCATTGACCGCCTTGCAGATCGCCCCGCAGGCAACCCCGTATCGGCCTGCCTCAAAAGCCGGCCCGGCAAAAAAAAGATCTGGTGCAAAGGATTCGATGAGTTTTGCCCCCTCTTCGCCAGCTTGATCCGGGTCTTTAGAAAAATAGTTGTCTCCGCAAATAAGGGTCGCTACAATTTCAACATGTTCCCCCAATTCCTTTTGCAGCGCGGTTCCAGGCCCCAAAGGGCCCTCTTTCACAACAAAACCGGTATTGGCTTTGTCTTCCCCGCCAATCTGTCCAAAAAATTGGTTTAAGTAGTGAACCACTTTTAATTTTGTATTATTCATTTTGTCCTCCCTGAACATGTCATTACTTTAGTATTCTTTAACGACGACCTTGGCGCCACCTGTGTGATCGTGAATACCAGCTATAAGAAATTGTTCGACATCTATGGTCGTATCCCCAGCGTACTGCATGATGGGGTCGGGGCAATACACCTTGGTTTTTTTATCCCCGCCGACAATTCGATCCGGAGCCGGCAGGATGCTTCGTTCCAGCGTTGCACCCACTGTAATGATCAGGTCCAGGGCCTCGGCACTGAACAATAGCATTTCCGGCAGCCGTCCGTCGCTGATCAATGGCTGAATATAGACGGCCGTTTTAACGCCCAGTTTTTCACACTCCTCGGCAACACCAGCCAGATCCACATGTGGCATGCCGCCATGGATCTTTGTCAAAACCACGCCATCAGCGCCTAAAACGTTTTTGACCAAATTGGCTGCCATGATGTTCTTCCGCGTCCTGGTGATCGGCTCCATTTTGGCCACGCCGCACACCACTCCGGAAAAGATTAAATCTTTGCCGTGTCGGCGATACAGCTCTCTGATGACCCCATGGTTTTGGATCGTATACGTGTCTATGGAACGGACTGTGTGGGCACCGACAACGCCGCCATCTAGTACTTCATTGGGATGAATGATGGTGGGCATGAGTGGGCGAACGTCTGTACCATAAAAGCAATCGTCGGAAATACCTTGGTGATCGTGCTGGGGGCTGTACAACTGGTAGTAATAAGCCACCTTAGGAAGGTCGGATTTTCCATCAAGGTTTGTAATGTCCAAATCAAACACTTCGGTTTCATCAATTTGATGCCCTTCTGCAGAGCGTGCGATATATGCTGCAGCCTTTAATCCGGCAATCTTGGCTGCATTTTCAAACTCTCTCTCATCAATGTCTTCGGCGGAATAAGAGTTGACGCAGACGTGGGAGAATTTTGAGTACCGGCTCATCTGTCCGCCAGGACCATACATATCCAGAAGTGCCGAATATTTTCGTGTCGTCCCAGGATTGGTGGCCAGAACAGTTACCCCTCTTAACGAAAGGGTGCGCCCTTTTCCAGCAATCTGCAGTTTGCCCACAAAACCGGGAAAATCGGCTTCCAACTGACCAATTTTGCAACGAGGTTGCACTACATCCATAAGATTTACCACCCGCGTGCGCTCACCCGGGTGAACCAAATCGATTTTGACTGATGCGATTCGGCTGTCTTCCGTCAAAAGGGTTTCCAATTCCGTGAAATTGACGGTCAGAACACCATCTTTTACACCGGTTCTGCCGCCCTCCCGAACTGATTTTATGTCGATTGATTCGATCTCTAGTCTCATTTAAGCCTCCTTGCTGTACAGCCGCTCCCGGTGGGAAAATTCCCTCCGGATTGTTTGCGGCGTTAAAGGGGGAGATTTGTAAAGCACGCTGTTGTCCGTGCAAGTGTTTTGACGAACATTGAATGCCACCGGCAAAAAGATCAGGCCGAATGGCGCTTAGTTGTGCAATTCAAATCAGGCCACCACGCATCAATTATTTAGTTGTTTACGTATGGCCTTGAACTCTGCCCCTATTTTTTCAGTGTCTTCGGTTAACATCCATATACCCACAGCTTCCTGGTAAATATTCTCAGGAATGGCTTCCTGCATCTCAGGTTCCAGAATGTGATAAACAGGGAGTCCCAACGAGACTCCGGCCAATGGCCCGGAAAAACTCGGATCGCCGGTTGTGACGGTTTCTGCTGATATCAAGGCACCTTCCAGATCGCTAGCGCCCAGTACAACAATGATATCACCAGCAGTATTTGCCCCATCAACATTTTCAGCGATTGTTTTAATTTTTATTTGGTTTTCCGGATCCATCGTTCCTGCAGCTGTTCAGACAAAGCACTCGGTAACCGCATAAACAACATTTGCCCCCGCCGCGTTCAGGCATTTAGCGATAGTAGGGCCTTGAACTCCGTCCCTCTCGCCAATAATGATCGCAGTCTTACCCTTTAGCCAGTTACTCATTTTCGTGTTTCCTCCTTTGTGTGATGTGAAAGAACGTAGTGTTTTACATAGAGTAATCTTACTGCATATAGCGTAACTTTGTCATCAATATCAATGCGAATATTCAATGTCAAGTTTTTTTATTTTTTTATTTTATGTTGTGGATTCAGGGGTTTGACAAAGAGTGTTGATCGATCGCTTTTTTTGCGAAGGAATTAGACTTAGGTACCACTTATTGGTATTGAGTCTCATTTTATCCATTGGAGCAAATTTAATATAAAAGAAGTCGCATCTTAATAACCAGGGATTCAAGGCTTTGCTCGGCTCGTCCTGGGTTCGGAAAACATCTCTGGCAAAAAGGATCGCCCAGTCTTGTACTCGGCTCGAAGAGGAGCGTATGCTCACAAAAATTTTCAGGTTTTCTTTCAGACACTAATAAGTAAAATTTAATGGAGATAGATCTGTTTTTTACTTTTTGAATTAAAACGAAGCATCATAAAAAGTGCAGATGCAGTAAGGCTTATGAGAAGCCCATACCAGACACCATAAATGCCCATATCGAGTTTGAATGCCATAAAATACCCTGAAGGAAGCCCCATCAGCCAGTAAGCGGCAAGGGTGATCAGGGTGGGAATTTTCATATCCGTGATTCCCCTTAATATGCCTAACCCGATTGACTGGGTGCCGTCGGATACCTGGAAGAATGCAACAATCACTAAAAGCGAGGCACTGATATCAATGACCGCTTTTTCAGAAACATAAAGGGTTGGCAAAAAGAACCTGAAAAGGATAAAGATCAACCCGGCTGATGCCATAAACAAGGCGCACAAAATGGCGGCGGAAAACCCGGCCAGCCTTGTTCCCTGGATATCTTTTCTCCCCACGGCAGTGCTGACCCGGATGGTTGCGGCAGATGAGATTCCCATGGCAACCATAAATGAAATGGATGCAAGGTTTAATGCAATCTGGTGGGCAGCAAGTGCAATGGTTCCCATCCAGCCGATCATGATAGCTGAGGCAGCAAAGGCACTGACTTCAAAAAAATACTGAAATCCTGCCGGGATGCCAATGGCAAGAAGGCGCCGCATCATTGGCAAATCAATCTTTCTGTAATTCAGGGTGGGGTCAAAGCGTTGCATTTTTGAGGATTTTCTGATGATAATCATAAGTGCTATGGCCATAAATGTCCGGGAACTGATAGTGGCAATACCGGCACCGGTAAGACCCAGTGGAGTGACCCCGAGATTCCCATATATGAATATCCAGTTTGCCAGAATATTAACAAGATTGGCGAGAATAGTGATGATCATGGCGGGTTTTAAGAAGCTTACTCCTTCGGCAAACTGTCGGTAGCTCTGGAAAAGCATTAACGGCAGTATGGAAAATCCCAATACTTTCATGTAAAGGGATGCCGGGCCAACAATCTCTTCGGGCTGGTTGAGAAATTGAATACATTCTGACAAAAGAAGTGTGATAGCGCAGAGCAAAATACCGGAAAAAAGGTTTAATAAAATCCCCTGCCTTAATACAATGCCGCACTCTTCGTCTCTGCCCGCACCATAGGCAATAGCCGTTAAAGGTGTGACAGCCACTGTCAGTCCGAATCCCACCACCATGATCAGCATAAAGAGCGAGTTGGCTATGGATGCTGCTGCAAGCGCCTGGGTCCCGACTTTGCCAACCATGATATTATCCACCACGGACATGAGCATTTGCCCAAGTTGGCCCACAACAATGGGAAGAGACAGAACAAGGGTTTTTTTTATTTCATTTCTAAACATGACGTTATCAAGGGTTTTTAATGGCCTGCCTTTTTTTCAATATGTCTGAGGGCAGTTTCTATAGCACCTTTGATTTGATTTGTTTCTGGTAATGTCTGCATAAGTTTTTCAATAAACCCCAATTGATGCAAAAGCCGAAAGGATTCAGTAAAATTAAGATCATAGACCCAGCTTATCTGTAATAGTTTTAAATCCGTCAAACAGGTTAAGTCGCTGCTTTGGGCCAATTGTCCGTCATATAGCGCTTTGATTATTTTTTCTGAGTATCCAGGGCCATTATCTGGAAGGTCTAAAAGAACAGTGATCATTTTCTGTTTATCTTTTTTTGTATAATGATCAATAACCACGTTCCAGATATCCAGCTTATCTGCATCGCGAAGCAGTTTTATAAATAAAAGGAGCTTATCTTCCTTGATATAGGGCAATTTATAGGCATTGTGCCAGGCAATGGGAATCAGGATGGACCGTTTTTCATCCAGGGACAGGCCGTTGAGGATTTTATGAAAAGACAGCTGCTTAAGCCCCAGTTTGGCATGGTTGGCAGATTTTCTATCATCAAAGGTTCCATAGGTCTGGTATTGAGTAAAACGGCCAATGTCGTGAAACAGGGCAGCGATCTGGACAAGGTTTAACTCATCCTGTGAAAGAAGGATGGATTTACCAAGCAATAATATATTTTCACAGACCCTTAGGGTATGATCCTCTTTTAATTTATATATCTGGTTTTGCGCTTGATTATCTCCATAAAACCGGGATACATATTCACAAAACCAGGTTTTAAATTTCACCACCTGCTGGTTATTCATCATCCAGGGCCCATTGGACTGCTTTTGCAGCATGGATTTTTGTTGTGTCATACAGGGGAATGTCAATGTCTTCCTGCTTTAAAAGCATGGCGATTTCAGTACATCCCAGAATAATTCCCTGGGCACCTTTTTGAACCAGGTTTTCCGCTATATTGATATAGGCTTTTTTGGATGGGTCTGTTATTTTTCCCAGGCATAATTCTTTATAAATAATTGTGTGGACTAATTCTCTGTCTGTTTTATCTGGAATGATTACATCCAGATCAAATTTTGTGGTCAGGCGATCTTTATAAAACGTCTGCTCCATGGTATAGGCTGTGCCTAAAAGCCCGACTTTTTTAATGTTGTCTCCCAGGAGCACCTCTGCTGTCGCATCGGCAATGTGAAGCAGAGGAATATTCACTGCATCCACTACCCTGGGGGCCAGTTTGTGCATGGTATTGGCGCAGATCAGTAAAAAATCAGCCCCTCCTTTTTCTATCTTTTGGGCAGCATCGGCCATTATATTGCCAAGGCTTTCCCAGTCTCCTTTACTCTGAAGTTTTTCAATGGGGCCGAAATCAACGCTATACATTAGAATTTTTGCTGAATGAAGACCGCCCAGGGCTTTTTTTATTCCCTGGTTAAGTTCAGTATAATAATGGGATGTACTTTCCCAGCTCATACCACCGATCAGTCCAATGGTTTTCATGATCACCTCAAATTTGGTTATAGATGAGTCTTAATCCTTCAAGGGTCAAGGACGGCTCTACTTTTTCAATGGTGTTGGAAATCTTGAATATCAATGGAGCAAGCCCTCCCGTGGCAATGATCCGGGGTGGAGTATCCATTTCTTTTGTCATCTTTTCGATCATCCCGTCCACCATGGAGGCATTTCCATAAATAATGCCGGATTTAATGCTTTCAATGGTATCTTTGCCAATGACTTTTTCAGGTGCCTGGAATATTTCCACCCTGGCCAGCTTGGAAGCCTTTTGGAAGAGTGCTTCCGCAGAAATCATGATACCCGGCACAATTGCCCCGCCCAGGTATTCCCCTTTTTCAGAGATAACATCAAAAGTGGTGGCTGTTCCAAAATCGATAATAATGAGTGCGGTTTTATATTTATGAAAGGCGGCAACAGCATTAACGATCCTGTCTGCCCCTACTTCATTGGGGTTATTATAGAGAATCGGCATCAGTTTTTTAACCGAGTCCGCACTTATCCATAAAGGTGTTAAGCCAAGATATTTTTCACAGAATGCATTCAGGATAGGAACTGATGAAGGAACAACAGATGAAATAGCAGCAGTTTTAATATCTTTAGGATCAACTCCTTTATATGAGAAAAGTGCCGTGGCAAGCACATTGAATTCATCAGCAGTTGAGTTTCTAATTGTTCTGATTCTCCAATCATGTTTGAGTATGTTGCCGTCATAGACTCCCATAACGGTATTTGTGTTTCCCACGTCAATTACAAGAAGCATTAAGTTTCTCCTTTATTCTATTTTTATAGTAAATACCTGTGGTACAGCATCTGTCATTATCAGGTCCCATGGTATGTTAATATAGGCATGCCTGGCATACACACCCGGCCCAAGACCCTTCAGGTCAATAAATGAATAGATTTGATCTGTAATTTTTTTATTACTTAATGTCTCAAAAGGCCCTTTAATCCGGATATTTATTTTTGAAGGTTCAATATTGACCTTTAATGTAGAATTCCATACCTGGATGGGAATATTTTCAATTATTTTTGAAATCCGCTGCTGCTGAATTGGAACACTTACAATGATAATAGGATCTGAAGATGAAATAATAGATGGGTTTTCCAGATCCAGAGGGATCTTTTTTTTGAAACTTTCATTGGCATTTGTGATATCAATGGGCTTTGTCTTTAATTCTTTGATGGATTGAATCAAGGAGGCAGAACCGATCAACTCCACACTGGCAGGTTCTGTAGCAGCGTCCAGGGCAATATGTCCCTTGGCAGGCGCTCCAAGATAGGGGACCGTTATTTTAAAGGTTTTTCTTATCTTTTTTTCCAGCTGAACGCTGAGATAGGAGGGTTTAATACTTAAAATTTTAATACCCCGGTCCATGGGGATTCGTTTTTCCTCCACGGGGAACAAATACGAACCCGGTTCAATGGAGTCAGAATCGCCTGCAGGATCAAATTCAAGGTCTGTGTAGAGATCCACAGTATAGCGGATATCTTCTTTGTTGATAAGTTCAATCAAGTTTGGATGAGCCTGGATTCTGATTTCAATTTTATCAGTATGAAAACTTGTAAGGACCATATTTTCCGGTACATTGGAAAAGTCCACGGGAAGCAGTAGGTCTGTCTCAACCGGCTCGGTGGTACAACCAGAAAAACCGGAAACAATGAATACCAATAAAAAAATCAAGGCATTGAAATAAGGCTTAAATTTAAGCATTCCTGATCGAATCTATGATATGGGTAAAGGATTTTACTCGTTCAACATCATGGACCCTGACAATGTGGGCACCATTTAGAATGGAGGCTGCAACAGCCGCCAAACTGCCGTATTCTGTCTTTATGTGATCCGCTCCTACCGGTGCATTCTCCTTTTTGGCCAGAATATTCTGAATAAAAGATTTTCGCGATGGCCCCACAAGAACAGGGTAACCAAGAGCACAAATTTTTTCAAGATAGTTGATGAGGACCAGATTATGGTCAATAGTTTTACCAAAACCGATTCCAGGATCAAGAATGATATGGTTCTTTTTTATGCCTTTTCCCATGGCATATTCTGCCCGTGCTGCAAGATAATTTGTGATTTCAAACATTAAATCATCATAGTCGGGATTCACCTGCATGGTCTCAGGTGTTCCCTTCATGTGCATCAACACCACTGGCACTTCTCTTTGAGCAGCAAGGTCAGCCATGGCAGGATCTTTTTCAAAAGCCGATACATCATTGATGATGGAAGCCCCGGCATTGAGAGCCTCTTTGGCAACACCAGATTTTATTGTATCAATGGAAATAGGGATATCAATGCGTTTAAAAAGGTTTTCAATGACGGGTATAACCCGGTCAAGTTCTTCCTGCTCTGATACTGGTATTGCAAAGGGCCTTGTTGATTCTCCGCCGATATCCAGGATATGTGCTCCATCTTCAGCCAGTTTGATACCCTGGTTTACCGCTGTTTCAAAGGAGTTGAATTTTCCGCCGTCGGAAAAGGAATCGGGGGTGGTATTTAAAATTCCCATAATGCAGGTTTCAGGGCCTAATTCAAGGCGGAATCCTTTAAAATCAAGGGTACTATGCTGCATGACCTTCCTTTATTCAGGGTCCGAGGTCTTTGTGTCGTCTGAAGTCTGATCTTCGGCTTCAGAAGGGTCCTGGTTGTCAGAATTTTCAGGATCAGTCTCAACGCTGTCCTTATCAGAGCGTGCTGATTTTTTTTGATCTTCAGGTTCAGCAGGGTGTACAGGTGGAATGTTTAGATTTTGTTTGCCGAAAAAATCAAAATCAGGTCGCATAGATGCTATCAGATCATCCAGTTCTGATCCCAGAACCGTTTCTTTTTCAATGAGCAGGTCTGTTAATGTGTGAAGAATATCTATATTTTCTTTAAGAACCTTATGCGCAGCCTTGTATGCCCGGTCAATGATCAAGGCAACTTCAGCATCAATTTTTCTGGCTGTTTCTTCAGAATAGCCTTTGGCCTGGGTCATTTCCCGGCCTATGAAAATATTATCATCATGGTCCTCATAGGAAAGGAGTGCCAGGTTATCGCTCATTCCAAAAGACCTGACCATTTTGTTGGCAAGCTTGGTGGCCTGTTTGATATCATTGGATGCACCCGTACTGATTCTTTTAAAAATTATTTCTTCAGCCACCCTGCCACCAAAGGCAATGGCAAGTTCATTTTCAAGCTGATCCTTATATTTGAAATCCCCTTCCTCTGGAAGAAACCATGTGACCCCGGCAGCCCTTCCCCTGGGAATAATGGTAATCTTATTGACAGCATCCGTATATGGCAGGAATCTTGCCACAAGGGCATGACCGCCTTCATGATAAGCCGTTGTTTTCTTTTCTTCTTCCTTTATTACCTTGGATTTTCTTTCAAGTCCCATATAAACCTTGTCTTTTGAGTCTTCAAAATCTTTCATGCTCAGTTTTTCATGGTCACGCTTGGCAGCCAGGAGCGCTGCTTCATTCACAAGGTTTTCAAGGTCTGCACCCGTAAATCCAGGCGTTCCTTTTGCCAGTATCACTGGATCCACATCATTGGCCAGGGGCGTTTTTTTCATGTGAACTCTTAAAATGCCTTCACGGCCTTTAATATCGGGCATGTCCACCACAACCTGACGGTCAAACCGTCCCGGACGAAGCAAGGCAGGATCAAGAACGTCCGGCCTATTGGTGGCTGCCATGAGGATAACACCTTCATTGGATTCAAAACCGTCCATTTCAACAAGAAGCTGGTTCAAGGTCTGTTCTCTTTCATCATGCCCTCCGCCTAAACCTGCACCTCTCTGCCGTCCTACGGCATCAATTTCATCAATAAATATAATACAGGGTGCGTTTTTTTTGCCCTGGGCAAAAAGATCCCTTACCCTTGAAGCACCAACACCCACAAACATTTCAACAAAATCAGACCCGCTTATGGTAAAAAATGGCACCCCAGCCTCACCGGCAACAGCCCTTGATAAAAGTGTCTTTCCAGTTCCGGGATTTCCCACCAGCAAAACACCTTTTGGGATCCGTCCGCCAAGCCGCGTATATTTGGCAGGGTTTTTTAAAAAATCCACTACCTCGGTCAATTCTGCTTTGGCTTCATCAATTCCCTGAACATTGGCAAAGGTAACTTTTTCTTTTTTGTCATCCATAAGCCTTGCACGACTTTTTCCAAAAGACATTGCTTTGCCACCACCGGCACCTCCCTGCATCTGGCGCATAAAAAAGATCCACACACCAATGAGGACAATCATGGGCAGCCAGGAAACAAGGATGGACATAAGCCAGGAATTTTCAGCCGGGGGTTTGGCTTTTATGGTTACTTCTTTGGAACGTAGGAAACTTATCAGATCACCGTCATCCGGTGCAAAGCTTTTAAACTTGGCACCGCTTGCATCCGTTAAATATAAATCTTTACCCTGGATCACCACATTCTGGATACGTCCGTCTTCAACCATTGCAAGGAATTCTGAATATCCGACCTCTACCTGTCCCACCTGTTGCTGATTAAAGATATTGTAGAGCATGACCATCATTAGAACTATTACCAGCCACAGTGAAATGTTTTTGTAAAATTGATTCAAGGCTATTCCTCTCTTTTTTTATAAACCCAATCTATTGTTAAGTCGAAAGTCAGCCTGGTTTCTTTTTTAAAGGCCCCAGTTCTTAACTTATAACGGCTTTTATTCTTCAAAACTTACTAATATATAAACATGAAATCTGAATATACAAGAAAAAATTTTAGCTTCCCTTGCCTTGTTTTTCCTTAGCCTTTAGCTTTAATTGTTTCTCTTTTTTTCCGATTTCCCTTAAGGGTTTTTTTTCTTTTTTAATCATAAGGGTGTTTTTATTTTTATAGACCCTTATTTGACCGGGTAAATCCAGGCTGATGCCCGAGGGTGTATTAAAACAAAATTCAACAATATCATTTATATGGGCATGGGAAATGCTTTTTAAATCTTTTTTAATTTTTTGAATTGCCTTTCTAAATACCCGGTTTAAAAGAGCCGGGTGAAGGTTTGTCATTTCAGGTTTTGAAAACACAAGGCAGGATGTTTCTGATTTGATCAAACAGGAAAGAAATGTTTTTTTGGTTTCAATTTCCCAGAAGTCTTCTTCCTGTTTTAATATATTGCTCAGCCTGTCCAGGCTATCTTTAATTTTCGGATTGTATTCTGCCTGAAGATAAGGAATCAGTTTGTACCTGATTTTATTTCTTAAATACGCCATATCAGTGTTTGAAGAATCAAGCATATATGCTTGATTTTCATTTTTTAAAAAATCAAGGATACTGCGTTTAGACATCCGGATCAAGGGCCTGATATATCGGCCGTTCCTGAAGGGCGGGATACCGCAAAGCCCTTTGGGACCAGCTCCCCTTAACAGGTTCATCAATACCAGTTCTGCATTGTCGTCTTTATTATGACCCGTGGCAATTTTGTTATATCCATGGGTTTTGGCAATCTGGTCAAAAAAATGGTATCTGACCTTTCGGCCGGCTTCTTCAATGGATAGGTGATGTTTTTTAGCATAAGCTGTTACATTTTTTTGTTCATTAAAAAACGGCAGATCAAGTTTGTCTGCAAGCATTTTTACAAAGGCTTCATCCCTTATGGATTCCTCTTGCCTAAGCATATGGTTCAAGTGGGCAATTGCCATGGTTATGCCGTACTTTTCTTTAAGGCCCAACAGGGACAACAAAAGGGCAACAGAATCCGGTCCACCTGATACTGCCACCAGGATCCTGTCTTTATTTTGAAACATATTAAAATCAAAGATGGTTCTGGCAATTGTGTTGAGAAAATCCTTTTTCATGAATATTTTGTCCATCATGTCAGCAGGCAAACAGAGACTTCCTTGATTTTTCAATCAATCCGGAAGCCCAGGCTTTTTCAAAGAATGATGTGATGGCAGCTTCTCCATTTTCCCCAATATCTATTGAAAAATTATTTACATAAAGCCCGATATGCTGTTGGATAACATCGTCATCCAGCTCCTGGGCATAGGTCTGGATATAGTCATAGGCCATGGAAGGATGCAAAAAGGCATGGTCAATGCTTTGTCTGATCAGGTTCTGGATGTCCCAGGCAATACCAGGATCAATATCACGTTTAATGGCAATACAACCCAATGGAATGGGCAAGGATGTTTTGTCTTCCCACCATTGTCCCAGGTCTGCTTTTAATTCAAGTCCCATGGTTTGATATACAAATCTTCCCTCATGGATAATCACACCAAAGTCAGCCTTACGTTCAATCACAGCCGGCATGATCTTTTCAAATGGCATGGGGATAATGATTGTGTCTGTATCGGCAAACAGATCATCCATATAGAACCTGAAAAGATGATAGGCCGTTGTTCCCAAGCCTGGCACGGCAATGACCGGTTTTGTCTTGTTGCCCAGGGACCGGCCTGGAAGAGAGATGATCAAAGGCCCACAGCCTACACCTAAAGCTGATCCCGCCCTTAACAGGGCGTATTTGTCCCCCAGGCTGCCAATGGCGGCAAAAGATAACTTGGTGATATCATATGTGCCTTTGGCGGCCTTCTGGTTCAGAGTTTCCACATCTTCTAACACAATGTCAAAGGCGTATCCATGGAGGTCAATCAACTCTCTGGCAATGGCCTTGAAAATAAAGGTGTCATTGGGGCAGCTTGAAAAGGCAAGGTTATATGTCTGAGTCGCTTTCATTTTATTAGTATTATCAAATAGAACACCATAAAAGCAATTTGATTTGTAAATATTCAGCTCTTATGATTGAAACCGCCCTGTCCGATGGATATTTGTTTCGATGCTAAACGCTTAACCTCCTGCAAATATCCATCAGACAGGGCTTTGAGATTCCTTGTTTTAACGGGCTAAACAATTACTTTGATTTTTAATATCAGCCAACTTTACTTTTATTCTGCCATGCTTATTATTTTCGGATATTGAAAGAATAAAATAAGCATTGCAGAGGTGACAACTAAGGTATGAAAAACGCTGGTTTGTTGGATTTAATAGAGGATCGAGTAGAAGAAAAAAATAATAAACTTCCAGGTTCAAATTCCAAGGAGCTTGACAGGATCATTGTAAAGGGAGCCCGTGAACACAACCTTAAAGATATTGATATAGAAATTCCCAAAAAAAAAATGGTTGTGTTTACGGGAGTGTCGGGCTCTGGCAAATCAAGCCTTGCCTTTGATACGATTTTTGCAGAAGGTCAGCGCAGATATGTTGAATCCCTTTCTTCCTATGCCAGGCAGTTCATCGGCCAGATGGAAAAGCCAAAGTATGATACCATAAGAGGGCTTTCCCCCACCATTGCCATTGAACAGAAAGCAGCCAGCAAAAATCCCAGATCCACTGTGGGAACCATAACGGAAATTTATGACTATCTGCGGGTATTATTTGCTCGGCTCGGAACCCAGTATTGTTATAAATGCGGGGAAAAAGTAGGTCGGGGCCATGCCCAGAGCATGGTGTCCCAGATTTTGTCCCTGCCCGTGAATTCAAAAATTCTGATCCTTTCCCCTGTTGTGGAAAACAGGAAAGGAGAGCATAAGGAAATACTTGAGGATCTGAAAAAAAAGGGATATGCCAGGGTCAGGGTTGACGGGGTTGTACAGGACTTTGAAAATGTTCAAACCCTTGCCAGAAATAAGAAACATCATATAGAAGTCGTGATAGATCGCTTAATAGTTAAAAATGATAAAAAGTTTGAATCCCGCCTGACCGATTCCGTGGAAGCTGCACTTAAACTTGGAAACGGACAGATGATTGTCCATATGCTGGGCAGAGAAGATCTTAAAATGAGTGAGGAGAGATCATGTTGCGGGATTGCATACCCTGAGCTCACACCTCAGATTTTTTCCTTTAATTCACCTCTGGGCATGTGCCCGGACTGTAATGGTATTGGAACGCTTCTGTCCATGGATGTTAACAAGATTGTACCGGATCAGGAGTTAAGTATCAGGCAGGGTGCCGTAATCCCGTGGAAAAATTATTTTATTAAAAAACCACGGTACCAGAATGATAATTCATGGGGAATGAGCCAGCTTAACGCCATGGAAAAACAATGGGGGATAAATTTTGACATCCCTTGGAAAAAATTACCTCAAAAAGATAAAAATCTTCTTTTGTATGGGTCCAAACATAAAGAAATGACGGTAAACTGGAATTCAGCCAAGATCCAGGGAGAATTCACCAGAACCCATGAGGGACTGATTCATACCTTGATGAGGCGATACAGGGATACCCAGTCTGAAGGACAAAAAAAATACTATTCTGCATTTATGACGGCCAGCACCTGTACTGCCTGCAAAGGCATGCGGCTGAAGAATGAAGTGCTTCATGTCCATATCCACAAAAAATCAATTGTTGATGTGACGGCCATGACAATCAGGCAGGCTTTTGATTTTGTTAATGGCATGAACATGAGCGGAAATAAGCGGCTGATAGCCGAAGAATTGTTAAAGGAAATATCAGACCGGCTTGGGTTTCTTGTAAATGTGGGCCTGGATTATCTATCCCTGGACAGGAGTGGTCCAACCCTTTCCGGAGGCGAATCCCAGAGAATCCGGCTTGCATCCCAGGTAGGATCGGAACTTACAGGGGTTCTTTATATCCTGGATGAGCCTTCCATCGGTCTGCATCAGAAAGACAATATAAAACTATTACAAACCCTTCATCATTTAAGGGATATCGGCAATACCCTGATCATTGTGGAACATGATCAGGAAACAATGGAAAAATCAGACTGGATAGTAGATATTGGTCCGGGAGCCGGACACCTTGGTGGACAGATTGTGGCCCAGGGCACACCGGATCAGATTAAGGAAAATCCTTTTTCCATAACGGGACAATTTTTAACGGGTAAAGAGCAGATAGAAATTCCTAAAAAAAGAAAAACTCCTAAAACCTGTGGAAACAAATGGGTCACCATTGTCAAGGCATCGGAAAATAACCTGAAAGATGTCACTATAAAAATACCCCTGGGTTTACTTGTTGCAATAACAGGTGTTTCAGGGGCCGGTAAGTCAACCCTGATCAATCAGATTTTATATCCGGCCCTGGCTGTTAATCTTCATGGTTCACAAATGATCGTGGGCAGGCATGAGAAAATCATGGGGCTCTCCCATTTAAACAAAATTATTAATATTGATCAAAAGCCCATAGGCCGAACACCCAGGAGCAATCCTGCCACCTATACCAAAGTATTTGATCATATCCGGGATTTTTTTGAGATGCTTCCGGAATCCAAGGCCCGGGGGTATAAAAAGGGAAGATATTCTTTTAATGTCAAGGGCGGCAGATGTGAGGCCTGTAAGGGTGATGGACATATTAAGGTAGAGATGCATTTTTTAGCGGATGTCTTTGTTCCTTGTGAAGTCTGTCATGGTAAGCGGTTTAATCGGGCAACCCTTGAAATCATGTATAAAGACCATTCCATTTCAGATATTCTGGATCTTTCCGTGGTTCAGGCAAGGGATCTGTTCGTAAGCCATCCGAAAATTAAACATATCCTGGATACCTTACTGGATGTAGGGCTTTCCTACATCAAACTGGGACAGGCAGCCACAACCCTTTCAGGAGGAGAAGCCCAGAGAATCAAGCTTGCCCGGGAACTTGCAAAGCGGGATACTGGAGATACCCTCTATATTCTTGATGAACCAACCACAGGGCTTCATTTCCAGGATGTAAAACTTTTGTTGAAAGTTCTTTCCAGATTGACAAACGCAGGCAATACAGTGATTATTATTGAACACAATCTGGATGTTATTAAAACATCTGACTGGATTATTGATCTCGGGCCTGAAGGTGGCTATAGCGGAGGAGAAGTTATTGCACAAGGTTCCCCTGAAAAAATTACAAGATCTTCCAAAAGCTATACAGGGCATTATTTAAAGAAAATTTTAAATTGTAATGGTAAATAAGAAGAAGCTATGATTTTTTTAAAATGGGTTATCCGCCCTTATCTTTATATCAAGTATTTTTTCCAGAAATTTACAAAGACCGGACCCTTTGGAAATGATCAGGGAGTTTATATTAAAACGCCCTATGAAAATATGGGTAATATTATAAAAGACGGACTGTTCAAACACCATGTCAAACAATTCCATGGATCATCCTGTTCCGTTGCCACCATTGCATCTGTGGTGAATACCCTTCTGGATAAAGACGGATCTTTGAACGGGCCTGCCGCAACCCAGCAGGACCTGCTTGAAAAGGTGAAAGCCGCGCACTGGAAAGAGCGGATGAGTGACACAGGATATAAAGGTCGCAGGGGCCTTCCCCTCAAGACCCTTTACCAGGTCGTAAAAAGCAGTCTTGAGGTTTACAGGATTCCCTGTCAATCAGTTGAAATGGTTCAGGCGACAGGTGACCCTGTAAGATCAAAGGCTATCAAACAGGTTCTGCACCATAGACTTGAACAATTTGAAAAAAAAGGCAATTGCCTGATCATTTCACATTTTGATCAGGGCAGTTTTATACAGGCCCTTCACATCCCCCATATATCTCCCGTGGGCGGGTTTGATTCTGTGTCGGGGAAAGTCACTCTCCTGGATGTTGATTCTTCTCAAACCTTTCCCTATCAGGTTTCTTTTGATATCTTTTATAGAGGATTGTCATATAATTATAATTTCATGTTCAGGAAGTTCGGATATGCTGAAGGCGGTTATATTTTTATAAGGGTTTAATTCCAATATCTAAAACCTTTCGTATAGATTTTGCCAGTCTTGAAATCGACATTGGTTTCATAATATAGCCTGCCATCCCAAGTTTTTTGGCTTTTGCCTCATTAATGAGTGAACTATGGCCAGTACAGAGGATGATAGGAATATCAGGTCGAATTTCCAATAATTTTTCAGACAATTGAGCACCGGTCATCCCTGGCATGGTCATATCCGTTATTACCAGATCAAAGTAATCAGGTTTTGACAGGAACAAATCCAGTGCTTCTCTAGGATTCCGACATGTTTTAACCTTGTAGCCAAGCCTTTTCAGCATTAATTTCCCCATAATCCTGATGGGTTCTTCGTCATCAACAAAAAGGATTGTTTCCGTACCACGGGTAATTTCATCCATGGTATGAATTTCAACCTTGGGTTTTGCATCAACCACTGGGAATAGAAGAGTTATAGTGGTGCTTTTGCCAAGCTTGCTGTCAACCAAAATAGCACCATTATGGTTTTTGACAATGCCATGCACAATAGACAGTCCCATACCAGAACTTTTACCTGGCTCATTGGTGGTAAAATAGGGGTCAAAGATTAGGTTGATGGTTTCAGGGTCTATTCCTGGGCCTTGGTCGCTTATAGTAATTTTTGCATATTTTCCCGCAACCAGGTCTGGAAAATTTTTTACGCTCCTGGCTTTAATGGTTGCCGGTTCAATTATGACTTCCAGGATACCACCGGTGGCTTCCATTGCCAGTGAAGCATTGGCGCAAATGTTCATCATGGCCCTGTTGATTTGGATCGGATCTGCAAGAATCACCATATCATCATCTGTCATGTGTTTCCGAATTTCTATGGTGGCCGGTATGGTTGATCGTAAAAAGTTGAGTGCATTCTGAATAACGGTGACAGCGCCTATGGGTTCCAATTTCTGATCAGTCTTGCGAGTAAAATTGAGTAATTGTTTTATAATGCGGGATGCCCTGAGACTGGCAGATTTGATCTCCTCAAGTTTGGTATATACAGGATTTCCTTTGGGGATTTCTTCAAGTGCCAGTTCCGTGTTCCCCAAAATTATATAGAGTATATTATTAAAATCATGGGCAATACCGCCCGTCAGGGTAGCGATGGATTCCATTTTTTGAGATTGTATTATTTGTTCCTGAAGTTTTGCAACTTTCCTTTCCGATAAAATTTTTTCAGTTATGTCCCGGCCCGTACCACTGATGAAAGGCTCACCATCTTCCGGTCGGACGAAGACACTGCGGTATTCAATGTAGATCTTTTCACCATTTTTTTTGAAATAAATTGCTGTACCTTCATTGTGTCCATGTTTCAAGAGAGGTTCCAGGTATTCACTTTTATAAGCAGGCATGAATTCCGGTTTCATAAAATCTGATGCCGGCCTTCCGATTAATTCATCTTCTCTATGGTCTAAGGCTTTGCACATGGCAGGGTTAACGGAGGTGAAGCAGCCTTCAAAATTCTGGATATAAATGAGATCGCTGATGCCATTAAACAGGTCACGGAAACGCTGCTCTGATTTGATTAATCTCAGGACTCTTGATTTAGGAAACGCATAGTTTTACTTACTTAATCGAAAAT
>CAYWGN010000035.1:0-30801 GCA_964457495.1 uncultured Desulfobacula sp.
ATTAGTATACATTATCTTTTTCTACATGCACCACAATCATTGCATAAAAACACAAGATCAGTCCTTTCCTGAAACTTAAATTCAATCTCAATGTATCAGTCATGTTTCTACCAATATTATCCCAAATTGTTTTTTTAATTTTTCCATACTTGGTATAGTTATCTTTTTTTATATATATTTGCAATCCTGCTAAAAATAAAAATCATACGATTTACAACACTACATAGTGATTAACAAAACTAATAATTAAGAATAAACTCTTTTTCGATTTCCTGAACTATCATACGAATCATGGTGGAAGAAAAAAAAACTGCACACAGATTCGAGTCTGTGTCCAGTTTTTAATCCATATAGTGCCTGGAGTTAACGATTGCCAGGGCCTATTTTTTTCGTTCTACAATCAGAGCCATACCCTGACCACCGCCGATACACAGGGTTGCCAGGCCATATCTCGAGTTGCGCGCTTTCATTTCATATAAAAGTTTTGTTAAAATAGCACCGCCTGATGCAGATACTGGATGCCCCAATGCAATGGCTCCACCATTTACATTTACCTTATCCATATCCATATCCAACTCACGGACACATGCCAGAGACTGTGATGCGAATGCTTCGTTCAGCTCTATCAGGTCCATATCATCAATGGTCAGACCTGCTTTTTCAAGGGCCATCTTTGTGGCAGGGATTGGGCCAATTCCCATGTAAGCAGGGTCAACCCCGGCAGATGCATAGGAAACAATAGATGCCAATGGCTCAATACCCAGTTCGTCTGCTTTATCCTTTGACATGACAACCAGTGCAGAAGCACCGTCATTCATACCGGATGAACTTCCTGCAGTAACAGAACCACCTTTTCTGAATGGGGGTTTCAATTTTGTCAGGGCTTCAATGGTGGTGCCGAATCTTGGATGCTCGTCCGTATCAAATATTTTAGGTTCACCCTTTCTCTGGGGAATTTCAACAGGAACAATCTGATCCTTAAATTTTCCTTCTTTTATGGCCTTTTCAGCAAGCTGCTGGCTTCTCAAACCAAATGCATCCTGGTCTTCCCTGGACACATTAAATTTTTCTGCAACATTTTCCGCTGTCTCTCCCATGGTGTTTCCACTCAGGGGATCAAAAAGGATCAACTGGTCCTGAAGCTGTCCATGTCCCAGTCGATAACCCCATCTGGCTTTTTTCAACATAAAGGTTGCATTACTCATACTCTCCATACCACCGGCAACAATAATATCTGCATCACCGGATTTAATTACCTGAGCTGCCAGGGTAACGGCCTTGATACTTCCGGCACAGGCCTTGCTGATGGTGAACTGGGGTTTTTCTATGGGGATACCTGCCTTTACTGACACGACACGGGCAGAGTTAATGGGAAGATCCCCTGTCCTGTATCCGGATGCATAAATAACCTCATCAATCTGATCACCAGTCAACCCTGCTCGCTTGATAGCTTCTTTTATGGGGATGGGCCCAAAATCAATATCACTCAATGGAGCAAGCGCTCCACCAAATCCACCAATTGCCGTTCTACAGGCACTGACAATGACAACTTCTTTCATTTTTCCTCCTGAAAATATATCATTTAATATCTTATCTTCTCTTCTCTTCTAAATAGCTTTAATATAGCTGTATTATAAATAGTTGAGCATGTCAACTAAAAATCCTTATGACAACACGCTCAACCTTCCAGGCGGTCATCAATTGCAGTGTTGCACGAACCTTTTTTTAATCAAAGGCCATTTCGGTTTTCCATTCCTTCCATACATTACCTACAAGCGCAGGCCCTGGTGTAAGTACTGGCTTGCCCGGTTTCCAGCCCGATTGAACGGCACAACTCCCGTGCTATGCCACAAATATTGCTTATATCATAGATGTGAAAATCAGGTTATGCAAGAAATTTTAATAAAAATTGCACCTATAAAGGTCTTGATTTCGCACGATTTAGCGATTTAAGATTACCAGGCCTGTCCTATAAAAAAACCACCTTGTTTCTGCCCTTTTCCTTGGCTTTATACATTGCCTGGTCTGCCCTGTTGATAAAATCATCTTTGGATTCTTCTTCTATATATTGCACCACTCCGAAACTACAGGTCACCTGGGTTTTGATTGGAAAAGAGTGCTTTTCAATTAAGCTTCGAAGCTTTTCAGCAAAAGGCACAATTGCCGCCTCGTCATTTTCAGGAACAAGAATGATGAATTCCTCCCCCCCCCAACGGGCTAGAATATCAGACTCCCGGATTATTGCCAGGCATAAAAAAGAAAGTTCTTTTAGGATAATGTCGCCGGAAAGGTGCCCAAAGGTATCGTTTACCTGCTTAAACCTGTCAATATCAAAAATAATAAGGGAAAGTGCAGATCCATAACGCTTTGAGCGTTCCATCTCATTTTTAAGGCACTGATTAAAATACCCCCTGTTGTATAAGGTTGTTAAAGGGTCTGTGGTGGCCTTGATCTTCAAGGCGGCATTCACCCTTTCCAATTCGTCCTGCTGATCCTTCTGGGCCTTTTTATACCCCTGAAAAATGGAATGAATCCCTTTTGAAAAAAAGTATCCCATGCAAAGGAAAAGGATGCTGAGAATTATAAGAAAATACACAAAATATTGAATGGTATTTTTTATTTCATACTTTAATTTATCCTGCAGCTGGACAATGCGCTTGTCCAGAGAGTCAAGATAGGTCCCTTTTGCCACAATCCAGTCCCATTCAGGATAATATTTAAAATAACTCAGCTTTTCGACCATCTCATTTGTGCCTGGCCTTTTATAAAAATAGGTAACAACGGCTTCCCCTTTGTCCCTTATCTCCTGAAGCATTTCTTTACGGAACTGGTTTCCTTTTGCATCTTTATAGCTATCGGAAATTTTTCTGCCTATAAGATCCAGGCGATTGGGGTTCACCAGCATGGTGGCAAATTCATCTCCGCCATTCATATCATGGAGCTTATAGATAAAAATATATTCCGGAAAATCCTGGTCAGGGGTAATTAGATTCAGGTGGTCAATGATGGAGTGTTGAATCCTTTCTTTCAAATGGTCAAGATATTCACCACTGCCAATCACCCAGTCAAAGGGTTTAAAATATTTGACAAAGGTAATTTTTTCAAAGCGCTTTGTTTTATCGACATCTGGTTTGGGCCATTGATATTTTATAAACCCCTCACCTTTGCCTTGCACAATTTGGGTCATTTTCCTGAAAAAATCCATTTCGTACTGGTGAGGGCTCAAATTAATATTCGATCCTTCCCTTTCAGGATCTGGCGGAGAAAGGATAGCAACCCCCTGCGCAGAGCTTATAAAAAAATAACCATTGCCGTTATTAAACCTTACAGGACGTAAGGCCTCACGGATAATCGATTGTATTTCCGCTGAATTTTTATCCTTTCCCTTATTTTTCTGATACAGGTTCCAGGCCACGGCATAGGCTTCATATACCCTTTTTTTAGCGACATCCTTAAGGTCTATTTCAAATCTAGAACGGCGGGCATCAATACGTCGGATCTGCATATTAACGGCTGCCCGAAGCCGATCTTCATGGATGGCCGTATTATTTGTTTTCACTCTTTGAGAATCTTCGTGAAACTTGCTGTAGGTATTCCGGACAAAAACAACACCCATGGTTGTTGTAAGCAGAACAATAATAACAATTGAACTGATAAAACTTATTTTACCTATATTTTCTTCGTTGATGAATTGCATTAAAAAATCCGCAAACCTCTATTTATATCATCATTACTTTGCCCTGAATCGTTCTATATCCTCCAAATCATATAGGCAAGTTGCCGGACAAAAGCAAGAAAGAAAAAACATATCACTTAAATTATAACTTGCGGTCCTCCAAAACTTTTAACACCTTTTTGCACTGATGTTCTGCCCTTGTTTTCATATCTTCTGCAAGCTTAATGGTATCTTTTTTAAATTTTTCATCTATAATGCCTGCCATATTTATCATGACATTTTTATATGCCCCCCAGATGCCTGTTTCCATGGCTTTTGCCCCCACTTCAATGTCTGATTTTGATGCGATATTCCCATATTGGGCAATCCCCAGCATGGCATCCCAGGCAGCATCGGCAAGCTTCATTGTGGTCAGGGGAACATCAATGGCTTTTTTCAAACCCTGCTGCAATCTTTCACGCTTTTCTTTTTTTTCATCTTTTGTGTCAGAAGGCAGACGCAGGGCTTCCACATAATCATTAAAAGCATCTGTATCAGCATCAATCATGGGGATCAGGTCCTTTGCCGCATTATGCAGGGGCTGTGCAAGCTTACGCATTTTTGCATCCAGATCTTCAAATTTACGAACACCCAGGGTCAGTTTTGCCGCCATGGAACCAAGCCCCGCACCCATGGCTGCAATGGCAGCAGAAGCAGACCCGCCACCAGGAGCTGAGCTTCTTGAGGCCACTTCTTCAATAAATCCCCTGACCGTCAGGCCTGCCAAAGGCTCATTCTTTTCTTCGGCAATAATATATTCAACAATTTTCTCTTTCGGATTAAAAGGGGCAACGGAAGAAAGGCCCAGCCGCTCAATGGCAAGTCTGACCTTCTGGTCCTCATCCAGAACAAAGAGATTTTCTTTTTCAATATAATAATCAGCTGCCATGAGGATGGCTTCCAAAGGCACCACCCCGACAATTTCAGACCCCGTAACAGCTATATTCAGATCTTTTGCATCCTTTTTGACTTCTTCAAACAACACATGGGGAGGGGTGACATGATAATTGTTCAGGTTAACCGTGACCTGGGCAAGGTTATAGTCTTGTACATACCATCCCATGCCTTTAACTTCTTTAAGCCGCCCGGGTTCATCATCGCCGCGGCCGGCTTCCCGAAGATTTAATGCAATTCTGTGGGCCTGGTTGGGTGTGGATAAAAGATTTACATTATAAGCAATCAGAAAAAACCGTGCCCCCGTTACACTTGCCCCCCACTCTGGAACAAATTCTGCAGGTCCGAAATCCGGTTTCCACTCAGGGGTTGTAATCCTGTTTTTTATACCTTCATACTGGCCTTCCCTGATCTGGGGAAGTTTTTTACGGTATTCAAGGAAGGCAGATTCTTCATACAGGTAAACAGGAATGCCAAGCTCCTCGGCAACCCGCCTGCCAAACTCCTTTGAGATATCAACGCATTCTTCCATAGTCACGTTGGCCACGGGAATAAAGGGACAGACATCCATGGCACCCATGCGATGATGTTCCCCCTTATGGGTTCTCATGTCGATTTTTTGTCTGGCAACCCTGGCTGCGTTCAGGGCGCCTTCTATAACCGCTTCAGGAGACCCCACAAAGGTATAGACCGTTCTGTTGGTGGATTTTCCTGGATCAACATCCAGAAGGCGGCAGCCTTTGGTCTGTGCAATGGCATCGGCTATGGCATCTATGGTTTCCCTGTTCCGGCCTTCACTGAAATTGGGTACACATTCGACTATTTTTTTCATATCCATTTATTTCCTTTATAGTGGTTGTCTTTTATCTATATTTATCCTGCTTTACCATAGAACAACCAACTTGTATATACATGTATAATATCGAAGCATTTTTGTTCAATAATTTATTTTAAATTATATTTTGCAGTGAGGGGAACCTTGAGCTGTCTGTGTGGGGGTAAAACTTAGCCCCGGAAAACATATTCATAAATTCCTGGTTCACATTGAGTTCAATATAGGTAATGGATTGCCGGATCTTCATAATTCTTTCAAAGGCATCCGGGTTTTTCAGCAATTGTTTTGCCCCGCCAAGAGAGCTGTTACCTAAAACTTCAAAGGTTTCCAGGGGAATATCCGGGAGCATGCCAATGGAGATGGCAGACACGGGATTAATAAATGATCCAAAGGTCCCTGCCACGTAAAATTTTTCCAGATCTTCAAATTCAAGCCCTGCTGTGTTTTTTACAATCACCTCCAAAATGGTATACATGGCCGCCTTTGAACTGGTCAAAGAATTTAAATCCACCTGGCTTAAACAGATGGGTTCTCCTATGGCAGAATGGTTTTTATCCACAAGAATAAAATAATTAATCCCCTCTTTTTCAAACAATTGCTCCCCACAGGTTTGTCTGGAAAATTTCCCCCTGATATCAATGCGTTTTGATAAAAAAAGGCTTGCCGCAAGATCAATCATCCCTGATCCACAGATGCCCACAGGCTTTTTTGCGTCTATGGTATGAATCACAAGCTCCTGTGAATCCGGGTCAATCCATACCTTGTCGATGACCCCGGGGTTTGCTGTCATGCCCATTTTACTGACTCCACCCTCCAGGGCAGGCCCGGCAGCACCTGCACAGGCAAGAAGCCAGTCGCGATTTCCCACAACAATCTCTGCATTGGTGCCCACATCCACCATGATGCAGGGATCTTGTTTTTGATCCAGGTCTGAAAAAAGAATACCGGAAATCAGGTCACCACCAAAATAAGACCCGATATTGGGGAATAGAAATGCCACACCGTTTTCATTTATATCAAGATTTAAATCCTTTGCCAGCTGGGTATCAGGGATGTTCACACAGGGGATATAAGGTTCTTTTATGATTTCAATGGATTGAATTCCTAAAAACAAATGGGTCATGGCTGTATTTCCAGCACCAGTAAAAATATAAACGTCTTGTTTCTGGTATCCATGTTCTTTACACATATCTGCTATATTCAAATTTACAGCATCAATGACAAGACTGTTCAGTTCTGCAAGCCCGTCATTTTTATTGGAATAATGGATCCTTGCAAGGACATCGGGTCCTATAGCAGCCTGGGGGTTATCAAACCCTTTCTGGCCAATCTCAATTCCCGTTTCAAGATCCATCAGGGATATCATTATTCTTGTGGTGCCGATATCAATGGCCGTTCCAAGCACAGGATTGTCAGACACTGGATTCAAAAGATCCACCAAAATCCAGGAGTGCCGGTCTTTAAAAAGAACTGCCTTTGCCTTAAACTCCCATGATCTTAAATTTAAAGGTAGTTTTTTGAGGACTGGCAACGGAATCCGGATGTGATCCGCACTTAACTCATCTAAAAGGCATTTTTCCAGCCTCTGGGCATCTGCTGTATTATTGTTTAAACTCGGGGGTTCAACTAAAATAGTTCGAACAAACCCTTTTTTGTGCATCATTTGCGCAGCTTCTCCAGACGGGCCTTGACCTTTGGAAAATAATTGAGTTCCGTATGGGGCAAAAATAATGCCCCCATATAGTGATCCATATAAGAATGGGTTGAAGCCATTTCAAAGTTTGTCATCATATTGACAACCTTTCCCACATCCCTGCGAAGTGCATTGGTTAAACAATTTATCTTGCAGCCCAAAAGAGACCCATTGCCCAGATAAGTGACTTTCTCAGGATCAATTTCAGGTAAAAGGCCAATGGTAATAGCACTTTCAAGATCAATGTAGCTGCCGAATCCACCGGCAAGAATGATCCTTTCAATATCATTGATCTTCAACCCGATTTCTTCAAGCAGGGTCAAAGCAGCACTGTACATGGCACCCTTGGCCCGGATCAGGTTATCAAGATCTGGTTCTGTGATGGCAATATCCCTGTCTATCTGGGTATTTTCCTTATATACAATAACATATTCCCAGATATCGTCTGTCTTGCGGATTCTCGGGGTATCAAGAGACTGGTTAAACTTGCCCCGGGAATCAATGACACCTGTTTCCAGAAGCTTTGCCGCAATGGTAATCATGCCGGAACCACAGATCCCCTTTGCCTTTTTATCCCCAACAGTGATGATCATGGGCTCATAGGTTACAGGATTTATGGAAAAATCTTCAATAGCCCCTTTGGTAGCCCTCATGCCGAATTTTACGCCCCCGCCCTCAAAGGCAGGGCCGGCAGAAGCTGCTGTACAGACCATCCAGTCCTTATGACCAATGGCAATTTCCGCATTGGTTCCGATATCCATGTATAATGTCAGTTCTTGGCTTCTGTACATGCCAGAGGCCATAATACCTGCAATAATATCACCGCCGACATAGCTTGAAACCCCGGGATAGATCAGAGCAATGGTATGATCAGCAAGTGCTATCCCAATATCAGAGGCATGGAATGGAGGATACACGATGGATGCCGGCACATAAGGATCAAGACGAATGTAACTGGGATTTATTTTTAAGAGCAGCTGGGTCATGGTGGAATTGCCGGCAAGGGTAATGGTGGTCACCTCATGCCTGCTGATTTTTGCTTTTTTAATTATCTTCTCAATGATTTTATTGATGATCTCGACCACTTTCTGATGAAGAATTTCAAGGCCGTCATCCTTTTCAGCAAAAATAATCCTTGAGATGACATCCTCGCCATAACTGATCTGGCTGTTGAATTCACCGTGCTCGGCAAGAACCTCTCCTGTCTGAAGATCAAGGGCTTGACCGTAAACAGTGGTTGTTCCGATATCCACTGCAATGGCAAAATTCCGGGTACTTGTGTCAAATGGTTCAATATTAATGATTTCATTTTTACCATCTTTTCTTACGGGTCTCATTATGGTTGCAGTGACCTTGAAATCTCCCTGCCTTATAATATCAGGAACTTTCCTGATAAGATCCAAATTCATAGTAAGACGATGTTCATCATGTTTAAAGAGAAGATGGTTTATAATTCTTGTCACATCTGCCTGATTATCTTCAGCCGTTGCCGGGTCCAGTTCAAGATAGATTTTTTCCACGGGAGGAATAAACAACCCGTCCTGACGGAGTTCGTCAATATTTGAATACAGGACTTTTGCCGTATGCCGGCTACCCGCATGTACGTTCAAACGACTGGTATCCATCTCAGACTCCACGGGAATTCTCACCACAAGATCAGAAGTCACTTTTGACAGGCATGCTAACCGATACCCTTTTTCCTGGTCTTCTTGTGAAAGTTGTTCTGAAATCCCGCCTTCAACCTTTCCTTTTTCAATCAAAACCCTGCATTTACCACAGACACCGCTGCCACCGCAGGATGCGTTAATGTGAATGCCAGCCTCCATGGCCGCCCGGATCAAACTTGCATTATCATCAACCTTAACACTGGTATTATAAGGCAAAAATTTTACTGAATATGTCATATTTATATTTAAATCCTTTTTGAATGCGTTAATCCAAACTTTAAAATCGCAAAGGATTATAAACATTCTCTAACCAGTTTGGCAAGTTAAGAGGCCCTTTATTGTTAAATAATTGCACAAGTTCTGCGAATTAACATTGAACTTTTCAAACAGCTATGGAAGTATTAGGCGCTTACAAGATTTTACTGAGCAAATATAACAGATTGATCCTGAAAGGGTTTAGTATTTTGCAGCGTTTATCCTTCAGCCAGTTCAAACTCCCAGTTCATTAAAGGTATATGCTGCTGGGCCCCATATATATCACTATCACCATGTCCTCCGGAAACAATCGGCCTGTTAATGGTTATTTTGAGTGCATCAGCAGGCTCAAAGAATATAACTGACTGAACATCAGCCACATCGATCCCATAAAGCTCTGCTGCTTTTTCTTTTGACATTAACCCTGCTGCTCTAAACTTTTCAAAACAAATTTTGTCTTTAAACAAAATATCCATGGTCAGCAGATAAGGCCCTGCATTTTTACTGCGTATTACACTGGCCAGCTCAATCAATGTCATTTCTGCCTCCAATAATATTTTCACAGATCAATGGGAAAAGCTCGTCTCCTGAAATTTCCATAAGATGATAGATGGAAAAGCGGTAAACTTCTCCTGCAGAAATATCTGAAGGAGAAAAGGGGAAAGCAAGGTTTCCGGCTGTTGCGATTCTGCCTTCATAGCCGTAATGCAGAAGAGTTGAACGGAACAAACTGCAGATGGTATCTGCTTTCTCCTGGGTGTCTCCCAAAGCTTCAATCAAAAGGCCAAGCTCATGCCCCTTTGTTTTTTCAGGCTCCAATGATCCCATAACGCCTCTGGCACCATAAACACTCAAATGAAGCCTATTTTCAATATCCATGTCTGGGAAAAAAGATTGAACTCTTTTTTTCACCTTATCCAGTACGTCATCAATAATATCTATGAGTATAGGGTCTCTTGTTCCGGCAATTGAGATAGTTCTAAATCCCGCCAGTGATGCACCTTCTAATTTTACAGTGGGCTTCTCAGATGGTTCAAACAGGGTTCCCTTAACTTTTACCATCCCATCTTCAAGTTCGGTAAAGCTGCAATGCTCTAAATTCAAGCTTCCTCCGGGTCCATGGAGATGATAGGGGTCGGCTTTTTCATAAAGAGAGTGAGCGGCAACTGAAATCTTGGTGAATTTTCTTTCCAAACTCAGCGGTTTAAGAACAAAACAGTCTTCTTCAAGAATACCCAGAGCACAATCCGATCCTGACCCCGGGCTTGCTGCAATAGCTGCGCATTCCAAAATTTTTCCCATGTGAAGGGCAAGTCCCTTATCAAAACCTCTCATCACGGCCAGAGCTGCAAAGGCAGAAGGATCATATGCCCTGCCGGCTAGAATAACCTCACATCCTTGCTCATGGGCTTTTATGAACGGCTCAATACCCATCTGGGCAACGATATGGGTGGATTGATCAACAGCATCTTCTGTCAGAGGGACAGAATGATCAAGGGGAAAAATACGATTGTCTTTTAAGGCATTTTTAACAGTTCCAGGAGAAATATCCCCTGGTATCAATCCCATTTTAAACGAAAAATTGTGCTCCGTCGCAATCTCACGAACAATCCTGGCACACCATTTAAGATGAGGTTTAGCACCACATCCACCGGAAGTTCCCACCACAACTGGAATCCTTGCTTTCAAGCCTGCCTCTATCATGATGGCAAGATCTCTTTTAACCCCCTCTTTGTTTGTGAAAGATTTTCCTGATCCAAGATAATGGGGACCTGGATCTGCCGACCCACCATCAACAGCTATTAGATCTGGTTTCTCTTTCATCCCACGGGCAAAAGACTCCCGGGGGAAACCATAGCCAAGTATGGCTGTGGGCGAAAGAACCTTAAATGTTTTATTTTTCTGATCTGTCATTTCTTATTCCGATCATTCCATAAAATAAAAAAGGGCCTTACTCAAAATTTCAGGCCCCTTTTAAAAAAATCTCTTTAAATGATCTTAAAGATCATTAATTGCTTCGGTAAGCACAGGCATAAACTCAAGAATATCTGTAACAATACCCACATCTGCCACCTGAAAAATCGGTGCTTTGGGATTTTTATTTACAGCCACAATAAAAGGATTGCCTTTTAAGCCGCCCAGGTGCTGGAAAGAACCTGAAATACCCATGGCCATGTATACTTTTGGCTTAACAGTCTGACCCGAGGTTCCAACCTGTCTTGATTTCTCAAGCCATTTGGCATCCACAATCGGTCTTGAGCAGGATACAACGGCATTCATTGCTTCAGCAAGTTCCTGGGCAATCTCAATATTATCTTCATCCTCAATACCGCGGCCGACAGAAACAAGCACATCAGATTTAGTAATATCTACATCACCCACTTCTGCCGCAACAATTTCAAGAAATTTTCTTTTTGTGGAAAGATCGCCTGCATCACCGGATTTATCAACCACTGACCCGCCGGCTGATCCGCCTTCAAGCGGCGCAAAAGATCCGGGTCTGACCGTCATAACGGCGCCGGAAGATATATCAATTTTTACATGGGTGCTGACAGCTCCGCCAAGTTCCTGGCGAACCCCTTTCAGGGTTGTTCCGTCTATTCCCTCAAAATCAACCATATCGGCTGCATAAGCCGAATCCATTTTAATAGACAGACCAGGGGCAAGGTCCATTCCAAAAGTATTATGAGCAACAAGAAAAATAGCATCGGAAGGGATTATATTCACCAGCGCTTTTCTGACAATATCTGCATTGGGATATGCAAGATCAGCATGATCAATTTTTATTACTTGTGAATAAACAGCAGTCATAGCATTGGCTACTTTATCAAGATCTGCTCCTGACCCTGTTACAACAGCTGTTAAGGATGCTTTTTCATCAATTTTTCCAGCAGCGGAAGGATACTCCATAGCCACATCTTCAGCCACACCGTTATTAAATGGGATATATGCAAAAATCTGTGTCATGATTATAGCCCTCCTTTTGCTTTAAGCTTTTCAATGAGCTTTTCAATGATCTCGCCAGTGGAGCCTTCAAGCATCTCAGCACCTTCACCCGTATCTGGGACAAAATAATCGACTCTTTTGGTTTTTGCTCCGGTTTCTCCGACACTTGCAGCATCAATACCAAGGTCAGCCGCTCCCTTAACAGGGATGTCAACACTGGCAACTTTTCTGATACCCCGGATACCCACATAACGGGGCTCATTAATACCTGTCTGGATAGAAAGAACACAGGGAAATTGTATTTCATTCATTTCCTGATTTCCACCCTCAATCTCTCTGCCCACTATTATTTTACCATCTCCCACTTCAATTTTATTCACCAGGGATGCATAGGGGTAATCCAGCATTGCAGCAAGCATTCCGCCAATCTGTCCTGCACCTTCATCTGCCTGGGCACCAGACAGGATCAGGTCGTAACTGCCTTTTTCAATTTCTGTCTTAAGGATGCTTGCGATTCCCCTGCCATCAGATCCTTCAAAGGCATCATCAGAAAGAAGAATCCCATTATTGGCACCCATTGCCATCTCACGCCTTAACACTTCTTCTGATTCATCATCACCAACAGTGATAACAGTCACACTCCCGCCGACTTTATCAACAATCTGAATGGCTTCTTCAACGGCATAGTTATCCCATTCATTGACTGAGTAAACCAGATCATCACGGTCAAGATCATTTCCCGCACTATTGAGTTCAAATTCATTCTCAGCAGTATCTGGTACTCTCTTGACACATACCAAAATCTCCATTATTGCCTCCTTTAAATCAATTATCTGTCACAAATTTTTTATTTCTAAACCTGTAACGCATTTATTTTAAAATAAGTGCTGCTCTATTAATTCTGTAAAATCCAAAGCTTCTATCTCTCCTTCTTTTCCTGCCACCTTGATAGCATCCTGGATATTAACCAGGCAAAAAGGACAGGCAGTTACAATGACAGTTGCTCCGGCCTCGGCAGCCATATTGACTCTTAAAACACCCATTCTTGTCTCTTCTTCCGGTTCATAAAAAAGCATCAACCCGCCACCGCCGCAGCAGAAAGATCGATCACGGCTCTTTTCAAGTTCTACTCTTGTTAACCCGTCAATGGCATCCATGGCCTGCCTGGGCTCTTCATATATACCATTGTGTCGCCCCAGATAGCATGGATCATGATATACATAGACCTTTTCAGAATTCTGGCAGGGTTTAAGATCAAGTTCGCCAGATTTAATTTTCTGTGCAACCACCTGGCTGATATGCTTAACAGGAGGGAGGTTATCATAATCGTTTTTCAATGCATTATAGGCATGGGGGTCAGCTGTCACAATCTGCTTTACACCACTTTCCTTTATGGCTTCAGTATTTTGCGCTTTTAAATCCTGGTACAGCATTTCCTCTCCAAACCGCAGGACCTCATTCCCACTGTCCTTTTCCAGTTTGCCAAGGATACCAAAATCAATACCTGCTTTTTTAAGAATAATGGAAGTCCGCCTTGCAATATCCTGAATATTATCATCATAGGAAGTAATACTGTCTACAAAATAAAGGGTGTCGGCTGTATCCTTGGCAAGGTCTTTAATCTGCCAGTTTGCTTTGAATTCTTTATCCTCTGCCCAGTCTGCCCGCTTTTTTTCCATTTTTCCATAGGGGTTACCCCTTTTTTCAAGGGCTTTCAAGGGTTTTTGCAGGGACTGTGGCACCATGCCTTCGTCCACCATCCCCCGTCTCAAATCAACCATTTTGTCAATATATTCAATGCCCAGGGGACATTCTTCTTCACAGGCACCGCATGTGGTGCAGGACCATATTTCGTCTTCTGTATAAATATCTTCCACCAATAATTTGCTTTTATAGACCTCCCCTGAAAGCGGATAATTTTTAAACATCAAATCCCTTGCCTTAATGGTAATAAACCGGGGCGATAAGGGACGACCCACTGCATTGGCAGGACATTGATCAGAACACCTTCCGCAATCGGCACAGGAATAAAAATCCAGCATATGCTTCCAGGTAAAATCTTCAAGTTTTTTTACACCAAAAGATTCAAGATCATCCAGCTTGTCATCGGAAACCCCATACATGACAGGTTTGATTTTACCTTTCTTAACCCGCATGAAAAAGACGTTAAAAATAGATGTAATAACGTGAAAATGTTTTCCCAGAGGTAAAAAACACAAGAAAAAGAAAAATGTTAAATCATGAACAAAATAAGTAAAAATGTGGAGCCCCTGAAGAATATTTTGAGGGACGGAAGAAAGGATTGCCTTAAATATCCAGACCAGAGACAAAGGAGCTAAAAAATGCACGGTCCCCGTATGCTGGAATTCAAAGGCAAGTTCCGATGCTTCAAAAAGACTTTCTGAAATCATCAGTGTTGCAATAATTCCCAATACAAATACAGCTTCTCCCGTATGATCCTTGCCGTATTTTTCCGGGACGGCATAACGCTCGGGTTTAAAGATCCCCCTTCTGATAGCTGCAATTACACAGGCAATAAGAACAATGGTAGCGGCGTAATCCTTTATAAAATTATAAATATTGCCTAAAAAGCCCCCAAACCCGGGTAATACAAATCCATCTGAAAGACCGATAACAACAAGTGACGTAGAACGGATGGACAAAATTAAGAACCCGGCAAAAATGGATATATGAAGCACACCTGCCAGCATGTATCTTGGCTGCCGTATCTGCCCCAGCCAGACAAAGATAAGATTTGTAAGGCGCTTGCCGATTTGGTCAAACCGGTTATCCGGGTTTGCCCTCACAAGGGGTGCAATACGCCTGACCATAATATATGTGAACAACCCTATCCCGATGACAGGCAAAACTAACGACAAGATTGCTGCGGGGAATATCCCGAAAAATTTAAAACTTGCCGGGCCAATTATTGAAGTCATACTTCTTTACCTCCCAAATATTTCTTAACCGTATGAATGAAGACTCAAAAAGCTTTAATAAACATAAAAGAACACGTCAAGCAAAAAGCCTTATTCAACAAATTTATATCATTCAACCACTATATAGCATTTATTATCCTTTGACACCTGTCATATAAAGATCTACCAGAGGATCTGCCATTGAAACCAGATCATATCTGCCAGCGGCAGACACCCATGTACTGATAACACCTTCCACAGCTCCCAGGATAAACCGCTTAACAAGACCAACAAAAAGATCCTGGCGCATGGAACCTTCAGTCTGGCCCTGTTCAATGATATCTGACAATAGATCAAGATACATTTTTGATATGTCTTTGATTTGAGATTCAATATCCCTTAAGTACCTTACTTCTGATTGAAAAATAATTGCCATGTTTTTATCATTTTGAAATTCCTCAAGATGGCACCGGATCAAATACCTCAATTTTTCTTCAGCATTCTGACCTTTTTCAACGGCACCATTCATTTTTTTAAACACAACATCGGTTTTAAAACTGATGAACTGGTAGAGAATGTCATCTTTATTTTTAAAATAAAGGTATAGTGTGCCATCTGCCACACCTGCCCGTGCTGCTATTTGTGCAATGGTTGCCTTGTAAAATCCATATTCCGCAAACACGGCACCTGCACTATTTAATATTTTATTATATTTTTCCGATTTGTTCTTCTGCAAATCTAATTTATTATTCTGCAAACCTGTATCACCTTTCCTTAAGATAAATGAATAAAGATTCATTATCTAACAAAAGATTTTTATAAATGTCAAGCAGTTAATCATTATTATAAGCTTTATGGATAAAATTAATTTTATCTTATCTTACAGATAGTTATAAATAAATTATATTTTCTATTTTAAATAATATCCCTTATTTTATTTCAATAGATTGTTCATGAATTCATATTCATTCTTTGATACTTCTTGATTTTAATGCTGTTTCGTGCAAAAAATATCTGATGCTTTTTAAATTACTCTAAAAAAATCTTAGGAGGGCGACATGACGAAACCTTTAAACTACTCTTCAGACTTTACCACCGCACTTGACCTTGGCAGGCCTCCTAATATAAAAAAACTTTTCCCCAACTCCAAAGCCCTTCTTGTGAGCGGGAAATATATAGATCATGCCATGCTGCTCAAGAAAAACAGTATGACCATTGCCGCCAACGGGCGAAACTCTTTTATGATCAGGGGTGCCCTTGCGGCAGCCCAACGGGCCAATGCCGCAATTATAATTGAAATTGCAAGATCCGAGGGCGGAACAAACGCCTATTGTGCGGTAAATTTGTGGAATATTGCAAGAATGACTGATGCCTTTATGAACGAACTTGGCATTACTATTCCCGTTGCTATCCATGCTGATCATTTTGGCATTAAAAAGCCGGAAGATATTGAACCTGCAAAAACAGAAATTGTATCATTGTTTGACGCGGGTATTACTTCCATTGCCATTGATGCCTCCCATATGCCCGATGACCAGAACCTTCTTGCAAATATTGAATTATATCCATATATTCCCGGTTGGGCAGGGCTCGAAACAGAGGTAGGTGAAATAAAAGGGAAATTAGGGCTTTCAACTGACCATGAAGCGCTTTTCCTCATCCAGGGGCTGAATGCCCACAATATTTTTCCCAACTGGATTGCTTTAAATAATGGCACAACCCATGGTATTGAAGCCAGCGATACAGGCATTAATGTTGAACTGACCCGCAAAATCCACGGAGCGATTTCCAAATATAATGTTTCCGGTGCCCAGCATGGAACCTCGGGTAACAATTCCGAAAGACTCCGGGAAATAGCCGCAAAGACGAGGACAACCAAAGCCAATGTAGCAACTGCCCTGCAAATGATCTCCTGGGGTCTTAAGGTCAATGATTATGGAAACGCCATTCTTGACAATGGTAATTTCATCAAACAAAAAGACAGGGGAGTTTCAGAAGAAATGTGGGCAGATATGCTTGCCTACGCAAAAACAAATAATTTAACGGGGGGCAATTTTAAAAATCTAAACCTTCCCTTTGAAAATAAATTGTTGTCCCAGCCCAGAGAAATCCGGGACCGGATGGCAAAGGATGTTGAAGAATTTGTCTACGGCCTTTTAACCCGGGTATTCAACGCAACAGATACAGCCCGATTCGTGATAGATGAAATCTTAAAAAACAAATCCCATGACCTGGGTTTCAAGGCTGAACAAATAGAATCCAAAAATGATTGGACAAAAGAAAAAATTATGGAGAAAGCATTAAGCATAACCACTGATAAGGGCCTGGAAGGAAATTTTGATGATTAAAAAAAATCTAATGGTTTAATTTTCTCAAACGATAATTTAAATTTAAGGACCTCAAATGAAATGCAAATACCTTTGTATCAAATACAGAATATCCTGAAACTTTATTCAAAACAGCTGCGCCTGGGTAGTATACAGAACCCAAACAGCCCGTTTGACAATGATATTGTTCATATGCATACCACCTCTGAAGGAAAACGGCAGGCCATTACTGATAAAGTTATTTCAAGTATTTTGAATAGAATTATTACGGAAAAACCCAGTGAAAAAAATCCTGGGGAAAAAATAAACTTTTCAAAAAATAAAAATCAATTTACCTATACTGTAATTGATGAAAACAATCAAAGAACAAACCATACCTTGCCCGTGGAAGATTCAAAATTTATTGTTAACCGAATGATAGAATTGACCCGACAAGTCTCAGACAATTGATCTTAGGGCCCACTCAAAAATAAATACTGAAACATTGGATAGACAACCTTAAATTTCAGAAGGGAAATTTTCTTTCATAGACCTGCTTTGCCCGGGTCCAAAGCAGGTCTATCTGATGTTTTGAAAGGTCTTTGAGCCTGACCTTATTTTCCTTTAATTCTTTTTCCATCAGCCTGAATCTGCCTTCAAATTTGGCAGTAGAACTGGACAAAGCTGTTTCCGGGTGAAACTGGGCAACCCTTGCTACATTAACAAGGGTAAACAAAATATCTCCGAATTCCATGGCTGTCTCATTTTGATCTCCGCTTTTTAGGGCAGCCTCAAATTCCTTAATTTCTTCTTTGACTGTATCCAGTATTCCATGGATATCATCCCAGTCAAAACCTTCTTTTACTGCACATTTTGAAACTTTTAATGCCCGAATTAAAGATGGCATACCTTTGGGAACAGAATCCAGCGCAGATGTTCTTTTCTGCCCATTCCCCTTGTTTTCCAGAACTTTAATGGCCTCCCACTGAAGGAATAGCTCCTGGTCTGTTGAAACCTTGGCATCGGCATATACATGGGGATGACGACGAATCATTTTTTTTGCCACCTGCTCAACAACATCTGAAAGTGTAAAGGCTTGTCTTTCCTGGAAAATCTCCAAAATAAAAACCAGCTGGAACAAAACATCTCCTAACTCCTCGCAAACATGTTGCATGTCTTGTTTGGCGATGGCCTCTTCCAGTTCATACGCTTCTTCTGCAAGGCATTTCCACATGGTTTCAGGTGTCTGCTTTCTATCCCAGGCACACCCGTTTTCACTTCTTAATGTTCGGACAATGGCAAACAGCTTCTCTAAAGTTTCCAAGTTTTTTGAATTCCTTCCAGATGTTTTAGAAACTCTTTTCTGGTATTTTTAGAAACAAAAACTGTCATGGCTTTGGATACTTGTGCAACATAGGGAGAAAATTTTGAACCCTCTAAAATGCCTGCGCCCTTTGGCAAAAACGTTGTGATCATAATAAAAAGTACTGAACCCACCAATATACCTTTGCCCGCACCCAAAAAAAGACCAAGGCCCCTGTCAACCCAGCCTAAAAAAACAAATTTTAAAACTTTACGAATCAATAGGGAAATAAGATTAACAATGATTAAAATAGAACAAAATAAAATAAAAAAAGAAATAAGATTTCTGGTATCAGAAGTTTTAATAAATTTTTCAGCATAGACCGCTATAAGTGGATAGTATGTATAGGCACAGTAAAACCCTGTAAAAACTCCGATGATTCCGGATACCTCCCCTACTAACCCGTTAAATATACCCCGTA
This sequence comes from uncultured Desulfobacula sp., assembly GCA_964457495.1. GTDB lineage: Bacteria > Desulfobacterota > Desulfobacteria > Desulfobacterales > Desulfobacteraceae > Desulfobacula. The sequence goes on from CAYWGN010000035.1 coordinate 19,014, forward strand.
TCAAACAAAAGGATATAATAACAATTATAGCGATGTCAAAAGCATTCATATTCCCCCTTTTAGCTTTGATTAACCGTGGCCTTCAATACCAACTAACACGTTTTTTAGTCAAGTTTTTTATTGACCTTTAAACAAATAAAATGCACTCTGTAGGCCATGAAAAATTTGACGTTTCAAAACCTGACTCTTGCCCGGGAGCTTTTTGGCCATCACAACCACAACCTGGTCAAAATTTGTGAGGCGTTTAAAGTTGAGATTGACACTCGGGGCAATTCATTATTGATTAACGGCAATTCTCAGGATGTAGATCTTGCTGAAAAACTGATCAGCCAGCTTTATCTTCTTTTAGAAAATAATTTTTCCTTTGGGGAAGCTGATATGGATGCAGCAATCAATACCATAAAAAACAACAACGACTCTCATTTAAAAGATATCTTTTCAACCACTATATTTAAAACCATAAAAAATAAACCCATCACCCCCCGGAATCCTTCCCAGCAAAAATATGTCCAGGCAATCCAAAAGAATGACCTTCTTATTTCCATTGGCCCTGCCGGGACAGGAAAAACCTATCTTGCCATGGCAATGGCAATGGCTGCATTCTCAAAAGGGGACGTAAAAAAAATTATATTGACAAGACCTGCCGTTGAAGCAGGAGAAGCTTTGGGATTTTTACCCGGAGACCTGGCCCAGAAAATCAACCCATACTTGCGGCCTTTATATGATGCGCTTTATGATATGATGGACTTTGAAAAAGCCAGAACACTCATTGAACAGGATACCATTGAAATTGCACCTCTTGCCTTTATGCGGGGCAGAACATTAAACAATGCTTTTATCATCCTGGATGAAGCACAGAATACAACATCAGCGCAAATGAAAATGTTTTTAACACGCATCGGCTATGGTTCAAAAGCAATTGTCACGGGGGATATTACGCAAATAGACCTGCCAACGGGGAAAAAATCCGGTCTGATTGAAGCCAAAAACATCTTAACCAACATAAAAGGAATTGAATTTATATATTTTTCAAAGGATGATGTTGTCCGCCATCAACTTGTATCAAAAATTATAGCTGCTTATGAAAAAAAACGAAAATAACATAAAACAGGCCAAAGAATTCCTTCAGACGACCCCTTATGTGTTGTGGCTGATGCTGATTGTTATCACCGTCCTGTTTACCATTACCCACCATCCCAGACAGACTCAAACATCCTATTCTTACAATCTCGGGGATGTGGTTCAAAGGGATATCAAAGCACCGAAAAATTTCTTTGTAGAAGATAAAGAAGCTACTAATCTTAAAAAGGATGAGGTCAAAGAATCTGTTAAAAATATTTATGATTTTGATGCCAACCTCATAGAAAAAATATCTTCCAGCATTGATGCTGCCATGAAAATCCCCCAGGACTTGTTTAAAAAAACAAATGAGCAAAACCCTGAACCAGAGCCAACATTTGACATTGTATTGGAGACCAAACCTGAATTTGAAGAAAAACTGGGAATTGAAATAAGCAAGGGAGCTTATTTTATTTTATACAAGGATCAATTCTCATCTGGCACTGTGCAAAAAATTAAAACCATTATTGAAAAAATCCTTACCAATGGAATTGTGGCAAATAAAGAGATTTTACTAAAGGAATCGAACAAGGGAATTATTCTTCAAACCATTGGTTCCAAAGAAGAGAGAATAGTCAATACTTTAAAAATCTTTTATGGTCCTGATCAGGCAAAAACCATGGTGCGTATCGAAGGTCAACCTTTGTTAAAAGATATCAATTATAATCTTTCCAACCTAATCGTTGATCTGTGCCAGAGATTACTGCAACCCAATATCGCTTTAAATAAAAATGAGACTGAAAAAAGAATTAAGGAAACTGAAGCCCAGATAAAACCCATTTTATATCAGATCAAAACCGGTGAAATGATTTTAAGAGAAGGCGAACGGGTAGATAATGTACAATTGGTAAAACTTCTGGCCCTCCAGGAACAGGTAAAAGAAAAGAATATTTTTATTTCCAGCACGGGGATTGCCCTTATCACTTTTTTCACCATCCTGGTTGTTTACCTTTTGTTTTTAAAGGATCACAAAAAATTACGAACTGCCCACAATAAACACATTTTTTTTCTGGCATTGGGGCTTGTCCTTTATCTGACCTTTGCCAAACTTTCAACCTATATTGTTCAGTCGGCAAATCCAGATGCCACATGGGATATTTCCTCTCTGTCGTTTTTCATGATCATTCCCATCCCTGCCGCTGCCATGCTGACCTGTCTGTTTTTAGGGTTTGATATTGCAGTTTTTTTCACCATTATTCTCTCCATACTGACAAGCCTTGTATTTTCAGGCAGTTTTGAAGCTTTTATTTTTTTCTTTTTATCGAGTATTACGGCTGCCTATTGGATCAACGCGCGGCAGGCAAGAAAAAACTTTATCATTGCCGGTTTCAAGCTTGCGATCTTCAATGGGGTCCTGGCCCTTTCCATTGGATTCTATTCCCTTGCCCAGCCCGATGTGATTATTATGGCAAAAGAAGTGGCCATGGCTTTTTGTGGCGGTCTTTTTGCAGCTACCCTGACCATTGGATTTGCCCCGCTGATTGAAATTCTCTTTGACTATACAACAGACTCAAAACTTCTTGAACTTTCAAATCTTGATCAGCCCCTGATTAAAAAACTGATGATTGAGGCCCCTGGAACGTATAATCATAGTGTCATTGTTGCCACTTTGGCGGAAGCGGCCGCATCTGCAATAGATGTCAGCAGCCTTAAGGCAAAAGTAATGGGATATTACCATGACATTGGAAAACTGGATAAAAAATTATATTTTATTGAAAATCAGGCAGATGGGAAAAACAGGCATGACAAACTATCTCCTTCCATGTCAGCTCTTGTTTTAATAGGCCATGTAAAAAAGGGCGTTGCCCTTGCAAAAGAGTATAAACTGGGAAATGAAATTATTGAAGGAATTGTTCAACATCACGGCACATCTCTGATTAAGTATTTTTATCAAAAATGTTTAAACAGCGGCAATGACACAGTAAAAGAAGAGAATTTCAGATATCCAGGCCCCAAACCTCAAACCAGGGAAGCCGGTATTGTTATGCTGGCAGATGTTGTCGAAGCAGCTGTTCGTGCGCTGGAAAGGCCCACTCCTGCAAGAATCCAGGGCCGTGTGAAAGAATTGATTAATGATATTTTTGCAGACGGGCAATTGGAGGAATGTGAACTGACCTTAAAAGACCTCCACCAGATTGCAAAAAGTTTCAATAATATTTTAACCAGTATTTATCACAGCCGGATAGAATACCCGGACAAATCCCCAGGGAAAAATCAGGAAAAGAAAAAAGAAAAAAATGGAACATCTAAAGATACTGATCGACAATCAGCAAAAAAAGAAAATATCAACGGCAACCATCCGGCAAAAGACAAAACAGATCTTAAACGCCTTGGGTTGTGATGCCCATGAAATATCCCTGGTAATGACGGACAATAATCAAATTCAACAGCTCAACAAGACATACAGGGGAATTGACAAGCCTACAAATGTTCTGGCATTCCCAATGCAGGAAGGTCAGTTTACAGATATAACACCTGGTCTTCTGGGAGATGTTGTCATTTCTTGTGAAACTGCTCAAAAAGAGGCAGATGATGCAAACATCACCTTTTTGGAAAGGATGTCCCAGCTTCTAATCCATGGCATCCTGCATTTGATGGGGTTTGATCATGAAACAAGTGGGTCTGATGCCATAAAAATGGAAACAAAAGGCCTTGAGTTATTAAGAAAACTGGAACCTAATAAAGATTTGAATATATTTTAAAAGATGGAGGTAATAATCAAATGGCTCAACTTTCTGTAAATGTAGATCATGTGGCAACTTTAAGGCAAGCCCGGGGAGTCACCTATCCCGAACCAGTTGCAGCGGCCATTGCTGCCGAGACAGCAGGGGCAGACGGAATCGTCGTTCATTTAAGGGGAGACCGCCGCCATATTAACGAAAGAGATGTCAGGCTCTTAAGAAAAATCGTACAAACCAAACTCATCCTGGAAATGGCTGCTTCCAGTGAAATGTTAGGGATTGCATTGGATATCAAGCCTGACATTGTAACCCTTGTCCCTGAGACAAAAGAAGAGATAAGCACAGAAGGTGGACTGGACCTGATCACCCATAAAAACCATATCCGGGAAACCGTCTCAACTTTAAAAAATGCTGGAATTGATGTCTGTATTTTTATTGACCCGGCTCTTGACCAGATACAAATTGCCCATAAAATTGATGCGGACATGATAGAAATCCATACAGGTGCTTTTTGCGATGCAACAACGATTGCCCAAAAGCAAAAAGAATTTTCAAAAATCGTTGATGCAGCCAAAATCGGAACAAAGCTAAATCTTGAGGTAAACGTAGGCCATGGCATTTGCTACAATTCGATTAAGGCTTTTAAAGGACTTTCTGAAATCAAGGAATTCAGTATTGGACACAGTATTGTTGCAAGATCAATACTGACAGGTATGGAACAGGCCGTAAGGGATATGAAAAAATTAGTTTCAGCTCTTTGATAGTGTTCTTACTGATTTAAGACTGCTGAAAAAGGATATGATTCCTGTTGAACAAATCATATCCAACCATCATATCCAACCGGCCTTTTTCACAGCTTCTGACACACCGCACAGGTTATTGGAAGGAACTATATTAAATACCTGCCTCATGCAGTCAGGCGCATTTTCCACGACAAATCCTTTTCCTGACCAGACCAGAAGGTCCAGGTCATTATAATCATTTCCCACTGAAATAACGTTTTGGCGACTTAAGCCAAGTCTCTTAATAAGCCAGGAGGCTGCCTTGCTTTTGGAGACATTTTTGTGGAAGATCTCTATCCAGGATGACTTATGATCAAGCGGGGATGTAGCATGGATGACACTGAAGCCGGATAAATCCTGTTTTATCATTTCCAGGGAATCCATATTTATCCTGCCCCGTATAATGGCCAAAACTTCAGTGGCCGGGTCTTCATGGCAATGCCCATCATTAAGCGGCAATGCATATTCTTTGTAAAGGGCCAGCCTGGAATAAAAATCAGGATTATCTTTTCCATGGGATTTATATAAAAAATATTGAGTATCAGGTATGGCTTTGTGTACCATATAGTCAAATTTTTCATGGTCCAGGTAGTCCGTGATTTCTCTAATATCATAAGATGGCAAGTCTTTTTGATATATCACCCTGCCTCCTGGAAATTCCATGATGCCGGCACCAGTTGAAAATATGACGTAATCAATGGATAAAAAATCATCTGTCATGCCAATATTTTTTAAAGCCTTTTCAAAAGAATATGCAGATCGTCCCGTTGCAATGGCAGTAAGGATTTTTTTCTTTCTTAATATTTCAAGGGTTCTGATATTTTCTTGAGAAATGGTCTTATCATCTTTTAATAAGGTTCCGTCAAAATCAGTTATAAATAATTTTTTCCCTGTTTTCATATATTTCTCATAAAAAATATTTGGTTTAACGACAAACTGTGATACCTGTTTTTAAACGCATAAACAATAAGGTTTTTTATGAGCAAAAAAAATTCAATAATATTATTAGCTATTTTAAGGCATTTAAAATCACAGCCCACCTTTGAATCTATTGGTATCAAATCATTTAGAAACCTTCTTGAAAAAACTGCCCTTGTTTTTAAACCGGACAAATCCATTAAACTTGAATCCTTTCATATCAAATCCATTGAAGCCCAATGGATTTTGCCTTTAAATTATAATGAAAAACGAATCATCATGTATATCCATGGCGGCGGATATATTGCCGGCTCCATAAATTCCCACCAGGATCTTGCATCACGAATCGCCATTGCTTCTGAAGCAAAAGTTTTGATTTTCAACTATGGGCTGGCCCCGGAACATCCCTTTCCAAAAGGGCTTATGGATGTCAGAACAGTGTATCAATGGCTTTTGGACAATTTCCATTATCCTCATAAAATAAGCCTTGTTGCAGATTCGGCAGGAGCAGGCCTTGGCCTTGCCCTTTTATCCGAACTTCTGACAGATGGCCGTCCTTTACCCGTATGCACTGCCTTGATTTCACCCTGGATTGATCTGGAATGCAAAAACAAATCCCATATTGAAAACCAGGGCAAAGACCCCATGCTCAGTCAAAGTATCTTGAAAAAAACCGCTCGCCTTTATACGGACCAGGACTTGTCTTCCCCCCTGATATCCCCTGTTAACAATGATTTTTCAGGAATCACACCCCTGTTGATTCAAACGGGTGAACAGGAAGTTTTAATTGATGATTCAAAAATCCTTGCAGAAAATTTAAAAACCTCTGGCGCAGAGGTCCAATTGGAAATCTGGAAAGACATGTTTCATGTATGGCACTATTTTGCCAAATATCTTTCCCAGGGAAGACAGGCCATTAAACAAATTGGTAATTTTATTAAAAAATATTCCTGACAGCTATTTTTTCTTTTTCATTGCCTCAAGAAAAAGGCTTTCCATGGTTCCATTTGGTGTTGATTTTTTGGTGCTTACAAATTGTTTCCAATCATCGCCCTCTTTTTGATCAGGCGATGTCAGTGTGATTCTTCTTTTTTCCTCGTCAACCTCCTGTATCATCACCTGGACTGAATCCCCTGGTTTTAATTTTTCAAAATCCGAGGCCTTTGCAGCATTGCTGATATTGGAAGATGGCATCAACCCTGTCACCCCTGGCTCAAGATTTATGAAAAGACCAAATTTTTCTCTTTTTTCCAGGCGGCCTTCTACAATTAAACCAGGGCCATATTTTGCTGAAGCACCCGTCCATGGGTCACCCAGGGCATCCTTAATACTCAATGAAATTCTCTTGCTGTCCATATCAATGGATTTTATCACCACCTGGACCATGTCTCCCATCTGGACCACATCATCGGGTTTGAGTACTCTTCTGGTATGACTCATCTCGCTTATATGAACCAGGCCGTCCACACCGGGCACTATTTCCACAAAGGCACCGAAAGACGTCAGTCTGACGACTTTTCCAGACACCTGATCTCCCGTATTAAAAGTACCTTCCATGCTGTCCCAGGGATTGGATGATATCTGTTTCATTGACAAAGAAATCTTAAAGGTATCGGCCTTGCCTGAAGGTTCTATTTTTAACACCTTCACACTCACCATATCCCCCGGTTGAAGTACCTCTTCCGGCTTTTCAATACGGGACCAGGACATCTCGGAAATATGGACCATTCCCTCAACCCCGGGAATCAATTCAACAAAGGCACCATAGGACATCAACCTTGTGACAATACCCTGAACAATATCTCCTTGTTTTACTTTCTCAAGGTAGGCTTTTAGTTTTTCTTTTATCTCTTGATTCAGCAAATCCCGCCTGGATACAACAATATTTCTTCCACCCTCTTCAAACCTGGTAATCAAAAAATGATGCGTCTGTCCCACATATTCTTCCTGATTTTCCACATATTTAACATCCATCTGACTTACAGGACAAAAAGCTCGTTTCCCCATTATGTCCACATTGAACCCGCCTTTAATCACACCAATGACTTTACCTTCAACAGGTGTTCCGCTCCGGGAGGCATCATCGAGCATGGTTGCTTTTCCAGCCCCGGAAAGTGCTTTGGATAATATTATTTCACTCTCACTTAAGGAGACCACATAAAGAGTAATTTTATCGCCAATTTTATACAGGAATTCACCTTTTTCATCCAAAAGTTCTATCTTTTCAACTACACCGTCGCTCTTGGTCCCTGTATCAATATATACCCTTTTATCACCGATGGAGATAATCTCACCCTCAACTTTATCCCCCTGGTTCAGCTCATTGCCTATTTTTGTATCATATGATTCAAAAAGCTCTGCAAAGCTCATTTCTTCAGCATTTTCGCCTTTATTATCATTGGCATTATCATCCATCGGATCTGTCATTTTTATTCTCCTGAATCCTTATGTTTTTCTCTGCATCCTGTACTACCCTTTACCGGCCAAAGTGTAAAGTTAAAAAAAATAATAAAACCGATTTTTTCCGCTTACAAAATGCCTCCTGATAGTATAAGTATAATGCAGGCTAAAATCGAAAAAACCATCAACAAGGCCAACGAGGATAATAAAATGACGACCCGGCATGCATTGAATGAAAAATACAGAAAGGCTACCAAAGTTGTATGCAGACAGGGAATGTTTCCCTTCCAGGTGAGTGATACAGCTATCAATATCATAAAACGTGTTGTAAAATCAGAACAGGAACTCGACTTTATCTGTGCGTTCAGCAAGGCCTCATCCCAGACACGGGATCAACTGATGGCCTCAAGCGGGTTTAATGAACAGGAAATCGAAATCCTGGGTTCAGGGCTTGCAAAGGAAGGTTTGATATTCAATCAGCCCAACACAAAAGGCATCATGATCTATCGGCTCCTGCCACTTGTCATGATCGGCCTCATGGAATACAAGTTCATGACACCTCTTTCAGGCAGTGATGAAGAACGTGAACTTGCAGGACTATTTGAAACACTTCTTGAAGAATTGAGAGTCAGTGTTCAAAAGAACTACAAAGAGCTGTCACCTCTTTTTGCCGCAGCACCTGCTCTGGACAGGACCGTTCCAGCCCAGAGCACCGAAGACGGCAGCAAAATAACCATTATCAAAGTTAACAAGACCCTGGATACTCCAGAAAACTGGGTCCTGCCCAGTCAGACCATTGAAGATATCATTAATAAGTTCGACGATATTGCCGTGGGATATTGTTTCTGCAGGCAAAGAAGGAACTTATTGGGTGACGCGTGTGCCACTAAGGCCCCGACATTGAACTGTTTTACCTTTGGTAAATCAGCACGTCATACCATTGCCCAGGGTTTTGCAAAACAGATCTCCAGGCAAAAAGCCCTGGAAATCATGAAAGATGCAGAGGATGCCGGTCTCATCCACAAGGCATTTCACCCTGGATCCAGGGAATCCAGTTTTGAGACCAGCATCTGCAACTGCTGCAAGGACTGCTGTGATACGTTCAATCTATGGCGAAACGGTACCCTTCCCATGATCAACTCCACCTTTCACCTCAGCGTGATTGACAAGGAAACTTGTACTGGCTGTGGAATCTGTATTGACTTTTGTCCCACTGATGCCATTACCCTGGAGAGCGACGGATATGCTGTCAGGCAGGAAAACTCCTGCATTGGATGCGGGGTGTGTGCAAGGTTCTGCCCTGAAAAAGCCATTTCCCTTCAGGAGGGATTCCGGAGGGTTTTTGTGCCACCGCCGCAGCATAACAGGCTTTTTGATAAATAGGTACCAGCGCAATATCATCTGCTGAGGTACTATAGACACAGAACTGTAGAATTATTTTTTATGTTGAATACTTCTCTAAGAAAATCTTTAGGCTGGGCATTATTTACACTATCATGTCTTAGTGTTTTATTGGTATTCCTAGTTCCATTTTCAAATCTTACCAAAACTGAAAAAGTGGCAACTGCAGGAGGTCTGTATCTTTTCAGTCATATATCATTGTGGTTATGCCTTCCATTACTTGGAAAAGATTTTATAGATTGGGGCAGAAGTTTATGGAAGGTATTTTCACAGAAAATAAAATCTGCCATCGGTAAAAGGAATTTATAGACCCATTAATGTCTACTAATATTTCTTTACAATAATAATTTGTCTCATAGTTATCTCCTGTAAAATCTTCTATCGTAATTTGAATAATTGTGATAAATGATCTGGATTTTATAAAATTTCTGAGGAGTTTAGTGAGATATTGAAGACAAGGCAGTTATAATGGAGACGAAACAAATAAAAAACATTGAAATCAGATGGGCATTACAGCTTTCCCAGGAACATAAAGCAATTTCTTGGCAATATGGAGTAGACCTTACAACTCCAACAATTAACATTTCTTCTGGTGAATCAAGGCTTGGTTGGTGGAGTTCTAAAACAAAAACAATTTCGATCTCAAGTCATCTTATCAATACTGAAGTATGGGATCTTGTATTAGAAGTTCTAAAACATGAAATGGCGCACCAATATGTTTCCGAATTTTATGATAATGCAGACATTCATGGAAAATATTTCAAGCTGGCCTGTAAAAAGTTAGGTGTGCATCCAGCTTTTGTTGCAGGCGGCAAAGGTTATCCTGAAAGGTTGCAGAATTTCAAAGGGGAATTACCGGCTGATGCTCAGAAAATGTTAAGGAAAGTCGAAAAACTTATGGCCCTTGGGCAATCCAGTAACCAAGCAGAGGCCCAGGCAGCATCCAGAAAAGCCAATTATTTGCTTAACAAATATAATCTTCAGCGAATTAATACTGGTGATGATAATCCGGATATTAAATATCTTACAATCTGTCATAAAAAAAAGCGCATTGAAAGTATCCAAAGAGCCCTTTTATCTATTTTAAAAAACTATTATTATGTGAATTGTTTGACATCCCATACATACCATGCTCAAGATGATACAGTTTATAAAAGCATTGTCCTGGTTGGAAAGGAAGAGGCTTTAAAGGTTGCAGAATATGCCTATCACTTCCTTATTGATGCCGGTCAAACCCTTTGGCAGAATTTTAAAAAGCAAAACAACGCTAAAAGAGGCGACAAACTTTCTTTTGACATGGGTTTTATTGCCGGAATTAAGCATAATCACAAAATGATGTTTGAACACTCAGAGATAAAAATTAATAGTGACACTTCCCTGCCTGTAAAAATGGTAAGGTCATTGATGGAACAAAACCAAAGAGAGAACCAAGTAGAAGTATCCCGACTTTTTCCAAGACTAAGAACTATACGATACGGCAGGCACCAAGCTTCATCCGGCGCCTTTAAAGAAGGTTTTAAAAATGGAAAAAATACTCATATAAATAAAGGCATGACCAGTCGTGGGACAGGAGTTTCCGGTCTTTTGGTGGATTGATCATGGGGCATGCCGAAGCCTGCAATGAACAGATTTGCCATTGAATTTGATGATAGATTTTTTTATAGAAAAAATGGCAGTTACACAAAATTATTAACAGGGTCAAAAAATATTGACATTCTTTTTACTGTTTGAACCTATAAACATAAACGTCAAGCAGAATTGTTTAAAAATAATAGGCTGAAAACAAACTGTTTTGTTTTAATTATTTTCTGTCGGTTTGAAATATTACATCTCTGCCTAAATCTTTGTGGAATTGTTCACACTCTTCTCTTCGGTATTTGCTGAGTCTACTATCAGACAAACGAAAAGGCCTTCTCTTATTAACACTCATCGTGAGGTCAAATTTTTTCAAAAAATAGTTAAATACATTCTGTAGCTCTTTTACTCCTATTTTATTTGCCACAATAGACGTTTGTATATCATCTTTAAAGGCCTGCTCTTTTTTGATGCTCACTTATACCTCCAAAATTAATAAAACACAGATCCACATATCATCCATTTATGTATGGTATGCGACCAGTAACGATTAAAAATATTGACTCACGAAAAATATCACAACAAATTATTATTGTATATAGGTATAAATTCCTATTTTTGAAGAGGAAAATCTAAAAGAATCACCATTTTGTTTAGAAAACTTTTATTCCAATATATGGGAAATCGCCACAAAATAAACTCGCTACATAATTGGAGATAGAGATTCCAGGAGATCCGACGTCACTAATTTCTTTAAATCATTCTCAGAACCTTTCCAAATCATAATGCCCTTGTACCGAATAACAGAAATCCATCGTTCTAGCCCTCAGGGCCATTAAAGCGTACACTGATATGACGATGATCCAGGCAAAGATCGCAGATGTAGACGATCTTCAGGCAAGAAGGATAAGC